>JACMJU010000073.1 GCA_014380485.1 Methyloceanibacter sp.
CTCTCCGCCCTTCGGGCTGCGATATTTGGGCTCTCCCACAAGGGGAGAGCGGGTTCATGATCACCCCGAAACGCACCAGCGATAACGGCGATTTGCCTACATTAAGGAACCTAGGTTCCTTATGATGCGCGGCGCCTGGGCCGAGCGGCCCGCGTCGAGGGGAGCGCTTCGTGTTTCTGCCACTGCATGACCGCAATACGCTGCGCTACATCCCGTTTCAGACCACGACGCTGATCCTGATTCTGCTCAACGTCGGCGTCTTCATCTATCAACAGACGCTGACCGAAGAGAGCTGGGGCGCCTTTGCCACCATCGGCGGCTTCATTCCCGCTTCGCTCCTGATGAGCGGCGGCGCCACCATCGCCCTGCCGCCCGGCTGGGAGTTTCTCCCGCCTGAGATCACGCTCATCACCTACATGTTTCTGCACGGCGACTTCTGGCACCTGCTCGGCAACATGGTCTTCCTCTGGGTCTTCGGCGACAACGTCGAGGACGCGATGGGCCACTTCAAGTTTCTGATTTTCTATCTGATCTGCGGCATCGCGGCGGGCATCGCGCATGGCATCGCCGATCCCGGCTCCGCCATTCCCCTCGTTGGCGCCTCGGGTGCGATCGCGGGCCTCATCGCCGCCTACGTGATTCTGCATCCGCGCGTGCGCATCTGGGTGCTGATCCTGGGCCGCATCCCGCTCCCCCTCCCCGCCTATCTCGTCCTCGCTTTGTGGCTGGCGACACAGATCCTCTTCATCTATTTCGGAGACGAAAGCGGCACCGCCTGGTGGGCCCATATCGGAGGTTTCGTCGCGGGAGTCGCCCTGGTCGCGCCGTTCAAACGAGCGGATGTGCCGCTCTTCGGCCGCAAAACTTCCACCCTGTCCTGAAGACCATGAACCCGCTCTCCCCTTGTGGGAGAGCCTAAATTTGGAGAACCGTAGGTTCGAGAAATTTAGGTGAGGGGAGACGATGTTCACCGCTGCTGCCAGCACCCCTCACCCAAGCTTTTCGGTCCTTCGGACCTCAAACCTTGGGCTCTCCCACAAGGGGAGAGCGGGTTCATGGCAATCGGCCCCTACGTACTGCCGCCAAAATAGGCGCCCACTGACCGCCCGGAAGGCACGCGGCCTCACGCCCACGCCCCCAAGATAAATGATCTCCCGCCCCGTCAAGGGCATGACACTTCGTTGACAAGCCTTGGTCCGTGCCTCTAATTTTTGCACTGCACAAGACGCAGGGGCGATTTGGCGCGCGGCTTTCCTGGCCAGCTCCAGTATGTTCGCCGCACTGCCGCAAAACAGATCCGGGGCGCCCCACCTATGAAGATCATTGTGCCGGTCAAACGCGTCGTCGATTACAACGTGAAAATACGCGTGAAATCCGACCAGACCGGCGTTGACCTCGCCAACGTCAAAATGAGCATGAATCCCTTCGACGAGATCGCCGTCGAAGAAGCCCTCCGCCTGAAGGAAAAGGGCCAGGCGACCGAGATCATCGTCGTCTCGATCGGCGCCGCCGGCGCGACTGAAACCATCCGCACCGCGCTCGCCATGGGCGCCGACCGCGGCATCCTGGTAAAGGTCGATCACGACGTCGAGCCGCTGGCCGTCGCCAAAATCCTCAAAGCCATCGCCGACGCCGAGAAGCCCGGCCTCATCATTCTCGGCAAGCAGGCGATCGACGACGATTCCAACCAGACCGGCCAGATGCTCGCCGCCATGCTGGGCTGGCCGCAGGGCACGTTCGCGTCCAAGATCACCATCGGCGATGGCCACATCGAAGTGACGCGCGAAGTCGATGGCGGCCTGCAGACCGTGAAGCTGAAAAGCCCCGCGATCGTCACCACCGACCTTCGCTTGAACGAGCCCCGCTACGCCTCGCTGCCCAACATCATGAAGGCCAAGAAGAAGCCGATCGAAGAGAAGCAGGCGAGCGATTACGGCGTCGATGTCGCGCCGCGCCTGAAAGTTCTCAAAGTCACCGAGCCGCCCAAGCGCAAAGGCGGCGTCAAAGTGAAAACGGTGCAAGAGCTCGTCGATAAGCTGAAGAACGAGGCGGGGGTAATCTGATGACGACGCTTGTAGTCGCCGAGCACGACAACGCTCACCTCAAGGACTCGACCGGCAAGACCGTCGGCGCCGCCGCCAAGCTGGGCGCGCCCGTTCACATTCTCGTCGCCGGCAAAGGCGCCAAGGCCGTCGCCGACCAGGCCGCCAAGATCAACGGCGTGGCCAAGGTCCTCCTCGCCGACGACGCACAGTACGAAAAGCACCTGGCGGAAAATCTCGCCGCGCTCGTCGCCGGTCTCGCCGGCAGCTACGACGCGATCCTCTCGCCTGCCACGACCAGCGGCAAGAATTTCATGCCGCGCGTCGCCGCGATGCTCGACGTCGCGCAGATCTCCGAAATCCTCTCGGTCGAGAGCGCCGACACTTTCACGCGCCCCATCTATGCCGGCAACGCGATCCAGACCGTGCAGACCGGCGCGGGCAAAAAGGTCATCACTGTTCGCACCACCGCGTTCAAGCCGCCCGAGGGCGAGGGCGCAGCGCCGGTCGAGACCATTGCCGCCGCGGCCAATCCCGGCCTCTCCGAATACGTGAAGGAAGAGCTGTCGAAGTCCGAACGCCCTGAACTCGCCTCCGCCAAGATCATCATCTCGGGCGGCCGCGGCATGCAGTCGGGCGAGAACTTCCATCTGCTCGACAAGATCGCCGACCGCCTCAAGGCGGGCGTGGGCGCCTCGCGCGCCGCAGTCGATGCGGGCTTCGTGCCGAACGATTATCAGGTGGGACAGACCGGCAAGGTCGTCGCGCCCGAGCTCTACATTGCGGTGGGCATTTCGGGCGCCATCCAGCATCTCGCTGGCATGAAGGACTCGAAAGTCATCGTCGCGATTAACAAAGATGAAGAGGCACCGATCTTTCAGGTGGCCGATTACGGGCTGGTGGCGGATTTATTCAAGGCCATTCCGGAGCTCGATGAAGAGCTGAAGAAAGCTGGTTACTAACTGGTGATCCCGCAGTGCAGCGCTTGTTAACAGCTGCCCCGCTACGGTCTCCACAGAACGTAGTGGGTAAAAAATGCAGCGTATGCTCAACAGCGGCTTGGCGCTTGCCGAGGCGCGCAGACTTGGAATCAAGGCCGTGGACGTAAAGCGCATTGGCGTCATCGGCGCAGGGCAAATGGGCAACGGTATCGCCCATGTCTGCGCGGTGGCCGGCTACGACGTACTTCTCTCCGACATTTCGCGCGAGCGCTTGGACGCGGCGGTCAAGTTGATCGACTCGAACCTGCACCGCCTCGTCGCCCGCGGGAAGCTCACCGAAGAGGAGATGACCAAGGCCCTTAAGCGTATCAAGCCGGTCGATTCGCTCGATGCCATGAAGGATGCCGAATTCGTCATCGAAGCGGCGACCGAGGACGAGCAGGTCAAGCGCAAGATCTTCAGCGATCTCTGCCCCAAGCTGTCCAAAACCGCGATGGTGGCGACCAACACCTCCTCGATCTCGATCACGCGCCTCGCCGCCTCGACCGACCGGCCGGAGCGTTTCATCGGCGTTCACTTCATGAACCCGGTGCCCTTGATGCAGCTCGTCGAGCTCATCCGCGGCATCGCGACGGAAGAAGAAACCTTCCAGACCGCGCTCGAGATCGTGCGCCGCCTGGGCAAGCTCTCCGCCAACTCCGAAGACTTCCCCGCCTTCATCGTCAACCGCATCCTGCTGCCGATGATCAACGAGGCCGTCTACACGCTCTATGAGGGCGTGGGCACCGTCGAGGCGATCGACCTGGCGATGCACTACGGCGCCAACCACCCGATGGGCCCGCTGCAACTCGCCGACTTCATCGGCCTCGACACGTGTTTGTCGGTGATGCAGGTGCTCTACGAGGGTCTGGCCGACTCCAAATACCGCCCCTGCCCCCTGCTCGTAAAATACGTCGAAGCCGGCTGGCTCGGCAAAAAAACCGGCCGCGGCTTCTACGACTACCGCGGCGAAAAACCAATCCCGACCCGTTAAGTTTTGTCAGCCGCTCCTCCGTTGAGCGGCCTCGTCATTTTGGAAAGCGCCGCAGCTCAACACTGCGGCGC
>JACMJU010000074.1 GCA_014380485.1 Methyloceanibacter sp.
GCCCGCAGCTGTTTGAGCGTGGGGGCCGACTGGCGTTTGGCCATCAGCTGGCGCTGCGGGTCGGCCTTGCGGGCCGACTCGGTGAACGCGATGTCGTTGATGATGTCGCCGCGATAGCTCGGCAGCGCCTCCCCGTCCAGCGTCTCGGTCGGCGATGAGCGCGGCTTGGCGAACTGCCCGGCGATGCGGCCGACCTTCACCACCGGCGAACCGCCGGCATAGGTCAGCACCACCGCCATCTGTAGGAACACCCGGAAGAAGTCGCGAATGGTATCGGCACGGTGCTCGGCGAAGCTCTCGGCGCAATCGCCCCCCTGAAGGAGAAATGCCTCGCCCGCGGCCACGCCCGCGAGCTTGGCCGTGAGTTCCCGCGCCTCGCCCGCGAACACGAGCGGCGGGAAGGTGGCGAGCTGCGTCTCGATCTGGTCGAGTTCCCCCCGATCGGGATAGACCGGGACCTGCTCGATCGGCTTCGAGCGCCAGCTGTCTGGGCTCCATCGCGGCGCCATTTAGGCTCTCCTTGAAAAGTGACCGCTATATAGGCGATTGGCAGAACCCTGGCTAGGCGCTCAGGCGCAATTGCCTGCCTCTTTCGAGCATGCCACATATCTCTTAACGCACGGCAAGGGAGCTTGCATGGACCCGCGACACCTTGAGCACGGACACACCCCGCGCGACATCGCCAAACGCCTCCAGCAAGGGCCGCGCATCAGTTATCTGCGCGATTGGGTCTATGGCGGTATCGACGGCACGGTGACCACCTTCGCCGTGGTGGCGGGGGTGGTGGGCGCGGAACTGTCCACCAACGCCCTGCTCATCCTCGGCGCCGCCAATCTGTTCGCCGATGGATTCTCCATGGCCGCCGCCAACTACTCGGGGACCAAGGCCGAGATCGAGGAATACGAGCAGGTGCGCCGGATGGAAGAGCGGCATGTCGAGCTTGCGCCCGAAGGCGAGCGCGAGGAGATCCGCCAAATCTTCCAGGCCAAGGGCTTCTCGGGCGATGCGCTCGACAGCGCCGTCGATGTCATCACCGGAACGCGCGACCGATGGATCGACACCATGATGACCGAGGAGCACGGGCTCCCGCCGATCAGCCGCTCGCCGGCGCGGGCGGCGCTAACGACCTTTCTTGCCTTTCTGGTGTGCGGCTCTATACCGCTGTTGCCGTTCGTCCTCGGCGCGCCCGGCTCGATCTGGGCCTCGACCGCGATGACCGGCATCACCTTTTTCTCGATCGGCTCGCTGCGGAGCCGCTGGTCGCCGACGCCGTGGTGGCGGACGGGGATGGAGACGTTCCTGATCGGCATCACCGCCGCTTCCGTGGCCTACCTCGTCGGCGTGATCCTCGCCGGCTTCCTTCAGACACCGGCATAGACCTACCGCCGGTCTTGTTTCTTGTGCCACCATGCGCGCCATGACGATCAAGGAACCAAGTTTCACCATTGGCATCGAAGAGGAATATCTCCTCGTCGATCGCACCACCCGCGACCTCGCCCAGGAGCCGCCGCCGGCCCTTCTCGCCAAATGCGAGGAGGCTCTGCGCGGCCAGGTCAGCCCCGAGTTCTTGCGCTCGCAGATCGAGGTCGGCACGCGCGTGTGCACGTCGATGCAGGAGGCGCGCGACCAGTTGATCCACCTGCGCAGCACGGTCGGCCAGATCGCCAACGAATTCGGGCTCGCGCCGATCGCCTCGTCGACGCATCCCTTTGCCGAATGGCAGAGCCAGCACCACACCGACAAGGAGCGCTACAACGTGCTGGCCGAGGACCTCCAGCATGTGGCGCGGCGGCTCATCATCTGCGGCATGCATGTGCATGTCGGCATCGAGGACGACGATCTCAGGATTGATCTCCTCGGCCAAGCCCTCTATTTCCTGCCGCATCTCCTCGCGCTCTCCACCTCCTCGCCGTTCTGGCAAGGCACCCAGACCGGACTCAAATCCTACCGCCTGTCGGTGTTCGACGAGCTTCCCCGCACCGGCATCCCGCATCAATTCTCGAGCTGGAGCGAGTACGCCCGCACCGTCGAGCTTCTCGTCAGTGCCGGGCTGATCGAGGATGCGACCAAGCTATGGTGGGACTTACGCCCCTCGGCGCGTTTTCCGACGCTCGAAATGCGCATCACCGATGTCTGCCCGCTGATCGACGACGGCATCGCCATCGCCTCGCTCTATCTCTGCATCTTGCGCATGCTCTACCGCCTGCGCCGGCAGAACCAGCGCTGGCGCCATTACCCGCCCATGCTCGTTCGCGAGAATCGCTGGCGCGCGCAGCGCTACGGCATCGAGCAGGGCATGGTCGATTTCGGCAAGGGCGAGGTCGTCCCCTTCGCCCGCTTGCTCGAGGAGTTGTTCGAGTTGATCGCCGAGGATGCCGACCATTTCGGCTGCGCTGCTGAAATGACGCATGCCCGCACCATCGTGGCGCGCGGCACCAGCGCCGACCGGCAGCTCGCCCGCTATGAGGCGGTCAAGGCGCTCGGCGGCTCGGAGCAGGCGGCGCTCATGGCCGTGGTCGACGGCATCATCGAGGAGACCATGATGCCGCCCGAGGTGAAGGCCACCACCCCCTCGCCGTCGCGGGAGCGGGTCTAGCTAGAGCGTCACGCCCATGCCGCCGTCGACATTGAGGGCGGCGCCGGTGATGTAGGCCGCCTCGTCGGAGGCGAGGAACAGCGCGGCATTGGCGATGTCCTCGGGCGTGCCGAAGCGCCGGAGCGGTGTTTGCGTGAGCAGCGCCTTGGCGATCATCGGGTTTGAAATGTAACGGCCGATCAGCGCCGTCTCGACATATCCGGGGAGCAGCGTGTTCACACGGATACCGTAGGGGGCATACTCGACCGCAAGACTCCGCGACAGCGCCGACACCGCGCCCTTGGTCGCCGAATAAACGGCCATCTGACGGGTATGTTTGGTCGCCATGATGGAGGAGAGATTGACGATCGACGCTTTGCCCGAGGCCTTGAGCAGATCGAAAGCCTCGCGCGCGCAACGCACGGTCCCGTCGAGATTGGTCTTCCACACCCGGTCCCAGGCATCGTCGGAGAGATGGCGGAAGTCCGACCGCTCGCCCACGCCGGCGTTGTTGACGAGCACGTCGAGCCGGCCATGCGCCTTGCCGATCGCGCCCATGAGCGCCTTCACTTGCGGCGTGTCAGTCACATCGACCGCGTGCGCGATGGCCGCGCCGTTTGACTTGACGATGGCGCCGGCGACCTCGGCGGCCGCATCCGCATCGAGGTCGGCCACGATCACGGCGGCGCCCTCGCGCGCGAAGGTGAACGCGATGGCACGGCCGATCCCCGCCCCCGCCCCGGTGACGAGCGCGATCTTGTCCTCAAGCCGCCGCATCTGACCCCGCCACCGGCGCCGGCGGCTCCCATCTGTGGCGCATCGTCACGAGTTCCTCGGCCGCGCTCGGATGGAGCGGCATGGTGGCGTCGAGTTGCGCTTTGGTGACGCCGAGCTTGAGCGCCACCGCCGCCATTTGCGCGATCTCGGCGGCGTCGGCCCCGAGCACATGGCAGCCCAACACTTTGTCCGAGTCGGCGTCGATGATGAGCTTCATCAGCATTTTCTCGTCGCGCCCGCTGACCGTGGATTTGAGCGGCCGGAACCGCGCCTTGTAGACGTCGATATTCGGATAGAGCTCGCGGGCCTGCTCTTCCGCGAGCCCGACCGTTCCGATCTCCGGCTGCGAAAACACGGCGGTGGGGATGAAGCTATGATCCACGGGCGTCGGCTTGCCGTTGAACAACGTCTCGGCGAAGGCGGTCGCTTCGTGAATGGCCACCGGCGTCAGGTTCTTGCGGTCGGTGACGTCGCCGACGGCATAGATACTATCGATCGAGGACTTGGAGAAATCGTCCACCACGATATGGCCGTTCCAGCCGAGCGCGACGTCAAGTTTCCCAAGTCCGAAGCCTGAAGTGTTCGGCGCCCGGCCGGTCGCCGCCATCACCAGATCGACGGTAATGGACCCGCCTTGTTCCAGATGGACCCGATAGCCCTGTCCCTCCGTTTCGATCGCAGCCACATCGGTGCCCGTGCGGAGATCAATGCCGCGATTGCGCATCGCCTCGGCGAGACCGTCGCGGAGATCCATGTCGAAATCGCGCAAGACCTGATCGCCACGGTAGAGCACGGTCACGGCGACGCCGAGCCCGTTGAAGATCGAGGCGAATTCCATGCCGATATAGCCGGCCCCGATAATCGCCATGCTCCCGGGCAACCGCTCGAGTTCGAAACATTCATTGGAGCCGATCAGGTGCTCCCGTCCCGGCACGTCCGGCATGACGGGATGGGACCCGGTGGCCACCAGGATGGTCTTGGCCGAGAGAGCGCCATCGCGATCGGCGAGCGTGACCTCATGCGGGCTTGCGAGCGCGGCCCGGGTGAGAAACCGGTCGACGCCCGCAGCCTCCAAAGTCCGCGTGTAGACGCCGTTCAGGCGGTCGACCTCGCGCTTCACGTTGTTGATCAGGGTCGGCCAGTCGAAACGCGGTCCCTCGCAGGTCCAACCGAAGCCGTTGGCGTCGGCCAGGTCGCTGCCGTAACGGCTGCCATAGACCAAGAGCTTCTTGGGCACGCAGCCGCGGATCACGCAGGTGCCGCCGATGCGATATTCCTCGGCGATGCCCAC
>JACMJU010000075.1 GCA_014380485.1 Methyloceanibacter sp.
AGAAGCCCTGGATCTGGCCGGCATGCAAATCGAGCGTAAGCACGCGATCGGCGCCCGCCTCGACAATCATGTTGGCGACCAGCTTGGCCGAGATCGGCGTGCGGGGTCCGGGCTTCCGGTCCTGCCGGGCATAACCGAAATAGGGAACTACTGCGGTAATGCGCCGGGCCGAAGCCCGCCGCAACGCATCGATGATGATGAGAAGCTCCATGAGATGGTCGTTGGCGGGAGCGGAGGTCGATTGGATGATGAACACGTCCTCGCCGCGGACGTTCTCCTGCACCTCGACAAAAATCTCCATGTCCGCGAAGCGGCGGACGATACACTTGGAAAGGGAGGTCTTGAGGTGGCTTGCGATCGCCTCGGCGAGGGGGCGGTTGCTGTTGCCTGCAACCAGTTTCATCGATCGCTCCTTAACCTTTAAGGCCGGCTCGCGCGCCGCACCAAGCGGCTTTTAACAAGCGGCTACGGCCGCTGTAAACTCGCGCGGTGAGATCAGGCTGTGGATGAAACGGCTAGCTGGATTTGGGGAGGAGCTTAATGATGCCGTCGGCGGCGGCGCCGGCCGCGGCATCGGCGATGGCGCCCCAGGGACCGTTGAGCGACCCGCGGGGGATCATATTCTGCTGTGAGACCGTGCCTAGCTTCTTGCCGTTGGGGTCCAGCACTTGCCAGTCGATGCGAATACTTTGCTTACCGCCGCTCGCGTCGGTGAGGCTGACGTTGCCCTTTACCATATAGACGTTCACGGCAGTGCCGTTGGCAAGCTTAACGCCGCCGGCATAGAGGCGTTTCTTCAGCGCTATGGTCAGGGATCTCTGCCCATCGCCCGGCGCGCCGGATACCGGCTGAACGAGCACGCCGGCGTATTTGGCGCTTACCGCGCGCGGGGAGGGGGCGGAGGCCGTCGTCGCCGGGCTGCTGCTGCTGCTGCTTGTCGAAGCGGTCGCCACGGCGCTGGCCGATCCGCCGCCCCGGGGCAGACTTGCGGCGAGTTGCGAGGTGGTCTTGCCGGCGATGCTGCGGATGGCGGCGGTGTCGACGCCGCTCCAGGGATCGCTGCCTGCGCGGGTCGCGATCACCTCGTCGCCGGAGACGCGCGCCACCCGCGTGCCCTGGGCGTCGGTGAGATCCCAAATATAGGAGATTTTCGATCCCTGCTTTTCGCTCGAGGCAACGAGATAGCCGCGCAGCGTATAGTTGGTCTTACCGCCGTCGGCGAGCAGCGCCAGCCGGCGTTCCTTGCCGGCTGCAACCAGGGCATCGGTCAGCTGCTGGGCGACCTGAGGCGTGGTGCCGATGATGGGAGCAATGGCAATCTTGGTCGAGCCGCCGAACCAGGTCGTGGCGCCGCTCAGAAACCCGCCGCTGCTTGGACCACCCGGGCCGCCGCCGCAGCCGGTCAAGGGGGCAAGCGCAAAGGCGGCGAGCGCAACGGATACGATACGCCCGACCCAGCCGCGCACGTGTCGTGTGTCCGCGCCCAACAAAACACTCCCTCTGTTGGCCGCACAGCACCGCTCGCGACAGAACTGTCGTGACGGGACTCCCAACCCCTCTCCGAGGCAGCAGCTTACCTGCCCGGGCCCGCTGGCGTCCAGTTATAGCGTGGACCGAATTTCGGCCAATTCCGCGTCATGTTGAAGATGAGTCAGGAGAGCAGGATGGCGGAAATTTGGCGCCCATAATCCGCTTCGCCATGATGTTGTGAACGGCGATAGGAGAAGAGCCGGGTTTCTTCGCAATAGGTGCAAAGCCCGAGATCGGCGATGTCCCCCACGCCGGCCCGCGTCAGGCGTTCGCCGACATAGCCCACGAGGTCGAAATGAGGCTCGCCCGAGCCGTCATCGGTGACGAAAAAGGCGGAACTTTCCGGCTCCCGGGCGACAAATTGCTCCACGAACTCCGCGCCGACCTCGTAGGCCTTCTGGGAGATGGTCGGGCCGATTGCCGCGAACATCCGTTCGGGCCGCGCCCCGAGCTTCCCCATGGCCTTGACCGTGGCCTCGATGATGCCGGAAAGCGCGCCCCGCCAACCGGCATGCGCCGCGCCGATCACCCGCGCCTCGCCATCGCAGAACAGGACCGGCGCGCAGTCGGCTGTCAGGATACCGATAGCCAGTCCCGGCTTCGACGTGACGATGGCGTCGGCCTCGGGCGGCGCTTTCCAGAGCTTGTCGACCACCACAACATCGGCGCTGTGCTTCTGAAACACCGTAAGCAGGCGGTTCGGCTCCGCCCCCAGCAATTCGGCGACACGCGCGCGGTTCTGCCCCACATTTTCCGCCGCGTCGTGCGATCCCGGTCCGCAATTCAGGGAGGCGTAAATGCCGCTCGAGACGCCGCCCCGACGCGTGAAGAATCCATGGCGCACACCGCCGATCGAGGCGAGGCTCGGCGCCGAGAGCATCATCTTGTCGGATGTAATCATGATGGTTTGACGTTGGATCGCGGACTAAATGTCTCCGAAGGGAGGCGGCGGGGCAAGCCCGCTCGATTGCAGCGCAAGCATCTTGAACAAGGCCCCCATCTGGCGCGGGTCGGCAAGCCGGGCCGCACCGGACAGTATCGCTTCCTTCTGATCCGGCGTTGCGCTGCGCAGCAGACGATCGCAGCGCGTCGCAAGCCCGAGTTTAAGGAGAAATGCGCCTTGAGCCATGGGTCCAAAGGCGGCAAGGCCGAGAGCGCGCGCCGCTTCCTTGAGCGCGGCAAAATCGACATGGGCGGTGAGGTCGGTTTCGCCCGGTACGCTGAGGGGATCGGCGAAGCGATGGCGATGAACGGCCTGAAGCGTATCGCCGATGCCGCTCGCTTCATGACCGTAATCGGCGATCAGCGCGGCAATGGGGGCGTCGTTCGCCCGTCCGGCAAGAGTTTCGATTAGTTTTGTTGCGGCGGGCCGCGTCTCGATGATCGTGCCCTCGGGCGCATCAATGTCCTTCAGCGATGGGGGCACCGCCTCCGCTTCGACCGGAGCGCCGGCACCGAAGGCGAACCCGCCCCTATCGGCGAAGGCGACGGTCCGTTCGCGCCAAACCCCGCTCTCGCGCACGATTTGCCGCACCGGAAGCGCGTCGATGAACTCGTTGGCGATGAGGATGAGCGGACCGCGCGGAACATCTTCGAGCGCCGCGTACCACTGAAGCGGGGCAGGGGAGTCGCGGAGCATCGCGCGTTGCGCCGCCTCCAGAACCGGGCTCGTCTCGACCAGGGCCACGGAGAGGGCGGCGAGGAATTGAGGCGCGCTTCGCCAAGCGCGAAGCGCATCTCCCATCAGAGTGCCGCGTCCAGGCCCAAGCTCGGCGACGATCACGGCAGAGGGTGCGCCCATGGCCTGCCACACGGCGGCGGACCATGCTCCGATCAATTCGCCGAAGACCTGGCTGATCTCAGGCGCGGTGATGAAATCGCCCGCCCTCCCGATCGGCTGGCGTGTGGTGTAATAGCCTGATCGGCGATCGGCGAGGCAGGCTTCCATATAGTCGTGGACGCTGATCGGCCCTTCGCGGGCAATGCGCTCGCGCAACGTCACCGCAAGCGGCTGCGGGTTGATCGCGGCGCGTTTCGGTTGCGCGCCCATCACGGTGTGGCCATGTCCGGCTGCCGCCGCGCCCGCCAGATCAGCCACAACCCGATCAGGATCATCGGGATGGAATAGGCGATGCCCGGCGTGAGGATGCCAATATCGAGCGGATGGCCGGCATGGGGCTCGCGCACGAACTCGGCCAGGCTGCGGAACAGACCATAGAAGACAAGGAACAGGCCGAACACCGTGCCCGGACGCGTCAGCACGTGGTAGCGGTGGGTGGCGATACGCAAAATAATAAAGAGCACGACGCCTTCGAGAAACGCCTCGTAGAGCTGACTCGGATGGCGCGGGGCATCGCCCGCACCGGGAAAGACCATCGCCCAGGGGACGTCGCTCACGCGTCCCACTACCTCGGCATTGATGAAATTGGCGACGCGGCCGAAGAACAGGCCGAACGGGGTCGCGGCGGAAGCGATGTCGCCGAGCGAGAGCGGATTGATGCCCTTGATCCGGGCGAAGAGATAGACGGCGAGCACGACGCCGAGCAGGCCGCCATGAAAGGACATGCCGCCATGCCACAGAGCGGGGATCTCCGCCGGATTGTGCCAGAAATAACTCGGCTCGTAGAACAGCACGAAGCCGAGCCTTCCACCGACCACGATACCGAGCGTGATCCAAAGCAGGAAATCGTCGGCCTGGGCGACCGTCATCGGCGGTTTGCCGCCCCAGAGCTCGGGCCGGGAAACCAGGCGGCGTCCATAGAGCCAGCCGAGCACGATGCCGGCCATGTAGGCGAGGCCATACCAGCGGATGGCGACCGGCCCAATTTCGATCGCCACGGGATCGATCACCGGGTAGGGGAGCACGAGAAGTTGCATGAGCCTCTGCCGGGTCGCTTTTGAGGGGGAGGATGGCCGAGCCTTCACCGCCGGCCGCGCCTCTGTCAAGGCACCAAGGACCGCAAATCCCGGGAACACTTGCGCTTGATCGTGCTTCATCTGATAGTCGCATTGCAGAGAGCCGAAGATGACGCAAACCACGGGCCGATTTTTCGACGAGCTGGGCAAGCTCATCACCGATGCCGCCGGCGCCGCCGAAGGCGTGCGCAAGGAAATCGACAGCATCGTGCGCGCCCAGGCCGAGCGCGTCCTGCATGGCCTCGAATTGGTGCAGCGGGAAGAGTTCGAGGCGGTCAAAGCCATGGCGCAGAAGGCGCGGGAGGAGAATGAGCGCCTTAGCGAACGCATCGCCGCGCTTGAAGCCGCCATCCTCAAGGGCTTGGGCGACAAGGATTAGCGGGCGCCACCTCCAAACTGCCGAAAAAAAATGTTTTCGACCTGTCGATTTCGGCGGACGCCGTTCGTCGTGTGGATAGAGCGCGCATCCGGTGGCCGGATGCCGGCGCTCGGTAAGAGAAGGAGACACAATTTATGCGTTTCATGATTCTGGTCAAAGCCACCAAGGAGTCCGAGGCGGGCGTCAGGCCGCCGGAGGAGCTGTTTGCCGCCATGGCGGATTATCACGAGCAACTCGCCAAGGCCGGCGTCCTGCTCGACGGCAGCGGCCTTCAGCCGAGCGCGAAGGGCTGGCGCATCAGATACTCCGGAGATAAGCGCACCGTCGTCGACGGACCCTTCACCGAGGCCAAGGAACTCATCGCCGGCTATACGATGATCCAAGTCAAGTCGCGGGCGGAGGCGCTCGAATGGACGCGGCGCTTTCCCAATCCCACGATCGGCGGAAAGGACTGCGAGATCGAAGTCCGCCAATTGTTCGAGCTCGAAGATTTCGGCGAAAGCGAAACCATGGATCGGTTCCGCGAGATTGGCCTCGGCACCCAGAAATAAATACGAGTCCGGCTCGGGGTCGCAAGCCAGCGTTCCGGGCTGATCCGCACTGCAAAGAGGAGTAGCAACGATGCGATTCATATCGATGGTCAAATCAACCGAAAGCCGATCGGGTCCTCCGCCCAAAGCCCTGATGGAGGCCATGGATCAATTGGTGAAAGACGCCGCCAAAGCGGGTTGCGTGATGGTTGAGGCCGGGGGCCTGTTGCCGACGTCGAACGGCGCGCGCATCCGGCTTTCCGGAGGCAAGCTCACGATCATGGACGGTCCGTTCACCGAGGCTAAGGAGGTGGTCGGCGGTTATGCGATTTTCGACGTGAAGTCGAAAGCCGACATGATTGAATGGACCTCCCGCTTCATGGACCTGCACAAGGAACACATGGCAGGCTGGGAGGGCGAGGCCGAGATCCGCCAACTCGCCGAGATGGGCGCGGAACCTTGCCGGTCGGCTGAGTGATCCAGCGATTGTGACAACAAGCCCACTCGGCTTGATCAAACCAACCGAACTGCGTTAGTCGGTAGCCCGTGACGGCTACCGACACGCACCGCGCCATCGATGCAGTCTTCAGAATCGAACAGGCGAAGCTCATCGCCGGCCTGACGCGGCTCGTGCGCGATATCGGTGTCGCCGAGGAACTTGCCCAGGACGCCCTCGTCGCGGCGCTGGAGCAATGGCCCAGATCGGGCATCCCGGACAATCCGGGCGCTTGGCTCATGACCGCCGCCAAGCACAAGGCGATCGACCATTTCCGCCGCAACAGGCTCCGCGAACGCAAAGCTGAGGAACTCGGCTACGAACGCGAAATCGAGCAGGAGACGGCGCAACCCGATCCGGATGAGGCCCTCGATGACCAATTCGGCGACGATCTCCTGCGCCTCGTCTTTATCTCCTGTCACCCGATCCTGTCCCCCGAGGCGCAGACGGCGTTGACGCTGCGCCTGCTCGGCGGCCTGACCAGCGACGAGATCGCCCGGGCTTTCCTCCTTCCCGAGCCGACCATCCAACAGCGCATCGTCCGCGCCAAGCGGATGCTGAGCGACAAGCGCGTGCCGTTCGAAGTGCCGCGCGGGGCCGAGCTCGAAGCGCGACTATCCTCGGTGCTGTCGGTCATCTACCTCATCTTCAATGAAGGCTACGCGGCGACTGCCGGCGAGGACTGGATGCGGCCTCAGCTTTGCCAGGAGGCGTTGCGGCTTGGCCGCATCTTGGCCGAGCTCGCGCGCGAGGAGCCCGAAGTTCACGGCCTCGTCGCGCTGATGGAGATCCAGTCGTCGCGCTTCGGGGCGCGCACCTTGCCGTCGGGTGAGCCGGTGCTGTTGCTCGATCAGGATCGGGCTCGCTGGGACCGGCTCCTCATTCGCCGCGGTCTTGCCGCGTTCGGGCGGGCAGAGGCGTTGAACGCCGCATCGGCGCGCGCCCCGGGGCCATACGTCTTACAGGCAGCGATCGCCGCCTGCCACGCGCGCGCAGGGACCGCCGATCAAACCGACTGGGCGAGGATCGTGGGACTGTACGCGAAACTTGGAGAGGTCACGCCATCGCCGGTGATAGAACTCAATCGCGCGGTGGCGCTTGCGATGTTGCTCGGTCCGGAGGCGGGGCTCAATCTGGTCGATGCCCTGACGGCGGAGCCGGCGCTGAGGACCTACCACCTGTTACCGAGCGTGCGGGGCGACCTGCTTCGGCAGCTCGGCCGCTTCGATGAGGCCCGCGCGGAATTCGAGCGCGCGGCGGCGCTCACGCGAAACGAGCGCGAGCGTAACCTGCTCCTCGCCCGCGCCGCCGCCTGCGAGGCGAAGTCCGACGGACAGAAGCAACAGAAATAAGACACTTGACGGCTCGCCCGCGGGGTGACCGGAGCGTTCGGAGCGAGTCGCGCGCAAGCCACGGCCCCGCCAAAGCCCTCATCCACAACTATCTTTGGCCAATCCCCCTTGCGCGGCCGGGGCGCCTTGGTTCTTCCGTTCCGCCCGTTATATAACTGATTCACAAAGTGATTCGCGAACGGGCAATAACGCGAACCTCTGCCGGGGCCACCGAGGAGACGTATGGCGACGACCCAGCCGATCTATGACCATTTCACCAACCCGGTCGACATGGTCGAACATATTGCCACCATCCATCACTGGACTTTCGAGCGGAGCGCGCCGGACGAGTTGACGCTCACCGTTTCCGGCTCGTGGTGCGACTACCACATCTCGCTCACTTGGCGGGACGATCTGGAGGCGTTGCATCTCGCTTGCGCCTTCGACTTCAGAGTCTCCAAGCAGCGTCTTGCTGAGATTTACCGGCTGATGGCCTTGGTCAACGAGCAGCTTTGGCTCGGCCATTTCGACCTATGGCGCGAAGATGGACTGCTGCTCTACCGCCATGGCTTGCTGCTGGCCGGCGCCGACACCCATGTCGGCCAATGCGAGGCGCTTCTCAAGGCTGCGCTCGAGGCCTGCGAGCGCTATTATCAGTCCTTCCAATTCGTGTTGTGGGCGGGCAAGTCGGCCGAGGATGCGCTTGCCGCCACGCTGTTCGAGACGCAAGGACACGCATGACCCTCCGCCTCGCCGGCCCGCTGCTCTTGGTGGGCGCGGGAAAAATGGGCGGGGCGTTGCTCGAAGGTTGGCTCCGGCAAGGCCTCGATCCCGCTACCGTGTTCATCCAGGACCCGGCGCCGCCGCCCGAGGTCCAGGCGCTCGCTGCCCGTCATCGGATGGCGGTCAGCGACGCACCCGATCTGCCGGCACCGCCTTCCGTCATCGTGCTCGCCGTAAAACCCGACCTCGTTGAGAAACTCCTGCCCGAGATCGAACCTTTGATGGGCGAAGGGAGTGTCGTTCTGTCGATTGCCGCCGGCCGGACGCTCGTCAGCCTGTCGCGCAATTTGCCGCCCGGCACACCGATCGTGCGCGCCATGCCCAACGTGGCCGCCTCGATTGGGCGCAGCATGACCGCGGCTTGCGCCAATTCAGCCGTGACCCGCGACCAGGCGCTCGAATGCACCATGCTGCTCGAAGCGATCGGCGACGTCATGTGGATCGACGATGAGAGCCTGCTCGATGCGATTACGGCGGTGTCGGGGAGCGGGCCCGCCTATGTCTTTCTGCTCGCCGAGTGTCTGGCCGAAGCCGGCCGTGCCGCCGGTCTCGATGCCGAGCTTGCGCGCCGTTTGGCGAGGGCGACGGTCGAGGGCGCGGGCGCGTTGTTACGGCATTCGGACCTTTCGCCGCGAGAGCTCAGGGAGAAGGTGACCTCGCCCCACGGGATCACCGCGGAGGCAGTCCAGGTTCTCATGGGCAAGGATGGGGTCCAGGACCTTCTCACCCGCGCCGTCGCCGCCGCCGCCAAGCGCTCCCGCGAATTGTCGTCGTAGCGCCTTCGCGGCATGTGCGCCTCGAACCATGAGACGCGCGCCTTTCGATAGCCATCAAAAGCGCCTACACTTTGGAGTGAAGGAGTAACGCCCATGTTCGACGATTTCTCCAAACGTTCCAAGGCGGTGCAGGCGGCGCTCAATCTCGCCAAAGAGCGGCGCTGGAGCGATATCGGCCTCACCGACATCGCCCGCGCGGCCGATCTCAGTCTCGCCGACCTCAGGCGCGAGTTCACCTGCAAGACGGACATCCTTCGCGCCTTTCAGGCCGAGCTCGACGCCGAAACTCTCGCCAGGGCGAAGCCCGCGGGGGAAGCGCAAAGCCGGCGCGACCGGCTGTTCGACATCGTCATGACGCGGTTCGAGGCGATGCAGCCCTATAAGCCCGCGCTGAAGCGCATCGCGTCCTCTCTCTGCTGCCGGCCCGGCGAGGCGGCGCCACTTCTCTGCTCCTCGCTCGCCTCGCAATATTGGATGCTCGAAGCCGCCGGCGCCAAGCTCGACGGTCCGGGCGGCGCGCTGCGCGTGGCTGGGCTCGCCGCCATCTACGGCCAGGTGTTTCGGGTGTGGCTCGACGACGACACGCCCTCGCTCGACAAGACCATGGCCGCGCTCGACAAGCGGCTCGGCAAGGGCGAACGCATGCTCTCCGGCATCGAAACGGCTTGCGGCGATCTTTGCCGCCTTGCCTGCGGGCTGATGCCGCGCGGCTGGAGCCGCGAGGCGAAGCAAGACGCGCCGCCCGGGCCGGCCCCGGCAGCGAGCCCTTAGCCTTCGGTCCGAGTGTGGGTCCGCCCCCTAGTCGGGAAGATTGTCGTCGTCGTCGGGACCCGAGAGGTCTTCGGGTCCTTCGCCCGGCAGCGCGTCGTCGATGGGGTCGCCTGCTTCCGGCATGTCAGGGTCGTTTGGCGCAATCAATTGTTCTCCGCCACCGGTGCCGAACAGGGGCGCGCCGCTCTTGCGTTCGACCTGCGCTTTGCCCCCTCCCATATCGATCTCGATCTCGGAACCGGGCTGCTCCTCTTCCTGGATTTCCTCCGTCATATCCTCCGCCCAGGCCGGTCCGGCAATTGACACAGCCAGCATCGCCGCGATCCCAACGATCATACCTCGCATCAAATCTTCTCCTTCCAAGGTTCTGGTCCTAAAAACTCAAACGGGGACTTTTAGCACAGCCTTCAATCCGCCGAGCGGGGACCGGCTCAATGCGATGTCGCCGCCATGAATGCGGGCGATGTCGCGGGCGATGGCCAAGCCGAGACCGGTCGAGCCCGAATCCTGATTGCGCGCATGATCGATCCGGTAGAAGGGGCGAAACACCTGCTCGCGCTCGTCCTCGGGGATGCCGGGTCCGTCATCCTCGACCGCGACGGTCAAGGTCCCATTCTGCTTGGCGGCGCTGACATTGACGTGCTCGGCGAAGCGCGCGGCATTGTTGACCAGATTGGCGATCGCCCGCTTGAAGGCGTGACGGCGCACGGGGACGACCAGCGGGGCTTCCTTGACCTCGACGGCGATATGCTTGGTGGTGTGCGCCTGGCTCTTCACCTCGCCCAGAAGCTCGCCGATATCGGCGCGCACGATCTCCTCGCCGGAATCGCCTTTGGCGAAAGCCATGTAGTCCTCGAGCATGGCCTGCATCTCGTCGACATCGGCGTGCATGGCTTCGAGTTCGGGCGTTTCCTCGAACAGCGCGAGTTGCAGCTTGAAGCGCGTCAACACCGTGCGCAAATCGTGGCTCACCCCGGCCAGCATGATGGTGCGCTGCTCGACATAGCGCTCGATGCGGTCGCGCATCTCGATGAAGGCATGGGCCGCCTGGCGCACCTCGCGCGCACCGCGGGGCCGGAAATCCTCGGGCGGAGGGCGTCCCTTGCCGAAGCTCTCGGCCGCCTCCGAGAGGCGCAGGATCGGCTTGATCTGGTTGCGCAGGAACAGGATCGCCACGGTGAGCAGGACAAGCGAGGTCCCGACCATCCACAACAGGAATATCTGCGAGTTGGAGGCATAGGCCTGGCTGCGGCGGGCAATGACGTGCATCACCGCATTGTCGAGCTTGACGCGAATATCGACGAAGTTGGAGCGGCCGACGGTGTCGATCCAGAACGGCCGGCCGATCTGCCGCGTCAACTCGTCGGAGAGCGTGGAGTCGAGAAGATCGAAGAACGGCTTGGAGCGCACCTGCGGCAATTCTTCGCCGGGAACGAAGCCGATCCTCAGTCCCAGATTCTGCTCGGCCAACCGCACCAGGGTCTCGGCCTCCAGCGGATTGGTCTGGTAGAGGTCGATCAGCATGCCGATATTCTGCACCGTCACGGTCGACAGGCGCCGCGTCACCGTCTGCCAGTGGCGCTCGAGGAACACGAAGGTCAGCACCGACTGAAGCAGCACCATGGGCGCGATGATGATGATCAGCGCCCGCGCATAGAGACCCTTCGGCATGCGGTCGCCGAACGCGGCCAGCAGACGTTGCAGCGGACGGCGGCGGGCCGGGGGAACAGTGAGGGGCTTTGCGATCGCGTCCATCATTCGGGATAGAGAATGTAACCCTTGCCGCGCACGGTCTGAAGATAAACCGGGTTGGCCGGGTCGTGCTCGATCTTGCGCCGAAGCCGGTTGATTTGCACGTCGACCGCGCGCTCGCCGCCGCTATCGGCGCCCTTGGCCAGCTCGTGGCGGGAGACGGGCATGCCCGGCCGTTGGGCGAAATAGCGCAACAGCTCGCGCTCGCGTTCGGTGAGGCGAATGGTCTCACCCTCGCGTTTAAGCTCGCCGCGCGAGATATGGAAGACGAAATCGCCCATGCGGACCTCGTTGCTGGCCGGGGCAGCGCCGCCGCGGCGGAGCACATTGCTCACCCGAAGCAGGAGCTCGCGCGGCTCGAACGGCTTGGCCAGATAATCGTCGACGCCGGTCTCGAGCCCCTCGATGCGCTGCTCGGGCTCGGCCCGGGCGGTCAGCATCAGGATCGGCACCCGCGACTCGCTTCTGAGCGAGCGGGCAAAATCGATGCCGGATTCCTGCGGCATCATCACGTCGAGAATGAGCAGATCGAAGGACAGGCTGCGCATGGTGGCGCGCGCGCTGGCCGCATCGACCGCCGTGGTCACGCGGAAACCGTGATCCTGGAGGTAGCGGGCGAGCAGGTCGCGGATGCGGCTGTCGTCGTCGACCACGAGAATATGCGGCGCGTTGTCGTCGGGACTGCCGCTATGGACCTTGATGGGTGTCGGCATGGTCATGAGCCTCCCCCCTTGCCGCCCTCCTTGAGCGGGACGGGAGACGCCGCCATGATGGAGGAGACTTTGGGCCGTTCTTCGGCATTGACCATGGCTTCGAGAAAGCGGCGCAAAAGAGCCTCGGTCCCGGGTCCCGCCGCTTTCAACGCCGCGGCGAGCCGCACCGACTGAGGCGCGGACAGCCGCTCGGCGAGCGCGCGGCCCTTGGCGGTCGGGAACAACAGGCGCTCGCGACGATCGGAGCTGCCCGCCTGCTGCACGATATAGCCCTTGTCGATCAGCTGTTTGAGCACGCGGGAGAGGCTCTGCTTGGTGATGGTGAGAATGTCCAACAGGTCGGCCACCCTCAGTCCCGAGTGGCGATTGACGAAATGCAGCACGCGGTGATGCGCCCGGCCGAAGCCGAAATCCTTGAGGATGGCATCGGGGTCGCGGGTGAAATCGCGATAGGCGAAGAACAGCAGCTCGGCGAATTCGAGCAGCTTGGCCTCCGGCAGGCTCGCCCGCTTTCGCGCCCCGCCATTGCCGCGCGGCTTGGCACGAAGGGCCTTCGCGCGCAGGGGCTTTTCGCCTCGGGCCAGGGTCTCGGTTAGGTCAGTCATGTTGACTTAGATTCCACCGTCGGTTATGTCAGCCATGTTGACTTATTTCCGACATAGATACGCCTCGGCGCGCGCTCGCGCAATTGCCCTGCAAGATGCTATGAGAGGCGCCTCTTTTGGCTTGGTGTGCCCGGTCGAGCCGCGCCAAGACGGCTGACCTGAGTTCGCGGAGGAATGCTCATGATCGCCGTCCCTTACGATCAGCGCGAGGGCTTCATCTGGCTGAACGGGAAGCTGATCCCCTGGGGCGATGCGCGTCTCCATGTGCTCACTCATGGGCTGCATTACGCCAGCGCGGTGTTCGAGGGGATGCGCGCCTATGACGGCGAGATCTTCAAACTGACTGAGCACAATCAGCGCCTGCACGAATCGGCCGAGATTCTCGACTTGGAGATCCCCTATACGGTCGCCGATCTCGACAAGGCGGCGCGCGAGGTGGTTCGCGCCAACACGCTGTCCGACGCCTATGTGCGCCCCATCGCCTGGCGCGGCAGCGAGCAGATGGGCGTCGCCGCCCAACACACCAAGACCAATGTCGCCATCGCCGCCTGGGACTGGGGCTCCTATTTCGATCCGGCCGCGCGCGCCAAAGGGCTTAGGCTCACCCTCGCTCAGTTCCGCCGCCCCGATCCGCGCACCGCGCCGGTCAAGAGCAAGGCGACCGGCCTCTATATGATCTGCACCATCGAGAAGCACCGAGCCGAGCGCTTGGGCTATAACGACGCGCTCATGCTCGACTGGCGCGGCCAGATCGCCGAGGCGACCGGCGCCAATATCTTCTTCGTGCAAAACGGCGTGCTGCATACGCCGCTTCCCGATTGCTTCCTCGACGGCATCACCCGCCGGGCCGTGATCGGGCTTGCCAAGCAGCGCGGTCTGAAAGTGATCGAGCGGGCGATCATGCCGGAGGAGTTGAGCGAATTCTCCGAGTGCTTCATCACCGGCACCGCCGCCGAGGTCACGCCGGTCTCCGAGATCGGCCAATACAAATTCGCCATCGGCGACATAACCCGCAGGCTGATGGACGATTTCACGGCGCTGACTCATCCCGCCAAAGTGCGAGCCGCCGCCGGGTAGCGGTGCCATTTGCGCCGCTGCCATCGGATCCATGCTAACCTCTCCCCTATGAACCGCGTGGGTGAGGTGTCGGTTGCTGAGAGGGGGGAGGGCGCGCCGGAGTTCGGGCCCGCGTTTCGCGAGCAGCTTTACGATCTCCTGAAATGGCGGCGCGACGTGCGACGCTTCAAGCGCGCGGCTCTTCCGCCGGGCACGATCGAGCGGCTCATCGGGATCGCCTGCCTCTCGCCCTCGGTCGGCCTCTCCGAGCCGTGGCGCTTCGTCATCGTCGAGGATGAGGGGCGCCGTGCCGCCATCCGCCAATGTTTCGAGGTCTGCAACAAGGACGCGCTCCAGATGCAGACGCAAGACCGCGCGGCGCTCTATGCGCGGCTCAAGCTCGCCGGCCTCGACGACGCGCCTTGCCAGATCACCGTGTTCGCCGACCGCGCGACCGCGCAAGGGGCGGGGCTCGGCCGCCTGACCATGCCCGAGGCGCTGGATTATTCGGTGGCCATCGCCGTCCACACGCTCTGGCTCGCGGCGCGCGCCGAAGGGATCGGCGTCGGCTGGGTGTCGATCCTCGACCCTCGACGCATCGCCGCGATCCTCGACGTGCCGCAACATTGGATTTTCATCGGCCATCTCTGCGTCGGCTATCCCGTTACCGAGGATGACCGGCCGGCGCTCGAGCGGGCCGGCTGGGAACACCGCCATCCGCCCGCCGCGGCCGTCCTCTACCGCTGAAGCCTCCGCCAGCGTTCGTCTTTCTTACCTCCCCTTGTGGGCAGGTCCGGCGACGCGCAATGCCACGCAGTGGCGAAGCGCGACGCTGGGGTGGGGGTAGCTTGCCCCACCCGGCTCAGCTTTCGCTTTCGCTCAAGCTTGGCCTCCCTCCCCATCGAGGGGAGGGAGGAAGTGGCGCTTGATCCGCGGCCCGGCAACGGGCACTCTAGCGGCGGGGACGGAGGCGGCCGCGAAACAAGCGCGGCAAGGGGGGCCTCGATGCGCAAAGCATTGCTCACGCTCGGCTTGGCCGGCCTGCTGGCGGCCTGCCTTTTGGCGCTGCCCGCGATCCAGACGAGCGCAGGGGCGCTTCCCGACCTGAGGGGCGCGCTTCAGCACGAGACGCCGATCACGCCCGTGCGGGTGTGGAAGGACTGTCAGCGGATCGCGCGGTGCAGCGGCTGCCAGCCGGTGTTCAGATGCCGCTCCTGCGAATATAGGCGCAGTTGTGCCGGCGGTGTCTGCGGCTGGGGCGATGTCTGCGTGTGGGGACCCTATGTGAGGGTGCTCCCGCGCGGCGCTCGCATCCTCAATCGGTAATCAAATCAGTAGCCTTTCCTATCTTCCCTCTCTTCCCTTGCGGGAGAGGGCATTCCGCCGCGATCTTGCGGCGAAGCTCGCAAGTCGCATGGCGGAAAGGGTGAGGGGGTGAATCCTTTTGACGCAGGCTTACGCCCGCTTACCCCTCACCGCGCGCCAAATGGCGCGCGTGCTCTCCCCCAAGGGGAGAGCGGGCGCTTTACTCTGCGGCGGACGACTTATCCCAGCGCGTCATCGAGGTTTCGTCGCGCGCATCGGCCTCGATCCAGCGCGGACCGCCGGGGCCGTCCTCGCGCTTCCAGAACGGCGCCCGCGTCTTGAGGTAATCCATGAGAAACTTCGCGGCATCGAAGGCGGCGTCGCGATGCTCCGACGCCGTCGCCACCAGCACGATGTTGTCGCCGGGCCTGAGCGATCCATAGCGATGCACGATGAGACTCGCCTGAAGCGGCCAGCGCGCATGCGCCTCTTCTTCGATACGGGACAGCTCGTCTTCGGTCATGCCGGAATAATGTTCGAGCGTCATCTCCGCGACGGCGCCCCCCTGATCGCGCACCGTGCCGAGGAAGGTGACGATGGCGCCGATGTCCGTGCGGTCCGCTCTTAGCCGGGCGATCTCCGCGCCGACATCGAAATCCTCTTGTTGCACCCTGATCAAATCAGCCTCCGGTGACCGGAGGAAAAAAAGCGATCTCGCGCGCACCCGCGATGCTGGCGTCATGGCGCACGTGGCTCCGGTCGATCGCCGCGCGGATCACCTCCGCGCGGGCAAACGCATTGGCGAATTCCGGTCCGCGCGCTTTCAGCCAGACAATCAGCTCGGCGACGGTGGCGACCCCCTCCGGCGGCTGGATCTCTTCGGCCGCGACCCCGGCCTTCTCCTTCACCCAGGCGAAATAGAGGAGGCGCATCGCTTACTCCTCGGTCATGGCGTGGCGGAATGCGGCGCGCAGATAATCGTAGCCGGTATAGAGCGTGAAGATGGCGGCGATCCATAGCAACATCAGGCCGAACAGCGTGGTGTAGGGCCAGATCTTGTCGCCCGCGCTGCCGGCCAGCAGGAAGCCGATCGCCACCATCTGCACCATGGTCTTCCATTTGGCGAGGCGCGTCACCGGCACACCGACGGCGAGCGTGCCGAGGAATTCGCGCAGGCCCGAGACCAGGATCTCGCGGCACAGGATGATGACGCCGGCCCATAGCGACCAGCCGGCGATGGTCTGGTCGGCGGCGAGCATGAGCAGCGCCGCCGCCACGATCAGCTTGTCGGCGATGGGATCGAGCATGCGGCCCACGGTGCTTTGCTGCTGCCAGGCGCGCGCGAAATAGCCGTCGAGGAAATCGCTGACCCCGGCGGCAATGAAGATCCACATGGCGGCCCAGCGTCCCCAATCGCCGGTGACGAAGAAGCAGGCGACGAGAGCGGGAATGGCGAGGATGCGGCCATAGGTGAGAATGTTCGGCAGGCTGCCGAAACGGGGATGCGCACCCCCGCGCGATGTCCCCGCCAAGCCTTGCTGTGTCATGTTAGACCGCTCGTTCACCGCGACCTATCCGCGCTCATGGAAGTGATCATAGATCGTCCGCGCCATCCTTGCGCTGATGCCGGCGACCGCCTCGAGGTCGGCGGTGCCGGCGCGGCTGACCGCCTTGGCTGAGCCGAAATGCTGCAACAGCGCGCGCTTGCGTTGCGGCCCGATGCCGGGCACCTCGTCGAGCGGCGAAGCGGTGATCGCCTTTTTGCGTTTTGCCCGATGGGCGCCGATGGCAAACCGGTGCGCTTCGTCCCTGAGCTTCTGGAGGCAATAAAGCACGGGGTCCCGCGGCTCCAACAGCAGCGGCTCCTTGCCCCTGAGATAGATGCGTTCCCGCCCGGCATTGCGCTCCGGCCCCTTGGCTATTGCCGCCACTTTGATCTCTGACAGGCCGAGCTCGTCCAGCACGACGTAGGCGGCACCGAGCTGGCCCGGACCTCCGTCGATCAGCACGAGGTCGGGCGCGGCCCATCCACTCACGTCCGCCCGCTCCTTGGCGAGCTTGCTGAAGCGGCGTGTCAGCATCTCGCGCATCATCGCGTAATCGTCGCCCGGCGCCAAATCTTCGCTCTTCATGTTGAACTTGCGGTATTGCCCTTTGACGAAGCCGTCAGGGCCGGCGACGATCATGGCGCCGACCGGATTGGTGCCGGAGATGTGGCTGTTGTCGTAGACTTCGATCCGTTCCGGACTGTCGTCGAGATCGAACAGCTCGGCAAGCCGCGCCAGGATCGCCGCCTGCGACGAGGACTCGGCAAGGCGCCGCGCCAGCGCCTCGCGGGCGTTGACGAGCGCATGCTCCACCAGTTCGCGCTTCTCGCCCCGCATCGGCACGCTGACACCGATCTTGCGGCCGGTGCGCAACGACAAGGCTTCGCCGAGCAGGCGGCGCCCCGAGATGTCATGCGAAAGCAAGACGAGTTTTGGGGGTTGTTTGTCGTCATAGAACTGGGCGACGAACGATTCCAAAACCTCCTCGACCGAAACGCTCTTATCGGCGCGCGGGAAATAGGCGCGGTTGCCCCAATTGTTGCCGGCGCGGAAGAAGAACACCTGGATGCAGGTCTGGCCGGCCTCTTGATGGGCGGCGAAGACGTCGGCCTCCTTCACGCTGTGCGGGTTGATGCCCTGGCGCGACTGAATGTGGCTGAGCGCGGTCAGCCGGTCGCGAAAGCTCGCCGCCCGCTCATAGTCCTGCTTCAGGCTCGCCTCGTCCATCAGCGCACGCAGCCTGAGTTTCACCTCGTCGCTCTCGCCGGTGAGGAAGCGGAGCGCCTCGTCGACCAGCGCGCCGTAATCGGCAATGGAGATCTCCCCGGTGCACGGCGCGCTGCAGCGCTTGATCTGGTAGAGCAGGCACGGCCTGATCCGGCTTTCGTAATACGGGTCGGAGCAGGAGCGCAGCAGAAAAGCGCGCTGAAGCGTGTTGATGGTGCGCCCCACGGCGCCGGCCGAAGCGAACGGCCCGAAATAATCGCCCTTGCGGCCGCGCCCGCCGCGATGCTTGAGGATCTGCGGCACCGCGTGGTCGCGGGCGATGAGAATGAAGGGGAAGGACTTGTCATCGCGGAGCACCACGTTGTAGCGGGGCTTCAGCCGCTTGATCAGATTGGCCTCGAGCAGAAGCGCCTCGATCTCGGTCGCGGTGGTGACGAATTCCATGCTTGCGGTATCGGCGATCATGCGAGCGATGCGGTTGTTGTGACCGGCGCCGCGCGCATAGCTCTGCACCCGTTTCTTCAGGTGCCGCGCCTTGCCCACGTAAAGCACCTCGCCGGAGGCATCGGTCATGCGGTAGACGCCGGGCCCCGCCGGCGCGGTCTTGGCATGGCGGCCGATGACCGGCGCACCGGTGTCGGCGGCACGCAACGCGTTGCGCACGCGCGAAAGGAGCGTGGGTCCGGCGCGGTCGGGGTTCTCTAACGGCATGGAATCGTGAGTCCTTCGCGCATGCCTGGGGCATGCGGTTCTAGGGCGAAGGTATGGTCTAAGCGTGACCTCCTTCAAGACCTTGGAGGCGCCATCAACCCTTATCCCCCACCTCCCTCCAAGCCAAGTGCTGACCGCCGTCGAGCGCGATCATCTGGCCGGTAACGGAGGGCGTTTCGAGCAGGAAGCGGATGGCGCCGGTAACGTCCTCGGCGCCGACGGCTTTTCGCAGCGGTGTCGCGCGGTATTCCCGCTCGAACGCGGCTTGGCTTTGCCCCTCGTTCTTGAGCACGGGGCCTGGCGCGATGGCATTGACCCTGATCCGGGGGGCCAGCGCCTGAGCCATGGTTTGGGTAGCGGTCCACAGCGCCGCCTTGGCGATGGTGTAGGAGAAATATTCGGGGTCGGGGCGCAGAACTTTTTGATCGATCACATTGATCACGTTTCCTGCCATGCCGTCTGGCAGCGCCCCGGCAAAAGCCCGGGTGAGGAAGATCGGCGCTCTGAGATTGACGTCGAGATGCGCCTGCCACGCCCGGCCATCGAGCGTGGCAAGCGCGTCGTGCTCGAAACGGGCCGCATTGTTGATGAGGCAGATGGGAGGGCTAAGCTCCGCGGTGCAAGCCTCGATCAGAGGCTCAAGCGTGTCCAAGCGATCAAGATCGGCGGCAAAGGCGGCAGCCTTTCCACCCTTGCGTTCGATTTCCGCCACGAGGTCGGCGGCGTCGGCCGCTGAGGCGCGATAGTGGACGCCCACGCGCCAGCCGCGGCCGGCGAAATCGAGAGCGATGATGCGGCCGAGCCTGCGCGCCGCGCCGGTAACGAGCACGGTCCGGTCGTCTGTGTCTTGCGCCATGCTATCGAGCTGGGGAGTTTGGCCGAAACGAATTTGCAGACGGATTGGGGCGACGGAAGCTCAAACTACTCTAAGTGAGCACCCTCGGGCGAACAAGAGCGGCGCCCCTTTCTTCCGCCGCGCCGGTGGCCTATTGAAGCCGTGGCCGAGGAACGCGCGCGAAGAGGTGATGCTGTGCTTGACGAGAATGCGGTCGCCAAAGCGCACGCGGTCTACACGCCCTTCACCCTGTCCATTTACGATGTGCTCGTTCACGGCCTCTCCAACCGCTTCGCCTGGCGCTGCCCCACGCGCCGTCTCATCGCGCTTTACCGCGACAATCTCTCGTCCCATCATCTTGAAGCCGGCGTGGGTACCGGTTTCTTGCTCGACCGTGCCGGGACGGCGCGGCTGAGCCGCCTCGTCCTACTAGACGCCAATCGGAATTGCCTCGATCGCGCCGGGCGCCGGCTTGCGCGCTTCAAGCCCGAGCTTCATCAAGTCAACCTGCTCGCGCCGCTCACACCCGATCTTGCGCCGGTCAACTCTGTCGGCCTCACCTATGTGCTGCATTGCCTACCGGGACGCATGAGCGAGAAGCTGAAGGCGATCGATCATTTGCGGCCCCTGATGAGCAAGGGCGCCACCCTGTTCGGCGCGACCATCCTCGGACGCGGGATTGCGCCGAATCGGGCGGCTTCCGCGCTGCTCGATCTCTATAACGCAAAGGGCGTGTTCAATAATCGCGAGGACGATATGGCCGCCTTGTCCGACGGCTTGCGGCAACGCTTCGACGAGGTCGCAATCGCGGAAGAGGGCTGTGTCGCCTTGTTTCGCGCCACCTGACCAGGGAACGCAAGCTCCCCCGGTCAATCTGCCTCGGGATGGTCATTAACCTGCCGTTTACCCTGCCAAGTTTCGCCCCGGTTCATCGTTAACCCTCGGTAGGGGTAGGCGGCTACCCTGGGGCCGCGAGCGCTTGGTCCAGCGCGTTTCGCGCTGGCGCGGCATGAGACCGGAGTCTCCAATCGTGAGGTGTCTGTTATGCGTACGCGATTGAACCAGGCCTGGGCTCTTGCTGCCGTGTTATCGGCAAGCGCTGCGGCCTCGAGCCCCGCTTCTGCCACCGACCTTCCTTCACCGCCCTTGCCGCCGAGCTACGATGCGACGCCGCTGCCTCCCCAAGACGTGTTCGAGGGTTGGTGGCTCGGGGGCACGCTCGGCGGCGCGACCGTGAGCTATGACCTTGCCCCCGATGGGGGCGGGGCCACTACCGAGGGCGTGGTGGGCGGCCTGGTCGGCGGCTATAGCTGGCAGAGCGGACCCCTTGTGTTGGGTGTCGAGGGCGACATCATGGCCGCCGATGTCAGCGGCAACGGCCAATTCAATTCGGGTTTGAACCAGGTCAGTCCGAGTATCGACGCGATGGCCGACTTACGCTTGCGCGCAGGCGTCGCGGTCATGCCTCAGGTGCTCTTGTTCGCCACCTTCGGCGGCGCCTGGGCCAATGCCGATCTGCCAGTCAGCGGTCTTGGCGCCGGCTCCGGCAGCACCGATTTCTTCGGCTGGAGCGTCGGCGGCGGAGCCGAAGTCGCATTCAACCCGAACTGGGCCGCGCGCTTCGACTACCAGTTCACCGACTTCAACGCCGAGACGGTGACTTATCCAGGGGGCGATCTCGAGCTCGACCCCGACGCCAGCACCTATCGCGGCTCGCTGATTTATCGCTTCTAGGCTTATGTCTTGAGGTCAGTGCGGCGCGGGAGCTGGCACGGTGATCTTGGGAGCGGCACAGAGCCGCCTCTGATCTTCATTGATGCCGCAGGCCCGGGGAAAAAGATCGCGGCCGAAGCACACCCTGATGTCGAGGAGATGCGCTCTGCGGCAGGTGACGGAGATCATATCCGGCTTGAGCCAAGGATTGGCATCGAGGAAAGCGCGCTCGATCTCAGCGGGAGAGGCAAGAGGCTTGGCGTCGGCGGCGAGAAAGCGCGCCGGAACGCTGATGCGCTGATAGAGCGCGCGCGCCACCGCGAAATACTGCGCGGGATCGAGACCGGAGCAGGTCCCATGAGCGCGATATTCATGGATCACCAAATTCTTGCTCGGCATGATATCGCGCATCTCGGCGATCACGCTTTCCGGCACCCAGGGACGGTTACCCGTGGGGCAATCCTCCGGCCAACCCTTTTCGTGTTGCGGCCACAGCCCATGCAGCAGGAAGGCGTGCGGCTTCGCGATGTCGCATTGTCCGTCCTTGCGGCTTCGTCCCTCGCCGCGGCAGTAAGAAGGCATCCAGGTGAGCACGAGCGCGTAGTAATCGAACGCGCCCGGCGTGTTGCGTGCGGCGTTCGAGGCGCCGCTCCCCGCCGACAGGCAGGCGAGCGCGATGGCCCAGGGCAGGGCGCGCCTAAGTCCGGACCACGTCATCGATCGCACCAAGCTCGGCCAAGATACGCGCCCAGCTTCGCGCACCCTTGGTGAAGCTCCTGAGATTGTATTTCTCATTCGGGGCGTGGATGCGGTCGTCGTCAAGAGCGAAGCCGATCAGCAGCGAGTCCATGCCGAGCCGCGAACGAAATGACTCGACGATCGGGATCGAGGCGCCGCAGCCGACGATCGCGGGCGCTTTTCCCCATTCGGCTTCGAGCGCACGGGCGGCGGCAAGAAAGGGTGGCGCGCCGGTGTCGAAACCGACCGCTTGCGATCCGGCCTCATGCGCGTACGAGACCTTGGCATCGGCGGGAAGAAGGTCGGCGACGAAGCGATGGAAGCAGGAGAGGATTTTTCGCGGATCCTGCCCCGGGACCAGGCGGAAGGACAGTTTGGCGGTGGCCTGCGCCGGGATCACCGTCTTGGTGCCCGGTCCGCCATAGCCGCCGACGATACCGTTGATCTCGGCAGTCGGCCGCGACCACAGTTGTTCGAGCACCCCGAAGCCTTTCTCTCCGGCCGGCTTGCTCAACCCCACACTTCCGAGAAAACTTGCGTCATCGAAACCGAGCGTGCGCCAGCCGGCGAGCTCGGCGGGGGAGGGCGCGCGAATGTCATCATAGAAGCCGGGAATGGCGACGCGGCCCTCGCCATCGTGAAGCGCGGCGAGAATGTCGGCAAGAACGCGCAGCGGATTCAGCGCCGGCCCGCCATAGACGCCGGAATGCAGGTCGCGGGACGGGCCGCTGACGGTGATTTCCGAGAAGGCCAACCCGCGCAGGAAGGCGGTGATCGCGGGGGTGTCGGCATCCCATTGCGCGGTATCGCAGACGAGCGCGAGATCGGACTTAAGCTCGGCGCCATGAGCGGCCAGGAACGGTCCGAGACTCGGACTTCCCGATTCCTCCTCGCCCTCGATGAGCACGCTGACATCGAGCGGAAGCGTCCCGTGTTCGTCGCGCCAGGCGCGGGCGGCCTCGATGAAGGTCATCATCTGGCCTTTGTCGTCGGAAGCGCCGCGGGCGACGATGACGGTGCCATGATGAGGATCGTCGACGAAACGCGGATCGAAAGGCGGTGCGATCCACTCCTCGAAAGGCTCCGGCGGTTGAACGTCGTAATGGCCGTAGAACAACACGCGGCGGCGCGGCTTGGCCGGAGGCGCCCCGCGCCAATGCCCGACCACCATCGGTTTGCCGCGTGTCGGGACGACCCGCGCCTCGAATCCGGTGTCGCGCAAGAGACCGGCGCAGCATTCCGCCGCATCGAGGCAGGATTGGTGATAGGCCGGATCGGTCGATACGCTGGGGATGGCAAGCAGACGGAACAGCCGCTCAAGGGCTCGCGGCTCTTCGCGGGCGAGCCGGTCGAGCACGCTTTGCAAAGCGCCATTCGATGCCTGGGATCTATTCATCGCCATGGCCCACCGAAACGCGGTCATGATTTCCAGCCCGGGCGAAGGCGTGAGCGTACTCGGTAGCGGCGCGCAACACGCCGCTGCCGGAGCCGGCCGATTTCACGTTCGAATGTGGGGAAGGATTATTCGCCGAGCTGCACGTTGATGGCTTGCGGGCCTTTACCGCGGCGGTCTGGCTCGGTTTCGAAGGATACCCGCGCACCCTCGTCGAGCGCGGGAAGACCCGAGCGCTGCAGCGCTGAGATATGCAGAAACACATCCTTGCCGCCATCGTCCGGCGTGATGAAGCCGAACCCTCGTGAATGATTGAAGAACTTGACCGTTCCGGTCTGACGCATGGGAAGCTCCTTTCCCCCTTCCAAACAGTCCGCGCGCCAAGGGCGCGGAGAGGATCAGGCAAGTCTAGAAAGCGGGGAAAGAAACCGCGTCGCTTCCCACGGAGCGCATGCAGCAAATCTCCACCCGGGTTCGCAATCTGCCCGCAAAACGCCTCACTCTAGGGGCGCGAGCCTGCTCAGCGCAAGACCCATCTCGGCCGCCGCAGGCGGCGAGAGCGCTGATACGAATGCTTAATTCGGATAGGGATCGTGCAGCGGAGCGCCATTGAGCGAGGCGGGCGGAAAGTCGAAGTGGGGCCCGAAATCCTTCGGCGCCGGAGGCATCTTGGCCGGTCCCCAGATGTCGCTGAGGGTCAAGACCGAATAGCCGCCGACTCGGCGGCGCGGCCCGCCATCGACATAATTGCCGCCGGCACCTTGGCCCGCAATGTTGCCGCTCGGTGCCTGTTGGGCGTCGGCGCCCTGCGTCGAGATCAGGACAAAGAACGCGCCCGCAAGGACGGCCGCGGGAAAGAGGAGCGTGCGGAAGGCGGGAAGCCTGGGCATGTGACCTGCTAACGTGGTTTGCGGTGAAAAGTTGCGTATCGCCCCTCGAATCTGACCGGCCGAAGTTACGATTGCGTGACCGGCCTTCGCGAGCTCAAGCGGCCCGCCCAAAAACTGCCCTTCCTGCTGAAGGGTCGCTCCCGGACGACCACTATGCGATCTTTCGGGCCCCGTGCCTATGGCTTCCTTGCAACAGATGCCCGCCTTCACGCCTCCTCGAGCGCCCGTTCGCCAATGATTTTCAATGTTTAGCCCGTTCCGCGGTCCGCGATTTACCGCCGGCGCCGCAGCCGGGCGCACCGCGCCTGCAAGCTTGGTGGCGCCTATCCCCCGAAAGGGAACGCGGCGCCACCAAGAACGCAACACAACCATCTGACCCAGCGGCGCCGGCGGATGGCCCTTTGCGATGTCGAAGATGAACGAAGTCGCTGGCGATGCTCGCTAGCCCGTATGCCGCTCGCGCGTCCGCGCGGGCTTCATGAACCCCGGCGTTGTGCCGAGGACGGCGTAAGGATGAGGCGTATTGGACGCCACGGTAATGCGGCGGCTCGAGAAACGCGAAGCCTGCTTCCCGGCGGCACGGATTCCGCTGGAGGCGTCCGCCACGTGAACGCGGGTCTTTGCGCTTCCGGTTGGTTTGGATCGCTTGGCCACGGCCGCCAACTGAATGCGAGTCTTCGCGCTTCCGCTTGGCTTCGATCGCTTGGCCACTGCCGCCACGTGAATGCGAGTCTTCGCGGTTCCACCTGGCTTGGACCGATTGGCTACAGCAGCCACCTTGACCCTCGCCTGTGCACCATGACGCTTGTTCGAACCAGAGGCGATCACGGCGAGGCCCTTGGTCTTTGACGGCTTGGGCGCAGCTTTGGCCATCTTGGCGGGCGACTTGGGCCGAGCCCTATCCGCTTTGGTCTCCTCGGCAAGCGATGCGGTCATTTTCGAGGAGACGATCGCGGTTTCGGGCGCCGCAGCCATCGACGCCCCGTTCTTCGTCCTGGCCGTCGACTCGCCGAGAGCGGCGAGCACGCCGCCATCGGTGATCACCCTCACTTTGGCGGTGCCGGCAGCGATCATCCCGATGCTGGCGGCGGCGGCTTTGGACAGATCGATGATCCGGCCGCCGATGAAGGGACCGCGATCATTGATTCGCACGACCACGGATCGGCCATTTGACAGATTCTCGACCAGTACCCGCGTGCCAAACGGCAGCGAACGATGCGCGGCCGTGAGGTCGTTGGGGTTCATCTGCTCGCCGTTGGCGGTGGTGTTGGCTGGTAGCGAATACCAGGAGGCATGGCCGAGTTGGTCGGCCTTGGCAAAATCGATAGGTACCGTCGCAGCGGCGCCGAGAAGTCCCACCGTAATCATCGTGGCTCGCATTTTGATCATGCGGTTGTCGCTCCATATTCGATTGTTTGGGAGGTTTGGAGACCGGCGATGAATCAAGCCGGCCGCACATGTTAGTGCGGGTCGTAAGCTACGGAGCAAGAAGGCGAGAAATCGACTCTCAGGGGGTAATTGAAGGGCGATTTAGGGGCGCGGCGGACTTTTTTGACTAAGGTTAGGGGAGAGTTAAAACGCGCGGCCGCCGGTCCCTAACCGGCCGGTCTGGCCTAATTCTTTGTCATTTCTTGCCTGATCCTTGCCCTTTTCAACCTATACCGAGGAAACGATCCGCGCAGAGCTTAACAACAGTGCCGCGATGAGGATGAAAAACAACACGCACGCGTTCCAGGAGGGTGAACGGCCCTCTCCCAGCACCCTGAACCCACCAGCGCAGGAGAAAATGACCGGCGCCCCGGCCTCCTATCTCAAAATGCTCGCCGATGAAGTGCGGGAGCCGTCGGCGTTCGCTCAGGACTTGAGCAAGCGGGAAGCGTCGCGGCGCATCGAGGCGCTGACGGAGAAACTGAGGCTCGGCGAGCCGCCGCCGCACACGGATTAGAATGTGCATCTTCGATGGGGCTTCCCCGCGCCGAAGACTTGTAAATCATCGGCCCAGCGACCCTTCCTCCCTTGACGGACATCCACCGACTGGTTTGAGTGGCGCCCATGGCTAGACACAAACCGACTACGGTCATCCATCTGATCGCGCGCGCCGGCGTCTTCGCGGCGGTGCTGATCGGCCTCGCTCCTCATGCCTTCGCCGCCTGCGCCAGCCCCGCCGAGTTTGGCCGCTGGTTGCAGGGCTTCAAGAAAGAGGCTGTGGCGCAGGGAATTTCACCGAACACGGTCTCCTACGCGCTGGACGGACTCAGCTACGATCCCGCGACCATCGCCAAGGATCGCGCGCAGGGCGTGTTCGCGCAGACCTTCCTGCAATTCTCCGGCCGTATGGTGTCGGGCAATCGCCTCCAGGTCGGCGGTGCCTTGCTCAAGAAACATGCCGACACCTTCAGAAAGATCGAGCAGCAATACGGCGTCCCCGGCCCCGTGCTCGTCGCCTTCTGGGGACTGGAGACCGATTTCGGCAAGGTGATGGGAAACATGGAGACGCTCCGGTCGCTCGCCACTTTGAGCTTCGATTGTCGGCGTCCCGACGAGTTCCGCGAACAGCTCATCTATGCCCTCCAGGTCATCGAGCGGGGAGACCTGTCGCCGCAAGAAATGCGCGGGCCCGCGCATGGAGAGGTCGGTCAGTTCCAGTTCCAGCCGAAAAACTATTATCAATATGCCGTCGATTTCGACGGCAACGGCAAACGCGACCTGATCCGAAGCGCGCCCGACTCGCTCGCATCCGCCGCCAACTATCTGCAATCGATCGGGTGGCAGGCCGGTCAGCCGTGGCTCGAGCAAGTACGCGTGCCTGCGGACCTGCCGTGGGATCAGGCCGATGTCACCATCAGAAAACCCCGCGCATTCTGGGCTCAGCACGGGGTCACCTATTTGAACGGCAAGCCGATCCCCGCCGACAATCTGCCCGCCGGGCTGGTCTTGCCCATGGGCCGGAACGGGCCGGCGTTCCTCGCCTATCCCAATTTCGACATCTATCTCGAGTGGAACAAATCGCTGGTCTACACGACCACGGCCGGCTACTACGCGACGCGTCTTGCCGGCGGGCCTGCGCTTGCCCGCGGCAATGGTCCGGTCGAGACCCTCAGCCTCGCCGAGACCAAGCAGATCCAGCAGCTTCTCGCCAGGCGCGGCTTCGAAGTGGGCAAGATCGACGGCGTGCTCGGCGCTGCGAGCCGCGATGCCATCCGCAGCATGCAGGTCAAATACGGTATGCCGGCCGATGCCTATCCCACCGCCGAACTGCTGAGCCGCTTGAGCGCGGGACAATAGCGCCGGCGCCTTCGCTCCCCGGGCGAACGTACGGTTGGGCTTCACGCCCGCACACGCAATCGACGCTCTTGCGGGCAGCGCGCCCGATACCTTTCCCCTACGCTGCCTCGACACTGGCCATGAGAGCGAAGAAGCCCTCGGCCAGCGTAGGGTGAATGAACATGGCGTTCTTGAACAACGTCCATGGCGCATCGGCCATCATCAGCGCCATGAGAATCTGCACCAGCTCGCCGCCCTCGGGACCGAGGATGGTCGCACCCAGAATGCGGTCGTTATCGGCATTGATGACGATCTTCATGAGGCCCTTGGTTTCGCCCCGCTCGATGGCGCGCGCGACGTACGCCATCGGCGCGCTGCCGATCTTCAGGCGATAGCCCTTGGCTCGCGCCTCCCGCTCACTCAGTCCGATGCGACCAAGCTCGGGGTCGGTATAGAGCGCGTAAGGGACCATGCGGTTGTCGATCGTCCGGTCCTTGCCGTTCACGAGATTGTCGATAAGGACGAGATAGTCGTCATAAGAGACATGGGTGAAGGCGGGGCCGCCCTTGACGTCGCCAATGACCCACACCCCGGGGACGTTGGTCTCGAGTTTGCCGTTATGCCGGATGAATCCGGCTTGATCGGTTTCGATGCCTGCCTCGTCGAGGCCGAGCTCGTCGGAATTTGGTGTCTGTCCGATCGACACGAGAAGGTGCGAGCCCCTTAATGTCTCTGCCGTGCCGTCCTTCTTCTCGATCGTCACTTCCAACCCGTCTGGCGTCTTGGCGATCTTCGTGGTGCGGGCGCCGAGCCGGAAATTCATGCCTTCTTCCTCGAGCGCGTCCTTCAGGCTCTGCCCGACTTCAGCATCTTCCCGCGGGATGATCTGGTCAGCCAACTCGACCACCGTGACCTCGCTGCCGAGGCGCCGGAACAATTGGCCGAACTCGAGACCCAAATAATTGCCGCCAAGCGCAATGAGATGAGCGGGCACCTGCTTCAGGTCCATGATGTTGCGATTGGTCAGATACGCGACTTGATCCAGCCCCGGAATGGGAAGGATGCGGGGCCGCGTGCCGGTATTGATGAAGATCCTGTCGCTGGAGAGTTTTTCGCCATTCACCTCAATCTCATGCGGGGCGGTAAAGCGGCCGTGCCCACGATAGAGCGTGAGATTCGGGTTGTTTTTGACCTGGTCTTCGATGCCCGATCGGAACGACCCCGAGATTTCGTTCTTGCGCGCGACAATTTCCGCCATGTCGACCCGGACCTTGCCGGTATGCACACCGAACTCCGGCCCACGCTTGGCGGCGTGCGCGATACGGGCGCTTGCGATCATCGTCTTGGTGGGCGTGCAGCCATAGTTGATGCAGGAACCTCCCAGCTGGCCCTCCTCGATCAGGGCCACGCGCCAGCCCAGCTTGGCGAAATCGATGGCCAGCGGCACGCCCCCCTGACCGGAGCCGATCACGATTGCGTCGTAGGTTTTCAAATCTTTTCCCTCCGAATGCGTCTCTTAGCGGGCAGGAACGGGTTGAGGCTGCGCGCGGCTCCAGATCAGGTGATCGAGCGAAAGCGCGCCCGGTCCGCGGGCGACGATGAGCAGCAGAAGCGCGAACCAGAGAATGTGCTCGGGCCAGCCATCGGGATAGACGAAGAGTTGAATGACCAGGGTCATGACCATGAGGCCGAGTGCCGACAACCGCGAGGCAAGCCCGACCACGAGCAGCACCGGTAAGACGTGCTCGGCGATGGTCGCCGCATAGGCGGCGATCGGGGTGCAGGAGCGGGACCTTGTATTCCTCGCGGAAGAGGAAAAACGTGTTGTCCTTGATCTGTAGGAAGCCCTCGACTTTGGTCTGGCCTGAGCGCCAAAAGACGCTCGCCACCGCCAAGCGCGCGACCAGCGCCACGAGACTGTAAGGGATGCGCTCGGCCAAACGCCGGCCTGCGTCGAGCCAGTTCATCAAACTTGGCATCGCTTAGCCTCCCGTTCTGGTTGCCTGAAGCGGGGCCGTCGCCGGGTCCCCGCCGATCCGCCTGAGCAAAGCCCATTGGGACTTGTGAAGGAAATGCTGATCGATGATCGACACCATAGCCGGTCGCTATTTGACCTCCAGCCGATAAGGGGCCAAATCAAAAGCCTGAGAGATTGAAAGGACAGCACCGCCAGGCGGTCGCTGGCGGTCGTGTGCCGCCCGGGACACTAAGGCGCTATCGGCCGCGCCGGCGGCAGGGAGCCACCATATGACTACGGCCTTTGCCACCGTCGAAGAGGCATTCCGCTATTGCCGCGACATGGATGCTTCTCTGAGCGAAAGGCTCGACACCTTCGCCAATGTGGCAAGAGCGCTGCGGCCGGAGATGCAGGAGGCCATCGACCGGATGGTCGAGCGGCTCAAGGCGCACAATGTCGGTGAGACCGCGCCCAAGCCTGGCGAGGTCATGCCGTCCTTCACGCTCCCCGACGAAACCGGAAGGCTTGTCAGTCTTGACGCACTTCTGGCCGCGGGGCCGGTCGCGATCACCTTCCATCGCGGCCATTGGTGTCCCTATTGCCGCATCAACACGCGGGTGCTCTCGGAAGCGCAGGACAAGATCAATGCTGAGGGCGCGAAAATCGTGGCGATCATGCCGGACCGCGAGCAGTTCGCCGCTTCGTTCAAATTGGATGGGGATCTGCATTACCCGGTTCTGACCGATATCGACAACGGCTACGCGCTCTCGCTCAATCTCGCCATTTGGGTGGGCGCCGAGCTCGAGCAGCTGATGGCGGCGGCGGGGCGTGATCTGCCGCGCTATCAGGGCAACGAGGCCTGGTTTCTGCCCATCCCGGCGACGTTCGTGCTGGCAAGCGACGGCACCATCACCGCCCGCTTCATCGATCCCGACTACCGCCGGCGCATGACCGTCGAAGACCTGCTGGCGGCGCTGCAAAACGCTCAAAATCGAGGGGAAAAGTGACCAACAATCGCGATCAGCGAGCAGGCGGTCGCCGCTATCCATGGCGGGCGCCGGATGGTATGAACGGGTCGGGGAAGACTCGGGATTCCAGACCGGTTCGGATTTCGACCGGCGGGTAGCCGCCGCGGCTCAGGATTTTGAATGACCTCGAAACCCCTCTCGCAGCTGCTCGAGGAGGCCTTCGTCCAGTCCCGGGACATGGACGCGTCTTTGGCGGAGAGATTGCAGGCCTTTGCCGATGCGGTGAGACAGTTCGGTCCGAACTTTCAGGAAGCCGTCGATGTCCTTGTGGACAGGTTGAAACAGCACGACGTCGGCGAAAACGCGCCGAAGCCCGGCGAGGTGATGCCGAATTTCGTCCTGCCTGATGAAAGCGGCCAACTGATTAGCCTCGAGAGCCTTCTCAAGAAAGGACCCGTCGCCGTCACGTTCCACCGCGGATATTGGTGCCCCTATTGCCGCATCAACACGCGCGCTTTGGCCGAGGCGCAGAGCCAAATTGCCGCCGAAGGCGGCCATGTCGCGGCCATCATGCCCGACCGCGAGCACTTCACCGCCGGGCTTAAAACGGTATCAGAGGCGCCGTTTCCGATCCTTACCGATTTCGATAACGGCTATGCCCTCTCGCTCAATCTCGCCTTCTGGGTCGGACAGGAGATGCAGGAACTCATGACCGGGGCCGGCTGGGACGTATCCCGCTCGCAAGGCTCCAACACCTGGCTGCTGCCGATCCCTGCCACCTTCGTCGTCGGCACCGACGGCGAGGTCAAAGCGCGTTTCATCGATCCCGACTATCGCAAGCGCATGGCCATCGAGGATTTGCTGTCTGCGCTCAGGACCGCGCGCGAGACCGCGCACTAGACCGCATATCGCGCCCAATCGTAAGCACGCAGCATCTTCATCATGGCCGAGGCCACGGTCGTGCGCTGCCGCCCCGCCACGCCGTAAAGATGGATGGTGCGCTGGAGCCCAAGGTCGCCGACGCTAATGCGCGCCAAAGTGGCGGGGTTCTGCGTGCTGCGCGGCACCAGAGCGACCCCGACCCCTGCTTCGAGCAAGGAGAGAAGGTCGCCGTCGGCGCTCACCTCATGAAAACGGCTGACGTCGAAATCCATCGCCCGCAGCAATTCGAGCAGCGTCTCGGTCGTCTCGCAATAGGTGCGGACCATCAGCCGCTCCTGCCTCAAATCGTCGATGGAAATGAGGGGACGTCCCGCCAGGACGTGCGTGTTCTGCACCAAAAGATGAAAGTCCTCGGTGAAGAGCGGCCAACGATCGAGCCGCTCCCACTCATCGCCGATCTGGGCGGCGAGACCGAGTTCGACGTCGCCGCGTTTCAGATATTCGAGCACCTCGGTCCCGTTGCCTCGCAGGATCTTGAGCTCAAGGCCCTCGAACAACTTGCCGAGTTCGACCACGTGGGGCGTGACCAGCGACGGGTCGATGGTGCGCGACACCGCGAGCCTGAGCGCGCCGACCTCGCCCTTCTTGATGGCGGACGCGAGTGAACGGGCGCTGATGGCGCTGTCGTAGCATTGCTTCAGCAGCGGGAGCATGCGCTGGCCGAGCTCGGTGAGCTGGGCTTGCGGGCGCTCGCGCCGGAACAGATCGCCGCCGAGCTCGCCCTCGAGCTGGCGGATGGCCCGGGTCAGCGACGGTTGGGCGACGTGGCATTCCTCCGCGGCACGGGTGAAATTCAGCACCCGCGCGACGGCGAGGAAATAGCGGACCTGATGCATTTCCATGGGAGATGCGCCCCGCCGCCGCCCTAGTCGTTATCCGGAAGCAGGAATGCAGCAAAGTCGCGGCTGCCCACGCGGCCAGCCGGGGTCGGACAGGCTTCGGCCTGTTGCCTCGCCATGCCAATGGTCATCGGATCGGAAATTGCTTGGTTCGGGCCCTATTGAAGTCCGGTTTTACGCTTGTGAGCGCTTCGCCGTCGAGGTGATTTGACTCAGTTGACTATAATTTGACAAGCCGGATTGTCGCGGTTCGGCCCCATTTTCTGCCTTTACCGGCGCTCTGGCGGCCATAGCGCTCCCCTATCGACTCCTTAGCCAACGGGCATTTCCCGCGCCCCCTTGCTCCGCGCATGATCCGGGTCGAGAAAGGCACCAGTCCGTGCCTGGAAACCGGCGCCGGATGCCCCACAGAGGAGTGCAGCGCAATGAACCTGGCAATGGCTGAGCGCGGGGCCTTACGCGCGCAATCGCACCTCAAAGACAAGGTGTCCCTGGTTACCGGCTCTACCAGCGGCATCGGGCTTGGCATTGCCCGCGCTCTCGCCGGGGCGGGCGCCGCGGTGGTCCTCAACGGTTTCGGCAAACCTGAGGAGATCAAGGCCACCCAAGAGGCCATCGGCGCCGATTTCGGCGTTCCGGTCGCATATTCCGGCGCCGACATGTCGAAGCCGGACTCGATTGCCGAAATGGTTCAGATGACCCTCGACAAGTTCGGCAGGCTCGACGTCCTCGTCAACAATGCCGGCATTCAGCATGTGGCGCCGTTGCACGAGTTCCCTACCGCCAAGTGGGACGCCATCATCGCCATCAATCTGAGCTCGGCGTTCCACACCACGCGGCTCGCGCTCCCGAGCATGATCGCGAACAAATGGGGTCGCATTATCAATGTCGCCTCGGCCCATGGCCTCGTCGGCTCGGCCTTCAAGTCGGCCTATGTTGCCGCCAAGCATGGCATGTTGGGCCTGACCAAAGTGACCGCGCTCGAGATCGCGGAGATTGGCATTACCTGCAACGCCATCTGCCCAGGCTATGTCTACACGCCGCTGGTGGTGGCACAGATCGAGGGACAGGCCAAGTCCCACGGCATTCCGCGCGAGCAAGTGATCCGCGATGTCCTGTTGGCGCAGCAGCCGAACAAGCGCTTCGCCACCACCGATGAACTTGGCGATATCGCGGTGTTCCTCGCCTCGGAGGCTGCCGCCTCCATTACCGGCGCCGCCATTCCGGTGGACGGAGGCTGGACCGCGCATTGAGCGCGAGGCACCAACACGATTGGGAGCAGACCATGACCAAGACCAATAACCTATCGCCTCTCGAAGCGGTCAATTCGATCCGGCAGAAAAACAACGGCCAGGTCGTACTCGTGCTCCAAGGCGGCGGTGCGCTCGGCGCCTATCAAGGCGGCGTCTATCAGGCGCTGCATGAGGCGGGCGTCGAGCCCGACTGGATCATCGGCACCTCGATCGGCGCCATCAACGCCAGCATCATCACCGGCAACAAGCCCGAAGAACGTCTGTCCCGGTTACGGGAATTCTGGCGCCGCGTGGAGCGCTCCGATTTCTGGGGCGTCTTCCCGGCGTGGACCGGCCTGGCCGACGCGCTTTCCTCCTGGAGCACCTTGGCCAATGGCATTCCGGGTTTCTTTGAAGTCAATCCGCGGGCTTTCCTCGGTTCGCATGTGCCGCTCGGCGCCGACCATGCCGGCTACTACTCGACCGAACCTTTGCGCAAGACGTTGGAGGAACTCGTGGATTTCTCGCTGATCAATCGGAAAAATCCGCGCCTCACGGTGGGCGCCGCCCACGTGCGTACCAGCATGATGCGCTATTTCGACTCGCGCGAGATGGAGCTCACCCCCAGCCATGTCATGGCGTCCGGCGCCCTGCCGCCGGCCTTTCCGGCCGTGCGCATCGACGGCGAACTCTATTGGGACGGCGGCATCCTCTCCAACACGCCGACCGAAAACGTCTTTGAGGACTATCCGCGCCGAAACTCGCTCATCTTCGCCGTGCATCTTTGGCACCCGACGGGTGAAGAGCCGGAGACCATCTGGCAGATCCTGCACCGCCACAAGGACATTCAATATTCGAGCCGGATCTCCAACCACATCATACGGCAGCGCGAATCGCATAAGCTCCGCCATGTCATCTCCGAGCTTCTGAAATTCGTTCCCGAAGAAGCGAGGAAGACCCCGCTGGTGAAGGAGCTGGCCGGATATTCCTGCCGCACGCGTATGCATGTGGTGCGGCTGCTGGCCCCCCGCCTCGACCGCGAAACGCACATCAAAGACATCGACTTCTCGCCGGCCGGCATCGGCGCGCGCTGGGAAGCGGGTTACGCCGATACAAGCCGCGCGCTGGCGACGCAGGCGTGGCTTGAGGAATGCGATCCGCTCGAGGGTGTGATCTTGCACGAGCCGCGGGCCGGAGCCGAGCCCGCTGCCGAAACGGAGATGGGCGGGGCGGTTACCGCGCCCGCTGGTTCGCAGAAGCTCGCGGCCGAGTAGGAGAGGCGGTCATGGATGCGTGCACAGGCATATCGGCCATTCAGCTCCTTGCCGCGGCGTTCACCTTCCTGGCCGCAGTGGTCTCCCTCGATGTGTTCTGGGTGAGGACCCCCGACGAGGTTCATGGCAGCGATATCGCCGACGCGCTCAGGAAGCGGAGCTGGCTCAATGCGCTCGTCGCCGCCGGCGCGGCCGGCGCCGTCGTCCTGCTGTTCTTCTGGGTCAGTACCTGCTCGAATGGCGCATTCTGAACCCGGGCGCGCGGTCCAGCGGATAGGCACGATGCGAAAAGAGAAAGCCCGGCCTTGCGGCCGGGCTCTTCTTACGCAACACAACGATTGGTCCAACTAAGCTCTTCCTATCAAGCGCTTACCCTGCACCCTCGAAGCCGCCCGGATACAAGTACGCGGGCGACGAGAGGGCGAGAGCCGGTACTCCGAGCCCTCTATTTGATGGAAGTCGGGGGCGGCAGATCGGTATAGACCTGCTGCGTGTGGTGGAAGCAGCCGCCCAACGCGATGGACACAACGATGACGGCGAGAACAACGGTAAGGCGCATGGACTGTCCTTCTAACTTGGCACTTTGATTTGCGTACGCGAGACTTCGTCCATCTCACTGCATTGCACTTAGAAAAGCGTTAATGGGCGAACCAGTTTGGGACGGCGCGGGGCGCGCCCGCTTGCGACCGAAAGACAAATAGCCGGCTTTCAACGGGCTTCTAACGCCGGTCTTGAGGCCGATCCGCAAATCCCTTGGCGCTGGATCAAGAGTCCTTGGCGGCGTCCGGCGGCTCGAGCTGCCGCGGATCAGTGGGCCATCGCCTCGGGCTGTATCGGCGTCTTGAGGAAAATGGCCAGCAGCGCCGCGCCCACAAGCGCCACGGCAATGCCGGCGACGCAGGCGGCCCACCCGAACATGTCGAAGATCAGCCCGAGCACGGCGCTGCCGATCAGGCCGCCGAAGAAATAGGAGGCAAGATAGAGACCGCTCGCCGCGCCGCGGTCCGAGGTCGCAGCGCGGCCGACGAAACCGGTGGCGCAGGCTTGGGCGAAGAATGTCCCTGCCCCCACCAATACCATGCCGAGCAGAACGGCCGGCAGGCTGGGCAGGACCAGAAGCGGCAGCCCGAGCGCGGCCACGCCGAGTGCCGCCCAGAACGTTGGCCTGGTGCCGAAGCGGCGTACCGCGCGCCCGGCCAGCGGCGTGGTTGCCATGGCGGGAACGAACACGAAATAGACGAAGCCGAGTGTCATGGCGCCGACGCCGAGCGGGGGCTGCACCAGAACGAAATTGACGAAGGTGAAAGTGCCGATGAACGCAAACAGGATGCAGAAGCCGATGGCGAAGCTCGCCCGCAAGGCGGGCTTCTTCAGATGCATGATCCAGGCCTCGAAATGCGAGCCCATGGCCGGGGTTACGCATTTCATGCACGGCGTCTTTTCGATCGTGAAATAGACCAGCAGCGCGCCGAGCAGATTGAGGACGGCGAAGAAATAGAAATTGCTGGCGAGCCCGAAATGGTCGGCGACAGCCGCCGAGATCAGCCGGCCGATGAGATTGCTGGCGACATTGCCGGTGATGTAGGCGGCAAAAGCGCTCGCCGAATCGGCGGCGTTGTAGTGCTCGCCGAGATAAGCGAGCGTGAGGGTGAAGGCCGCCGCCATGCACAGCCCCTGCAGCACCCGCAGGATCGTGAAAGTCGTAAGGTCCGGCGCATACGCGAGCAGCGCGGTGGGGATGGCAAGCAGGACGAGGCTGATCAGGATTCCTTTTCGGCGGTCGATCTCGCGGCTGAAATAGCCGACGGCCAGACCGGAAAACGCCATACCCAGGGTACTGGCATTGACGGCAAAGCCCATGGCCGCGGGCGAGACGCCGTAATGGCGCGTGAGCGACGGAAGAATGGCCTGAGTTGCGAACAGATCCACGACCGTAAGGAAGGCCGTCAACCCGATGACGATCGAGCGCAGGAGCACGCCGCCGGAATGGGTATGCGCTTCGGCCTGCTCCATCGGGGCTGCAGCGGATGTCTCGGCCATGGCCGGCTCCTGGAAATGAAAGGAAGGATGTGATGCCCTGGGGGGAGGGGGCATCACATCCAAGGGGGGAGGGATTACATATTCTTGTCGTTCGGGTCCTTAAGCAGGTCGGCCGAGAGCAGCACGACAGTCGTGTCGCCGAGATTCTTCCACCAATGCGAGACGTCTTTGGTTTCGGCGACCACTTCGCCGGCTTTGTGCAGGATCGGCTTGCCGCAGTTGCTGGCATATTCGTGTGATCTCGCCCTTGACGACATAGATGATCGCCGGCCGATCGCCGTGGCTGTGCCACGGCACGATGCCGCCCGGCTCGATGGTCAGTTTCCGCATGCGGAACTTGCGATCGTCGATACCCTGTTCCTGTTCGACATCGATCATGGCGATGACGGTGTCGGTGACTCCCACCGGCTTCAAATCCACCTTCTCACGCGCTTCGGCTTTCTTCTGGTCGGCAGGGCATTCGCCGGCGAAGGCGCCCGAGGCCATGACGGTCGCTCCCAGGGCAATACCGGCAATTAAGGCAGCGCGGCCGAACCGGCCTTTGGTTCTCGATTGAAACATCTCCGTTCACTCCTTCTGGCTAGTGCTCCGGCCGAAAGGAACGGCCGCGGCGATAGGGGAAGGATCGTCCGAAGCCCCGTCCAACGGAAATGCCGGTTGGCTTCCAACTCGATAGCCGAACGCTATCCGGTGCACCGAACGCACCCCAATCCATAGCGACAAGGTATTGGCCGATCAGGGGTATCCGGCACTACGTTTGGATCGTTCCGAACGGACATTCATGGCCATCCGCCGGAGCTTCAGACCCCAAGGCCAACAACCGCTCTGAAAGGAGACTTAAAATGAAGCAGCTGCTGATCGTCATCGCCCTGGTCGTCGCCTCAACCGCGCCCGCTATGGCCGAAGGTTTTCCGAACCCCTACCTGAGCAGCCGCTAGCAGCTCGGTCAGATTGATCGGGCAAGGCGTCAGCCTTTGCCCTCTCGAAAGGAGAAACCCCATGAAGACGCTTTTTCTCGCTCTCGCTCTGGTCGTCGCGGCTGCGGCGCCGAGCATGGCTCTCGAATTCTCCGGCACTCCCCCGGGCGCATTCGGAACCCGTTAAGTCGAGTGGGTCGTGTCCGTGTGACCCCTTCCTCTCCCAAGAGATGCGGGCGCTCTCGATGAGGCGCCCGCATTTTTACGAAGCGATCAATCTCAGAAAACATCACCGTCCATTGCCGTGCCCCCGCGAAGCGACGGGCGCCGGCCGGCGAGCTTGCGTGCTAGCTTCTCTTGCCCTTGAAGGCGCGGGTGCCGGGCCTGCCCGATTTCGAGCGTGGACCGGATTTTCGCAAGCTGGCGAGCGGCATCTCGCGGTTATGCGGGCCCATTTCGTCGAGCGCGGGCTTGTGCGGCCGCGTCAGATCGGTCTCCGCCGCCGCGCGCTCGAGCTCCGCCTGGCGGGCGAGCGGGTCGTTGGCGACGGCGAGCTCCATCTGGCGCAAGCGCTTGACCTCGTCCCTGAGCCGCGCCGCTTCCTCGAATTCGAGGTCGGCGGCGGCCGCGCGCATCCGCTTCTCCATGTCGGCGATGACGCTTTCGAGATTGTGCCCGATCAGCGCCTGGTCCTCTTCGGCGAATCCGATACCGGCATCGACCAGAACATGGTCGCGCTCATAGACGCTGGCGAGAATGTCGCCGATATTCTTCTTCACGCTCTCCGGCGTGATGCCGTTCGCTTCGTTCCATGCCGTCTGCTTCTCGCGCCGGCGGTCGGTCTCGGCGATGGCGCGTTCCATCGAACCGGTCATGCCGTCGGCATAGAGGATCACGCGCCCGTCGATATTGCGCGCGGCGCGGCCGATGGTCTGGATCAACGAGGTCTCCGAGCGCAGGAACCCCTCCTTGTCGGCGTCGAGAATGGCGACCAGCGCGCATTCGGGAATATCGAGGCCCTCGCGCAACAGATTGATCCCGATCAGCACGTCGAACGCGCCTAGCCGCAAATCGCGGATGATCTCGATGCGCTCCAGCGTCTCTACATCGGAATGCAGGTAGCGCACGCGGATGCCTTGCTCATGCATGTACTCGGTCAGGTCCTCGGCCATGCGCTTGGTGAGGGTGGTGACCAGCACGCGATAGCCTTGCGCCACCACTTTCCGCGCCTCGTCGATCAGGTCGTCGACTTGGGTCGAAGCCGGTCGCACCAGGACGGGCGGGTCGACAAGACCGGTGGGGCGGATCACCTGCTCGGCGAAGATGCCGCTGGTCTGCTCCAACTCCCAGCCGCCGGGCGTGGCCGAGACATAGACCGTCTGCGGCCGCATGGCGTCCCACTCCTCGAAACGCAGCGGCCGGTTGTCCATGCAGGAGGGGAGCCTGAAGCCGTACTCGGCGAGGGTGGATTTGCGCCGGTAATCGCCGCGGAACATGCCGCCGATCTGCGGCACGGTGACATGGCTCTCGTCGACAAAGACCAGGGCGTTGTCGGGCAGATATTCGAACAGAGTTGGCGGCGGCTCGCCGGCTTTGCGGCCGGTGAGATAGCGCGAATAATTCTCGATACCGGCGCAGGAGCCGGTGGCCTCGATCATCTCCAGATCGAACAGGGTGCGCTGCTCGAGCCGCTGCGCCTCGAGCAGCCGGCTGGCGCCGTGCAGTTCGCCGAGCCGGGCCTTGAGTTCGTCCTTGATGCCGCGGATCGCCTGCTTGAGCGTCGGTTTCGGCGTCACGTAGTGCGAATTGGCGTAGACCTTCACCATGCTGAAGTCGTCGGTCTTGGCGCCGGTCAGGGGGTCGAACTCGGTGAGGCTCTCGACGGTATCGCCGAACAGCGAAATGCGCCAGGCGCGGTCCTCCAAATGCGCCGGCCACAGCTCGATGGTGTCGCCGCGCACGCGGAACGAGCCGCGCATAAAATTCACGTCGTTGCGCCGGTACTGCAGGGCCACGAGGTCGGCCATCAGTTGGCGTTGCTCGACCTTGTCGCCGCGCTTCAGGCTGAAGGTCATCGCCGTATAGGTTTCGACCGAGCCGATACCGTAGATGCAGGATACGCTCGCTACGATGATGACGTCGTCGCGCTCGATCAGCGCGCGGGTCGCCGCATGGCGCATGCGGTCGATCTGCTCATTGATGGAAGAATCCTTCTCGATATAGGTGTCGGTGCGCGGGATATAGGCCTCGGGCTGGTAGTAATCGTAGTACGAGACGAAATACTCGACCGCGTTATCGGGAAAGAAACTCTTGAACTCGCCGTAAAGCTGGGCGGCCAGGGTCTTGTTCGGCGCCAGCACCAGCGCCGGACGCTGCGTCGCCTCGATGACCTTGGCCATGGTGAAGGTCTTACCCGAGCCGGTAACGCCGAGCAGCACCTGGTCGCGTTCCTGCGCGTTCGCTTGGGCCACAAGCTCGGCAATCGCTTGCGGTTGATCGCCCTTGGGCTCGAGTTCGGATTGGATGTGCAAGGGGACCCCGCCCTCGCTCTTCTCGGGACGGGGCGGGCGATGCGGCGTGAAGGACGGCACGGTGCCCGCGACCAGCGGATGCTCCTGCATCAAGGGCTGCGGCGCCTCGCCGAAACCCGGCGCACGGCGATCGGCCCCAAGCGGCAGGCCGGGCGCCTCGCCCGTGACGGCACGCGGCTCGGCGCGAGAGCCGAAGGTCTTGGCGATGCGATGGGGCATAGGCCGAATATGGCGGCGGGGAGTGGACTTGGCTAGGGGCGCGTGGCTCGGGAGCTCCCGCATCCCTGTCACGAAGTTGGGTCTTATCAACCAGTTTCCGCTACAAGGGGGCACGAACCGCTCGTCCGGGCCCTTCGGAGACGCACTTGCTCCACGTCTTGCACGACGTTCCTCTGTGGGTCACAGCCCTCGTGCTCATCGTCGGGGCGGCGCTCTACTCCATGGGCCTCATGCTGGTGACGCGGATGATCTACGGCGTGGACCGGCTCAGTCTGAACAACGAGGTGGCCGGTTTCAAATTCGCCGTGATCGGTGTCTTTTACGCGGTGCTGTTGGCCTTCGTGGTGATCGCCGTATGGGAGGAGTTCCGTCAGACCGAAGCGTCGGTTCGCAACGAGGCGAAGGCGGCTATCGACTTGCACCGGGTCACCTTTGCCCTTCCGGCCGAAGCCGGCACCGAGATCAGAAAGCATCTCATCGCCTACACCAAGGACGTGCGCGAGCATGAATGGCCGACGATGGCGGTCGGCGAGCCGAGCGACATCGTCGTCAAGGATCTCGATCGGCTGAGCAAGTCGGTCTTCAATGTCAATCCGGCAAGTTGGCAGGAGCTGGCCCTCTATCAAGACGCGCTGAGACTCCTGGCAGTGATGACCGATAATCGCAACGAACGGCTGGACAGCGCCAACGGCTCGATGCCGGGGATTCTGTGGTTCACGCTGATCGTGGGCGGTCTCATCACGCTAGGCTATCCGGCCTTCTTCGGCTCGACCAATCTGTTGGCGCAGGTTCTCATGACCGCGTCCCTGGCCGTGCTTGTCGCCATTGCCTTGCTGCTTGGCCTTGCGTTCGACTACCCCTTTACCGGCGAGGTGCAAATCTCCTCCTACCCGTTCGATCAAGCCTTGCGCCAGATGCCGTCGCTTTGGCCTCCGCCCTGAGATCGGCACTTTTGCCGTCGCATGGGGATGGAAACCATCATTCGCGCGCTCGCCGAAACGGCGTGAGGCGGAGATTGGAGCGACCTCCAATGCCAAGCCCCCGTTCCAACCATGCGGAGTGGGAACGATTCGCGCGTTTAGGTTGTTGCCGATGAGGCACCCAAATTGCCACTTTCGCGCGCGATCATCGTATAATGAAAAAAACAATTGACTCACCCCCTGGGACGGCAAGCCTGGACGAGGTGAAGCGTGATTCGTCCAGAAATGCGTCCGTTTGGCGGTCGAGTGCGGCATCAGAACAGAATCGGAGCACAAGCCATGGCTACGAAAAAGAGTGGGAAGAAGCGCACGACGAGTAGGAAGAAGAGCGCGAGCGCCGGTCGCGCGGGGGCAAAGAGAACGAGCGCACGCAAGACCGCCGCGAAAAAGTCCGGGGCGAAGAAGAAGGCCCCGGCGCGGAAGACCGCCGCGCGCAAAACCGCCAAAAAGGCGGCGCGGAAGCCCGCGCGCAAAGCGCCGGCCCGTAAGCCTGCGGCTGCAGCGAAGCCGGC
>JACMJU010000076.1 GCA_014380485.1 Methyloceanibacter sp.
AGTCGAGGCCCATCTCGCGATAACGTTCGGGGTCCTCGGCCCAGCGCTCCCGCACCTTGACGAACAGAAAGAGATGAACGGGGGTGGAAGCCATCGCGCCGATCTCGGCGCGGGCGGCGGAACCGATCTCCTTGATGGTCCGGCCTTTGGCGCCGAGAACGATCTTACGCTGGCTTTCGCGCTCCACGTAAATCGTTTGTTCGATTCGGACGCTGCCGTCCGCAAGCTCCTTCCAGTCGGTGGTCTCGACGGTCAGCGTGTAGGGAAGCTCCTCGTGCAGCCGCAGGAACAGCTGCTCGCGGGTGATCTCGGCGGCGGCCTGCCGCAATGATTGATCGGTGAGCTGGTCTGCCGGGAAGAGCCAAGGCCCGGGCGGCATGGCCTCGCCGAGATAAGCCTTGAGGTCGGCGATGCCGTCGCCGGACAGGGCCGAAACCATAAAAACCCGGTCGAACTGCCTCAGCGCCGAAAGGCCTCCGACGAGGCCCAAGAGATCAGGCTTGGGCACAAGGTCGATCTTGTTGAGGATGGCGATGACCGGCCGCTTCACCTTGGGCAGATGCGCGAGCAGGGGTTCGAGCGTTCGATCGAGGCCGCGCTCGGCGTCGATGACAACCCCCACGATGTCGGCTTCACCTGCCCGCTGCCAAGCCGCTTGCGCCATGGCGCGGTCGAGGCGGCGCTTCGGCTGAAAGATGCCGGGCGTATCGATAAGGACGACCTGAGCGTCGCCAATCAGCGCGATGCCGCGCACGGGCCCGCGCGTCGTCTGCGCCTTGTGGGTCACGATCGAGACCTTGGCGCCGACGAGCGCATTGGTGAGGGTCGATTTGCCGCTATTGGGGGCGCCAATCAGCGCCACGAAGCCACAGCTTGTGGGACCGCCATCTGCGGACGTTGCGCCGGAGCGATCCGCGGCGGCGCTCACGTTAGCCATCTTGCGTCGCCTGCCACACCCCTTCGCGCAGGAGCACGGCTAGCGCCGCCGCTTGTTCAGCTTCGCGCTTGTTTGCCCCTTGCCCGCGCTCCGGCGCCACGCCTTCGATCTGGACCTCGGCAGTGAAGCGGGGCGCATGATCGGGGCCTTCGCGAGCGACCTCGAGATAGCGCGGCAGCGGAAGGCGCCGTCCTTGGGCCCATTCCTGCAACACCGATTTCGCATCCGGAGCGGCAAGGTCGATGACGCCGAGCTGAGGCTCCCAAAATGCCCGCACCACGCGCTTGGCCGCCTCGTAGCCGCTATCGGCGAACACGGCGCCGAGCACGGCCTCGCAGGTGTTGGCGAGGATGGTCTTCTTGCGACGGCCGCCGCTGCCGGCCTCGCCGCCGCTCATCAGGATGAGGTCGCCGAGGTCCCAGCTTTGCGCGATTTCGGCGCAGGTCTCGGCGCGCACGAGCTGATTGAACCAGAGCGCAAGCTCGCCTTCAGGCGCCTTGGGAAAGGCGTCGGTCAGGAGCTCGGCAACGGCCAGACCGAGCACGCGGTCGCCGAGGAATTCGAGACGCTCATTGTCTTCGTCCGGCCTCGTGCTCGCGCGCGCGCTCGAATGGGTCAGGGCGAGCTTGAGCAGCGCCGGGTTGGAGAAGTCGTGCCCGATCCGGGCCGCGAGATCCTTGAATGCCGTTTTGCGCGGCTTGGACAAGGTTCAGTGCACCACCTGAAGAAGGCGCGGCCAGCGAATGCTGGTCGGCCAGTCCCAGAATTCCAAAAATTTCGAGTTCTCGTCCATCGAGAAGAAGATGATCTGGGCCTTGCCCACCAGATTCTCGAATGGCACGAAGCCGACCTCCGACAGAAAGCGGCTGTCGGTGGAATTGTCGCGGTTGTCGCCCATCATGAAGAAGTGCCCCTCCGGCACTTTGTAGACTTCGGTGGTGTCGCCGAAGCTCTCTTGCACCACATCGAGGACCGGGTAGGTCACGCCGTTCGGCAAGGTTTCCTGGAAGCGCGACAGGCGCCGCTCCCGACCCGACGGCTCGGTCACGAGATAGTCGTCGATCCGCGTTTTCGGCACAGGATTGCCGTTGATGTTGAGCACGCCGTGAACCATCTGGATCTCGTCGCCGGGGAGACCGATCACGCGCTTGATATAGTCGGTCTCGTTGTCGCGCGGCAGCTTGAACACGACCACGTCGCCTCTCTCGGGCTCCTTGGCCCAGACCCGTCCGGAGAACAGGTCCACTCCGAAAGGAAAGGAGTAGCGGCTGTAGCCGTAGCTGTATTTCGAAACGAAGAGATAGTCGCCGATGAGCAGGGTCGGGATCATCGAGCCGGACGGAATATTGAAGGGTTGGAACAGGAAGACGCGCACGACGAGCGCGAGGATCAGAGCATGAATAATGACGCGAATCGTGTCCTTCGCGCCACTCTTTGCTTCCGTCTTCTCGGCTTCGACGCTCATGCGGAAGCTCTCCTTCGGCTTCGCTTGGGATTCCCGCCTGCCCCCGGGCGGTCGCCCCCTATAGCCCCTCCCATACGGGGAGGCAAACCGATCAATCGCGGAGGGAGACCCTTATGGCGGAGATGATGACGATCGCCTGGGCCGTGGGGAAATCGTCGGTGATGGAAAGGTCGATGCGCACCTCATGGCCTTCAGGCGTCAGCCGGGCAAGCGCCCGTGCCGCCCCACCCGTAAGCTCCAAAGTGGGGCGCCCTGAAGGCAAATTGACGACGCCCATGTCGCGCCAAAACACGCCCTGGCGAAATCCGGTGCCGAGCGCTTTGGCGCAAGCTTCCTTGGCGGCAAAGCGCTTGGCGTAAGAGGCGGCGCGCTCAGCCCTGGCATCGGATTTCTGCCGTTCGGCGGCGGTAAACACGCGCTCGAGAAAGCGCTCGCCATATCGCTCGATGGTGCGTTCGACCCGCCTTATGTCGATCATGTCGTTGCCGATGCCGATGATCATCACGTCCCGCCGACCTTGGCTTCGGTGTCGCTATGCCGCAG
>JACMJU010000011.1 GCA_014380485.1 Methyloceanibacter sp.
CGCTTCATCGCGCGGCATGTCGCGGCGCGGCTAGGCCGCCGCTATTGCGATTTCGCCGAATTGATCGATTGCGCGCCCGGCGCGCGCGACATGGCGGCGGCTTGCGCGCCCGCCGTCGCGGTCGGGCTGCTCGCCGCGCATGAGCTCATTATCGAGAAATGAGGGACGAATCGAGGTGGGCGCGTCGCCCGCGCCCACCTCGACGTCAGATCTAACGGCCGGCGACGGCGTGGTACAGCCACAGCACCACGATGGCGCCGATGGTCGCGACGATCATGCTCCAGATGTTGAAGCCGGTGACGCCGCTGGCGCCGAGCGCCGTGAACAGGAAGCCGCCGACCACCGCGCCGACGATGCCGAGCACGATGTCCATCAACAGGCCCTGGCCGGTGCCCACGTAAATCTTGCTGGCAATGAAGCCCGCGATCAGACCCAAGACAATCCAGGCAATGATCCCCATGAAGGACCCCTCTTGGCTGCACTCGTTGAGTGTCGATTCTCCGCTAAGACATTAGCCGCATTACCTCTTGACGGGTCGGAAGTCGACCGTCAGGGGTAAGCTTATCCACCACATTTGGCAGCATGCGCGCCAATTCCGTCACGACTTGATCTCGCGTGAGCCCGGTACGGCGGGCAAGATCATCGACGACGTCGCCGCCGAGCGCCACGGTAACCTCGTCCGGAGCAACGCTCTTGTTCTTCCCGGTGCCAACCCAGGAGTCGACCGTATCGCTGAGTCCCTTCTGCTGGAACTGCTTGATGAGGCCGCCAAGCCCATCGAGGATGCTGCCGGGCGAAGGATCTGAATCGGTTTGCGGCGCGGATTCCGGCAGTCTGGGCGCCTGAGCCTCGGGTTCTTCTTTCTTTCCGCCGAAATAGCGCGAGGCGAGAAGCGCGAGCAAAGCGATCATCAGGGGTTTCCCGACGCTTCCGCCGGGCAGCGCGGGGCTACCGTCTGATCCGAAGATGTTCTGGGACATTTTGACCTCCTGTTTAGCAAGATACACAACGCCTTGCCCCCCGGATCGTTGCACCATTGCGGCAGCGGCGAAATTGTCCCACTAGAATTTGGCGCGACCGATGCCGCCTTGATCCTTGGAACCTATTCTTGTCAAGCAGCGGTTCGGCCAAATTGAAGTGCAAAAGGAGCAAGCGGCAGATGGAGGCTTGGATGTTTCGCGTTCTTACTCTCATGGCGGTTGTTGCCGGCGGCGGCATCGGCTTTGGCTTCGCATCGCATGACGCCCAGGCTTTACCGCTGCCTACCCTTTCGGCCTCTGTCGCGGCGCCGACACTCATCGAAAGAACCGGCTGGCGCCGCCAGTGGCGCCGTCAGGACTATGGCCCCGTTGTTGTCGTTCCCGATGCCGGTGTCGCCGTCGATCCGGATCTCGAGATCGACGCCGATGACGGAGCGCCGGCAATTATCGTCTTGCCGCCGCCGCGCCCGGCGAGCTGCGGGCAATATCGCTACTGGAACGGCGAGCGGTGCGTCGATGCGCGCTACAACGATCCTTATATCGGACGGAGATAGTTCCCTTTTCCCCGCTCTCCCCTTGTGGGAGAGTACGCGCGCCTTTTCGCGCGCGGTGAGGGGTAAGCGGCGAAGCCGCGTCGGAAAGAAACCCCCTCACCCGGCTCGCCGCACAAAAAGCGGCTCGCCACCCTCTCCCACGAGGGGAGAGGGGAAGCTCCGTCAGCCGGACGGCGGTGCGTGCTTGTAATGGTCCTCGATCTTCTCGACCAGAAGCCGCCAGGCCTCGTGCTCGCGCGGACCGGCGGTCTTCTCCACCGCGATCTGCAAATATCCCAGCTCGCGCTCGATCTTTTCACGCGGCAGCATATGCACGCGGCTGGCGAGGATGGCGGCCTCGATCACCGCGTTCTGGGCCCGGTTGAAGCCCTTGAACGGCGCGTGGCTCGCCTCATGGACCACGCGGCAATGGAAGCGCGGCCGTTGCTCGTCCTCCTCGACATGGCCGACCGCAAGCTCGGCATGGGCGAGTGTCCCTTCGAGCACGGCGCCCGGAACATGTGTCGAGGGGCGCGTCGGCCAGTCTTTCCGGCCTACCAGGCACCCGGCGAAGACGAGAACGTCATCGGTGAAGTTGGCGACCGCGTAAGGGGTAACGCCGAGATTGTCGAGCGTGGCGGAGGGACGGAACGGCGCGATGATCCATCCGCCCTCCTCGGCGATGAGACCGAGCGGGGCGATATGGACCTTGCCCTCCTCGTTGAGGGTGGTGACGATGCATTCCCGGATCATCGGCATGATGGCCTAACTCTCGCTGTCACGACGCTTCCCGCTTACGCTTGGCGATCAGCGTATGGCCGGCTTCCTTCAGCCTGCTCTTGTCGCCCGCCGGCGCGTCGGCGGCAACGCCCCAATCGAGCGGGTCGTCTTGCGCATAGCGCTTGGCCAGCCTGAACGCGATTTCGGCCTTGACGAGTTCGGCGCCGAGATAGAAGGCGTGCGCCCCGTCGTTCTCGACGCCGAGCTTGGGGAACAGATCGAAGGCATCTTGCGCCACGTAATGGCCGTCGCGGCTATAGACATGGATGCCGTCTTCGGCGATTTCGATGCGGAAGTTCTTGTCGCGCACCTCGGCCGCGGCGGCGGCGATCTCATCCGGCGTCTGCGGGAACGGCCGCCGCGCGTGCAGGGCAAGCAGTCCATCGGAGTAGTCCTTCGGCAGGTCATGATCGGCGCGGCTCGCATACATGATGCGGCGCGCGAGGTCATGTTCTTCGATGGTGCGGCGCGTGTGCGGGCTCACTTGCACGACAAGCACGTTTCTGATGTCGAGCTCGGAGGCGATGCCGAGCAGCACGGCGGTGATGCCGGTGGTGTCGGCGTCGGTCAGCTCGGTGAGGTTCCCCGTGCCCATCAGGATCTCCGCGTCGGGGCGCTCGCGCCTGACTTGAGCGTAGCGCTCCAGCGATTGCATGAAGCCGAAATTGATGGGATCGAGCACGGGATCGACGAGATAGGCGCGACCCTTGGCGTCGAGCGCATCCATGGCGCGGTAGAGAGAGGCGATGTCGCCGTGGTCCTTGGGGATGAGCACCGGTGTCGAGGCGACCTGATCGGCGATGTGGAGCGTCGATTCGTTGAGGCTTAGCAGAAAATCGGCGCCGGCCTTGCCGCCGCGCGTTAGCTCGTCGGCGTCGGCGGAATCGACGCTGACCTTGTAGCCCTTGTCCTTGAGCGCCGCGATCGCCTCTTCGAGGTGAGGGAAAGGCGTATCGGGAAGGCAGCCCAGATCGATGACGTTGGCGCCGCGCTCCATGTAATCTCGCGCGCGGTTCACGATGGCATCGACCGGGAGCGCCGAGGCATCGACGATCTCGGCGAAGATCTGGATGTCGTATTTGGTCAGGTCGGCGGCTTTCCGCGCGCGGCCAAAATAGACTGGGATGTCCTTGAGCTCGTCGGGTCCGCGCAGGAACGGTACGCCAAAGCGTTCGCCCAAACGGTCGAGATCGGCGCGGCAGCGGCCGGGCAGCATGACCTTGTCGGCGGCGACGGGCTTTGGCAGCCGCCTCATGATGATGTCCTCGGTCATCAGCGCCGCGACCTTGACCCCGATATCCAACACCTTCCAGTCGAAGCTCCCCGACATGGCCTCAAGCACGGCTTCGAGCCGGGCCCGCGCCAAGTGTCCGGTCAGGAACAGGATGTTCTCAGCCATGATGTTTCGCGCCGTTCCGTCTTGCCGTTCTAACCTGCCCTTGGCGCCGCGTCATTCCCGCGAATGCCGGAAATCCGTCGTCGGCCGCCTTCGGGCTGTTTGGAGGGCCGGGCGATACTGGTTTGCCCGGTCAAGTCGGGCAACGACAACACGAGGTTTGGATTAAGCAATCGCGGCGGCGAAGCCGCAGGCATCGGCATTCTCGCCGGCGAGCGAGGCGGCGAAGGCCTGCTGGTCGCCGCGGCCGAGCAGGAAGGCCGGGACACCCGCCTCTTTCAGCATCGAAGGAAAGGCGGCATCGACGATGCCACCTTGCGCGAGCTCCGCGGCATTAGCTCTTGTCCCTTTGCGCCGGATGGATTTGATCAGATAGCAGCGTGTCGCGCCGATCCTCGAGGCGAGCCACAGCGCAAGACTGTCGGAGGTGAGGCGCCAGGTACCCTCGATGTCGGTGCGTTCGGCAACCAGCGCGTAAGGGGCCCAGACCGCCACCACGCCCTGTCGATGCGCGGCGCTGAGCTCGGCTTCCGTCGTGCCGACGACGAATCCCGGTCTCATGCCTGCCACGGCCCAGGCCAGTTGATCCATGGCGAGCAGCGCCATGCGGTGCGCCGCCCGGTCGCCGAAGCCGAGGGTTGATTGGCAGGCACGCACCTCATCGGCCAAAGCGCCTCCTCCCGGAACCACGACGACGGGGTACGACGCGGCGGCAATGGCGTCGAGCCAGGCGGCAAGCTCGCCAGAGCGAATGACGCTGCCGCCGAGCTTGACGACGATCGGGCGCGCCATGCCGGCTGCAGGCGCAAGCTTCGTATGCGCGCGCAAGACCGGGCCGGCCATCGCTAAGAGCGTCCCTTGACGCGCACGATCTCGATGCCAAGCGCGCCCGGTTCCTTGTCGAGCTTCTCGATCGTCACCGTGACCCGCGCCGCGCGGGGATGAGCGAGGCAATGGCGCGCCACCTCCTCGGCAAGGGTCTCGACCAGGTTGATATGGCCCCGGGCGATGGTGTCCTTGATGCCCTTGACGATCGTATCGTAGTCGAAGGCGCGGCCGAGATCGTCCTCGAGCGCGCGCTTGGCCGGCGTCACGTCGACATCGACGGAGAAACGCACGCGTTGAGTGACGCCCTTCTCATGGTGATAGACCCCAATTTCGACATCGAGCACGAGGTCGTGCATGAAGACGCGGTCGAAGACCGGCGCTTCATCCGATGCGGCGCCGGGCGCTACCCGTCTCAATCGCGGTTCAGCCATGACCAGGGCTCCATTGCGGCGCGACAATTTCAGTGCGCCATCCCTAGCATAACGCGTGCGGCGCAAAATCTGGCAAGTTCGCCTCGCGCATAGTTCCTGGATCCTTAGGAATCAGCGCCCTGATTGAAGCGAGCCGCACCGGATCGAGGGGCTGAGCCCGATTGCCGTCGCGGCAGAGCGCGCTGCGAAAGCCGAGCAGGTCGGGGTCGAAGGCGAGAAGTCCCGGCACATGGCGCGCCTTGAGAGAACCGGCAAGGCCCACCGTCAGGCCTTGCGCCCGAGCCGACGCCGCAAAGCCCGCAAGTTTGCCGGGGGCGATCAGATCCGGCAGCGATCCGCCGCCTTTGCCCAAAGTATCGAACATCAGGCCGGATGCCCCAATCTTTGCTGCAAGTCCGATCGCATCGACCTCGGGCGGAGCATCGGCGAACAGAACGAGGATGAGACGGATTTCGGCCGCTGGCTCCGCCAGCATGTTCAAGCAGCGCTCCGTGTCTTCTCCCGGAAACAGACCGAGCTTGACGTAATCGACGCCAAGGGCCGCCGTCGCCGACACCACGGCGCGAATGGTCTCGCCCGCGAGCGGCAGGTCGCCGATCGTCGCGCTGACCGGCACTCGGCCGCCGATCGTTCTGATGCAGGCGGCGATGGCATCGGGGGCAAGGGCGCCGAGAGCGCCTTGGCCGGGATCTTTGAGATCGATGATATCGGCGCCGGCGCCGATCGCCATCTCGGCTTCGGCGGCATCGCGCACACTTGCCAGGAACAGGGTCATCGGCAGGCGTTAGCCGGCGACGACAGGCAATCGAGCGCGGTCATCAGCGGAACAGCCAATTGAAGATGCCGCTGTTCCCGCCGCCGCCTTCGCCGCCGCGACGCGCGGCACGCCTGCTTTCTTGGGCGCCGTCAGGCCGCTCTAAGCCCCAAAAATCGTCGCGTGCCGGCGCCTTCTGCCGCACCTTGCGGAGCTGAACCTCGTTGGCGTTCCCGTCGGGGTCGGTCACGACCACGGAGACGGCCTGCCAGTTCCATTGGGCATTGGCCTCTCCCCAGGCATGGGGCTCGACGGAGACGACCTTGTTGGCGCGGGTATCGACGATGGCGACATATTCGAGGCTCGTTGCTGCACCGTCGCCGAAATCGCCGGCGTAATATTTCAAAAGACCGATGCCCGTGAGAGCGTCCTTCAAGAGCTTCCATTCCAGGATTTTGGGCGTGCCGGTACCGAACATCTCGAGCTCGGTCCTGAGCGCGGGGTATTTCGGATTGCTCGCGATGTAGCGTCCGGGTTGCGGCTCTTTGATCACCCAGCCCGCGACCTCTTCGCCCAGAACGCGCCCCTCCTCGGCCGGCACCTCCTGGTTGAGGCGCTGGAGCGCCTCGCGGCTCTCGCTCTGAAACGGATCTTGGGCAAGCGCGCTGCGGTAGTCGGCAATCGCTTCGTCTGGGCGCTGCAAGGCCTCGTAGATATTCCCCCTGACCCTAAGCGCGACAGGGTCGGTCGCCGCAAGCTGGAGCGCCTGGCTGACGTCGCTCAGCGCGTCGTCATTGGCCTCAGCCTGGAGCTTCGCCGAGGCGCGCATGGCGTAAGCCCGCACGTTCTGGGGATTGAGCTCGATGGCACGGGTGAGATCGCCGATGGCATCGTCGAAGCGGCGCGCCTGCACGAACACGACGGCGCGCTCGATATAGGCATCGACAAGGTCCGGCTTGCCCTCGATCGCCTTGTTCAGGTCGTCCAGGGCGAAGTTGAGCTTTTTGTCGCCGGCATGGGCGCGGGCGCGCAGCAAGAGAAGATCGGGATTCGGCACATCGGGTTCGAGCGCGAGCACCTGGGTGGCGTCGGCCACTGCTTCGCGGTACATGCCGAGCGCGAGATAGGCGTCGGCGCGGTGGCGATACGCCGCCACATATTTCGGGTTGAGGCTGACGGCGCGACTGAGGTCGCGTACGGCGGCGTGATAGCGTTTCAATTCGGCATGGGCCATGCCCCGCCCGTTGAACGGCACCGCGCTCTGCGGCATCAGCTCCACGGCCTTGCGAAAATCCTGAAAGGCGAGATTGTGCTGGCCGAGCGCCACACGGGCGTTACCCCGGTTGTTGTAAGCGGCGCCGTAATTCGGCGAAAGGGCGACGGCCCGGTCGAAGTCCTTCACCGCTTCGTCGGGATGGCCCAAATCCATGAGCGCATTGCCGCGATTGTTGTAGACGGCAGAGTTCTCCGGCGAGAGCTGGATCGACTTGTTGAAATCGTCAACCGCCTCCTTGGTCTGGTTCATGCGCCACTTGGCGACGCCGCGATCGCTGTAGATGCTGGCCTCGATGAAATCGGCGATCTCGGGGGCGGAAAGCGCCTCGTCAAAGGAGGCGACCGCCTTGTCGTATCGTCCGCTCATGAGCGCGGCCGCCCCCTCGCGGGCGCGCAACAGGGTCACGTCCTCGGCCAGGGCTACGACGCCGGTCCCTGCGCTGAGAAAGGCCGCAAGCAGCCAACCGATCCTCGAATATGAAGCGTCCATGGCGACGATCAGGCCGCTTTCCCTCGGAGTTTGTGCTCCATGTCTCTCATAGGGCTGGAGTATGTCAATAACGGGTCACTGGCCGGTCTGGGGCGTAGCAGAGATCGGGCCCCCAGACCCTCTACTTTTGCCGGATATTTGCAGCGCGCGTAGCACACTTGGCAATGTTTCAGGGAGGTCCTCGGCGATCAGGCCGGGGCCGAAATCGATAGCAGCCGCCCCATGGAGCCAGACGGCGGCGCTCGCCGCTTCGAAGGCGGGCATTGCTTGGGCGAGAAGCCCGACAACCATGCCGGCCAGCACGTCGCCGGTACCGGCGGTGGCAAGCAACGCGTTTCCGGAGCCGATGATCGTGGGCAGATGACCCGGTGCCGCGACGATGGTGCCGGAGCCCTTCAACACAACCACGCAGGACCAGCGCTGCGCCAGAAGGCGTGCCGCGTCGAGCCGATCGGCCTGCACCTCGGCGGCGCTTCGTTGCAGCAATCGTGCCGCCTCCAGGGGGTGCGGCGTGAGCACCGTGTCCAACCCGCGGCCAGTCCGCGAGGCCAGCATCGATTGCAGCTGACTGTCCTCGGCCACGGCGTTCAAGGCGTCGGCGTCGAGCACCAGTCGTCCAGCGTGCGACAGCAAGGCGGGCAGCGCCTCACGGACCCGATCACCGCCACCACAGCCGCAGACCACCGTCGTGGTCGCCAGCACCGACGCAG
>JACMJU010000077.1 GCA_014380485.1 Methyloceanibacter sp.
CGAGCGCGTCATGAATGGTTTCGGACCTCACCGCCTGCGCGTCCTTGCTCTCGCCAATCAGAAGGGTGGGGTGGGCAAGACCACCACGGCCATCAATCTCGGGACGGCGCGCGCCGCGGTCGGCGAGCGGGTGCTGATCATCGAACACGATCCGCCGGGGAAAGCGATCACCGGGCGGGGCGTCGACGAGCGCCCGCTATCGACCTTCGACGTGCTGAGTGGGCAGGCGACCCTGGCAGCGGCAAGGGTTCCGACCAACGTGCCGAGGCTTTCCATCGTGCCGGCAACGATCGACCTGATGTCGTTCGAGCGCGAATCGGGGGCGGCCGGCGGCAGGCATTACCGCCTGCGCGATTGCCTGGCGGCGATGGGTGCCGACGAAACGCCGGACCTGGCGACGACCTACATCCTCATCGACTGTCCGCCCTCGCTGAATTTACTAACTGTTAACGCTCTTGCCGCGGCCGACGCGGTGCTCGTGCCTTTGCAGTGCGAGTTCTTCGCGCTCGAGGGCTTGGCCCAGCTCTTGAGCACGGTCGAGGAGATCAGGGTACGCCTCAACCCTAAGCTCCAGATTCACGGCATCGTGCTCACCATGTACGATCAGCGCACCAGCCTCTCCGACCAGGTGGTCGACGATGTGCGGCGCGTCTTGGGCGAGAAGGTTTATACCACCGTCATCCCGCGCAATGTCCGAGTGGCCGAGTCGCCCTCGCATGGGAAGCCGGTGCTGCTCTACGATTATCGCTGCTCCGGCAGCCAGGCCTACATTCAGCTCGCCTCCGAGGTGATCGAGCGCGAGCGGCGGATGCGTGCGGCGTGAGGCATTAGCGGCATTTTACGGGGAGGAGGCTCGCCATGGCGGCAGGCGCGCAGAAAACGAGACTGGGGAGGGGGCTCGCGTCCCTTATCGGCGATCGCTTCGATGAGGCAGGGCTCGGCGCCGATGAGGACCGGCGAACCGTTTCGCTCGCCGCGCTGAAGCCCGGCCGCTTCAATCCGCGGCGAAACTTCGCCGAGGCACAGCTCGAGGAACTTGCCGCCTCGATCCGCGAGCGCGGGCTGGTGCAGCCTCTGGTGGTCAGGCCGTCATCGGGCGACACCTATGAGATCGTCGCCGGCGAACGCCGCTGGCGCGCGGCCCAACTCGCCAATCTGCACGAGGTGCCGGTCGTCGTGCGCGTGCTCACCGACCAGGAAGCGGTCGAGATCGCCATCATCGAGAACGTGCAGCGTGAGGACCTGAACGCGATCGAAGAAGGGGAGGGGTACAAGCTCCTCATCGAGGGACACGACTATACCCAAGAGGACCTCGCACGCATCATCGGCAAGAGCCGCAGTCATCTCGCCAATACGTTGCGTCTTTTGAAGCTCCCCGAAAGCGTTCAGGACTTGGTGCGGTCCGGTGAGCTCAGCGCGGGTCACGCGCGGCCGCTGGTGGGACGGCCTGACGCCGCCGCGCTTGCCGCCCGTATCGTGAGCCGGGGGCTGACCGTGCGCCAGGTCGAGGCCCTCACTCAGGAACGGCAAGCGAAACCGAAGCGGCGGGAGGGCAAGGACGCCAACACCAGGGCCGCCGAAGCCGAGCTGCACGAGGCTCTCGGCCTTGAGGTCGAGATCCGCAAAGGGAAAGGCGAGAAGGGAGAGCTTCGCATCCGCTATGCGACGCTCGACCAGCTCGAGGAGATCCGCCAACGGCTGCTCCGCAGGTCCTATCGCTAACGGGCCTCGCTCAAGCGGCGGCGAGAAACTCCTCGGCGCGGAACAGCGATGCGAAAGGAATGCCGGCCTTGGCGTAGAGATCGGCGGCGCCCTCGCCGCGGTCGAGGATCGCGAGCACGAGCGCCACTTTCGCGCCGGCCTGTTCGACCGCCTTGACCGCATCCATCGCCGATCCCCCTGTGGTGGTCACGTCCTCGAGGATGACGACGGTCTTGCCGGCGATGTCGGCGCCGTCGACGCGCTTCTTCGTCCCGTGACCCTTGGCGGCCTTGCGCACGAAGAAGCCGGGAAGACGGCGGCCAAAGTCGAGGCTCCGCATCGCCACAGGCGCGATCAGCGGCACCGCGCCCATCTCCAGTCCTCCGACGCAATCGGCCTTAACACTTTGTATTTGCTGAAGAATTAGCTCCGCCATCAGAGCGGCACCGTCAGGATCGAGCATGACGGGCTTCATGTCGAAATAGAAATCGCTCTCGCGTCCTGAGGCCAGCGTCACGCGGCCCCGTCTAAACGCGCGCTCCTTGAGCAGCGCAAAAAGCCGGTCGCGCAGTTCGACGGTGTTGTTGCGCTTGTTCATGCCGTCACCTCGCTCGTCGGGACATGCTTACAACGCCGCGCCGTCTCGTCAAATCTTCGAGGTGAGCGCGAGCACGAGGCGCTCGGCGAAGGCGCCTTCGAGATCGGGCGAGCGGCGTGATCGCCTGACGGCCTCCTGAATGATGGGCAGCACCTTCGCCAAGCGTCCCGCTCCCCATTTTCGGGAACGGGCAAGAAAGGCCTCCTCGCGCGTCTTGGGACGCGGCGGGGGCCGGAGCGAACGCAGCGCCTCCTCGGCTGGCCGCCCGCTCGCCACCGCCGCAGCCACGCGATGAAGCTGGATGAAGTGCCGGCCGAGCGCGGATAGCGCCGACGCCCGATCCGTGCCGGAAGCGGCAAGACGTTGAAGCTCCGAGAGCGCGGCCTTGGCATCGCCGCCGCTCGTGGCGTAGACGAAGTTTTCGAGCGCCGTCTCGGCGGCGTCGCCGACAATGGCCTCGATGTCGTGATGGCTGACCGTCCCTTGCCCTTGGGCATAGAGCGCGAGCTTGACGACTTCGGCGCGCGACAAGGCTTGGTCGGCGCCGAGCCGCGTCATCAGATAGTCGCGCGCCTCTCTGTCGATGCCGAGACCGGCTCTGGCGAGTTCGGCGTCGATCAGCTCCGAGAGGAGGCTTTCATCGCCGTAACAAGGAAGCGCCACAGCACTTCTGTGGCCCTCGAACAATTTGCGCAAGCCCGAGTCGGGACGGAGATTGCCCGCCTCCACGATCAAGAAATTGGCGAAGTCGTCTGCGAGCAGCGTCTTGAGCGCCGGCACATCGAGCTTGGGCCCGGCGGTGACCCGCACGACGCTCTGTTCGGCGAACATCGGGATGGTCCGAAGCTCGACCTCGAGCCGCGCGGGGTCCTCGGCGAGATCGCGATCGTCGAGGCGAATGATCTCGGTCTGCCCCTGCCCTCGTCGCGCGAAGATTTGGGCCAGCGCGCTGGCGCGCTCGGCCACCAGCCCGGCGTCGGGCCCGTAAACGAGCACGGCGCGGCAATCGGCCTTTGGCGTCTTGATGAAGCGCGCGACGGCTGACGACTTGTAGACGACCATGCGGATATGGGCGGCAGCTAGACGAAGTGACGAGAGCGGGAAACCTAAGCGGCGTTGCTAAGATAAGCCGCGACCTGGGTCATGATGCTCTCCGACACTGTACGGGCGGCGCGGTTCTCGGCGTCGTAGCGCGCCCGCACATTGGCGAAGATTTCTTGGAACCGATTATAGGGCGCCCGCGAGACCGCTTTGCCCTGGAGCAGAACGGCGCCCTTGGCCACGTCGACGAGCTTGAAGCTCGCGTCGAGCTGGAAGACCTGGCCGGTCGCATCGCCGGTGATCTGCACCAACTGGTCGGTGACGCTTTCCTTGACGATGATGTCGAGCCGGTAGCGGGTCGGGCCCGCGTTGCCGCCGCCGGTATTGGCGAAAATCAGTTCGTTACGCAGTTTCTGGCCGACGCGGCCCGGAATCGGGGTGACATCGACCGCGGCCATGACCTCCGCCAGCCTGGCGCCTCCGGCCGTGGTGCCCCCGTAAAGGGGCTGGAAGCCGCAGCCGGTCAGGGCCAAGGCGGCAAGCCCGGCCAACAGCGAGGCGAAGAGGGCAGAGCTACGCCACCACATTGACGATCCTCTGCGGCACGACCACCACCTTCTTGATTTTGCGTCCCCCAATGGCGCGAACGACATTGTCGAGCTTTAGCGCCGCAGCTTCAATATCTTCCTTCGCGGCGTCTCGCGCAATCGTCAATTCGTCCCGCCTTTTACCATTGACCTGGACCGCAATTGTGACGGTTTCCTCAAGGAAAAGGGCCGTTTCCGGGGCTGGCCAGGGCTCTTCGGCGATGAGGGTCTCATGGCCGAGCCTGGCCCAGGCTTCCTCGGCCAGGTGGGGGACCATGGGGGCAGCGATTCGCACCAAAAGCTCGGCCGCCTCCCGCACGGCGTAGGCCGTGTCGGACTGAACGTGTGGCTCGGCGTTCTGCAGGCAAGCAGACAGCACGTTGGCGAGCTCGTAGATCTGGGCGACGGCGGTATTGAAACGAAGCTTCTCGATGGCGCCCGTCACCGCCGCCACGCTGCGGTGAGCGGCACGGCGAAGCGCCTCGGCCTCGGGTCCGAATGAAGAGGGCTTGGCGGCTGACAGCGCAGCCCCCTTCACTGCGGCCTCGCCCACCAGCCGCCAGACCCGCTGCAGGAAGCGATGCGCCCCTTCGGCGCCGGCGGCGGACCATTCGATGTCGCGTTCCGGCGGCGTGTCCGACAGCATGAACCAACGCGCGGTATCGGCCCCATAGGCGCCAATGATGCTCTCGGGATCGACCACGTTCTTCTTCGACTTCGACATCGACTCGACGGCGCCAACGGTGACCGGCTCGCCCGTCTTGGCATGCACCTGCCTGCCGTCCTTGCGAGTGACCTCCTCCGGCAGCAGCCATTTTCCGTGTACGTCCTTATAGGTCTCGTGTGTCACCATGCCTTGGGTGAAGAGGCCGCGGAACGGTTCGTCGATGGCGACGTGCCCGGTCTTAAGCATGGCGCGGGTGAAGAACCGCGCGTAGAGGAGATGAAGAATCGCGTGCTCGACTCCGCCGATATACTGATCGACCGGGAGCCAGTAACCGGTCGCCTTGAGGTCGGTTGGCTCGCCCGATTTCGGCGAGCAGAAGCGCGCGAAATACCAGGACGAGTCTACGAAAGTGTCCATGGTGTCGGTCTCGCGCGTCGCCGCTCCGCCGCATCGCGGGCAGGTGACGTGCTTCCAGGTCGGGTGTCGGTCGAGCGGATGGCCCGGTCGGTCGAAGCTCACGTCGCCCGGTAGCTTCACCGGAAGATCGCTTTCCGGCACCGGCACGATGCCGCAGGATGAGCAATGGATCATCGGAATCGGGCAGCCCCAATAGCGCTGCCGCGAGATGCCCCAATCGCGCAAGCGATACTGGGTGTGGCGTTCGCCGACCGGCCTTCCTTTGAGCTTCGTCTTGGCGAGATGATCGGCGACGGCGTCCTTCGCAGCCGCGACAGTGAGGCCGTCGAGAAAGCCCGAATTGATCATTGTTCCGTCGCCGGTGTACGCCTCCTCGCCGATGGTGAAGCACTTGGGATCTTCTCCTGGCGGCAGCACGACGGGAATGACGGGCAGCCCTTCGGCGCGCGCGAATTCGAGGTCGCGCTGATCGTGCGCCGGGCAGCCGAAGATGGCGCCCGTGCCGTATTCCATGACCACGAAATTGGCGATGAAGACGGGAAGCTCAGCCCCTTCGATCAGGGGATGGAGCACGCGCAGTCCCGTGTCGAGACCCTTCTTCTCCTGCGTCTCCAGCGCGGCGGCGCTTGTGCCGTGATGGTGGCACGCGTCGATGAAGGCGGCGGCATCGAGATTTTCTTCAGCGATCGCTTTGGCGAGCGGATGATCGGGCGCGATGGCGAGGAAGCTTGCGCCGAACAGCGTGTCGGGGCGCGTCGTGAACACCTCGATCAGGTCATGATCTTTGGGGACCGCGCCACCTTCGATCGCGAAACGGACAAGAAGTCCCTCGGAACGTCCAATCCAGTTCGCCTGCATCAGACGGACCTTCTCCGGCCAGTGCTCCAGGCCGCCGAGAGCTTGAAGCAAATCCTCCGCGTAGTCGGTGATCTTGAACACCCACTCCGGCTGCTCGCGCTGCTCGACCAGAGCGCCGGAGCGCCAGCCACGCCCGTCGATCACCTGCTCATTGGCGAGCACGGTCCGGTCGATCGGGTCCCAATTGACTTTGCGGGTCTTGCGGTCGACGAGACCCGCTTTCAAGAGATCGAGGAACAAGCGTTGCTGCTGATGGTAGTAATCGAGGTCGCAAGTGGCGAACTCGCGCGTCCAATCGAGCGACAGACCCAGGCCCTTCAGCTGGTCGCGCATGACGGCGATGTTGTCGTAGGTCGATTTGGCGGGATGGCCGCCGCGCTCGATGGCCGCGTTCTCGGCCGGCAAACCGAACCCATCCCAACCCATGGGATGCAGCACGTTGTGGCCCTTGGCGCGCATGTAGCGGGCAATGACGTCGCCCATGGTGTAGTTGCGCACATGCCCCATATGAATGCGGCCCGAGGGGTAGGGGAACATTTCAAGAACGTAATATTTCGGACGCGGATCATCCTCGAAGGCGCGGAAAATGCCCCGCTCCTCCCAGGCTGTCTGCCAGTGCTTCTCCCGTTTCAGCGCGTCGTAGCGTTCCGCCGCCATGGTCCTTGCCCATTTTGCTTGGGTGCATGCGGAATGAACAAAAATGGTGAGAGCGGTCAAGTTACGCTCTGCCGGGAGCCTTGCTAGATAGCTGACATGAAATCCGATCAGCCCACCCAAATGGACGTGCCGGAGCGGCTCGCTTTGGTCCGGCAGGAGATCGCGCTTGCTGCCGAGGCGGCGGCCCGCGAGCCGGACTCGGTCAGCCTCGTGGCGGTGACGAAGACGGTCGCCGCTCCTGTCATCGCCGAGGCGATCGCGCTGGGGCAGCACTGCTTCGGCGAAAACCGCGTCCAGGAAGCGGTCAGCAAGTGGCCGGCGCTGAAAGAGCGCCATCCCGATATCGAGCTGCACCTGATCGGTCCGCTGCAATCGAACAAGGTGCGCGAGGCGGTCGGGTTGTTCGACGTCATCGAGACCGTCGACCGGCCGAAACTCGCGCGCGCTCTCGCCGAGGAGATGACGCGCTCCGGCAGGCGCCCGCGCCTCTTCGTGCAGGTCAATACGGGCGAAGAGCCGCAAAAGGCCGGCGTCATTCCCGGCGAAGCGGAGGCTTTCATCGCGCTCTGCCGCGAGACTTTCGGGCTTACCGTCGATGGGCTGATGTGCATTCCGCCCTTGGAGGAGGAGCCCGCGATGCATTTCGCCCTGCTTGCCAACATCGCAGAGAGGGTCGGCGTGAAGGCGTTGAGCATGGGCATGAGCGGCGATTTCGCCCGGGCGATCTCATTCGGCGCCACCCATGTACGCATCGGCACCGCCATCTTCGGACCGCGCGATGCCTGAATTAGCGCGTGACCACGATTGTCGAGCGGGCCCGCAGCTCGGCGAGCAGCATCAAGAGATCGTGAGGCTTAAGCGCGATGCAACCATCGGTCGGCGTGAGGCCCGGGCGGGCGAGGTGAACGAAGATGGCGCTCCCTTTCCCTCTCACCCGCGGCCTGTCGTTGTAACCGAGCACAAGCACGAGATCGTAGAGTCGATCGGCGCGCTTCAAGCCCTCTGCGCTTCGCCGCGACGGCAGCCTGACAAGCCGGTTGTAGTTGCGGTCGGCCGGATCGTCGCACCAGCCGTCAAGGTCGCGGATCGCACATACTGCAAGCCGCGTGCGCGGCCGTGCCATGCGGTCGGCCCGGTACAGCACCTGGCGAACGGGAAACCGGCCGAGCGGCGTCCCGCCATCCCCTTCGCGCTTCAAGGCGCAAATACCGGCTCGCCCGAGCGCCGCCGGTCTTACCCCATGACGAAGCGCAACCCGTGCCTGGCAGCCATTGCCCGGCGCGCGCCTCACAAGGATCGATCGAGATCGCTTAACCCTCATCATCGATGGGCTTTTTTACGCGCCGAGGACGCTTCGCGATAGGCTTGTCCAGAGGCCCTGCCCCGCTTACAACTCGGGACAGCGGAAACAAGCCAGGGACCCGGATGAGCAACGCCCGCAAGATCCTCATCATCGACGATGACGATGAGCTTCGCGACTCCTTGAGCGAGCAGCTCAGCCTGCATGAGGAGTTCGACACGCTGCTGGCGGCGACCGCGTCCGAGGGCTTGAAGCAGGCGCGCAGCGGTCATATCGACCTCGTGCTCCTCGATGTGGGTCTTCCCGATCTCGACGGGCGCGAAGCGTGCAAGCTCCTCCGCCGCGGCGGCTTCAAGGGTCCCGTTGTCATGCTGACGGCGCAAACCTCGGATGCCGACACGATTCTCGGGCTGGAGTCGGGAGCCAACGACTATATCACCAAGCCGTTCCGCCTCGGCGTGCTGCTTGCACGCATTCGCGCCCAGCTCAGGCAGCACGAGCAGAGCGAAGACGCGGTTTTCACCATCGGCCCTTACACTTTCAGGCCGGCCGCCAAGCTTCTGGTCGACGGGGGCGGATCCAAGATCAGGCTCACCGAGAAGGAGACCTCGATCCTGAAATATCTCTATCGCGCGGGCGAGCGGGTCGTGACCCGCGAGGTGCTGCTGCATGAGGTGTGGGGCTACAATGCGGGTGTCACCACCCACACGCTGGAGACGCATATCTACCGTCTGCGCCAGAAGATCGAGAAGGACCCCTCCCAGGCCGAGCTCCTCATTACCGAGACCGGCGGTTATAAACTGGTCCCGTAGTTCTCGACCGTCATCGCACGGTCGAGCCCGGCAATGATGCGCCGGACGATCACTCAATCACGAAATCGGCGATGACCGGGACATGGTCGGACGTGCGCGGCCAATCGCGCGCCTCGTCGAGAACCGTCATAGCGCGCGCCGCGCCGTCGAGAGCAGGCGTCATCCAGATATGGTCGAGGCGCCGGCCGCGATTGGAGGCCCGCCAGTCGCGATTGCGGTAGCTCCACCAGGTGAACAGCTTCTTCTCGGCGGGAACATGTCGGCGCATCACGTCCACCCAGCCATGAGAGGCCTGGACGCGTTCGAGGCGCTCGACTTCGGCCGGAGTGTGGCTCACCACTTTGAGCAACTGCCGGTGCGACCACACGTCGGTCGGAAGCGGCGCGACATTCAGATCGCCGGCCATGATCATGCGGATCTTGGTCCTTCCGCGCATGGCGCCGAACCAGGACGCGAGCGCCTCGAGGAATTCGAGTTTGTGGCGGAACTTCTCATTGAGCGCGGGGTCGGGTATGTCGCCGCCGGCCGGGACATAGACATTGTGCAGCACGAGAGGCTTCGCGCCCCCGCCCTCAAGCACGACGGACAGATGGCGCGCATGTCCGCGCCCGCAAATGTCGCGACGCTCCATGAGCGTGAAGGGAAGGCGGGAGAGCGTGGCGACGCCGTGATACCCTTTCTGGCCCGCGACCGCGATATGGGGAAAGCCAAGCGCGCCAAGCTCGCGAGCGGGGAATTTTCCCTCGATGCATTTGATCTCTTGCAGGCAAAGCATGTCGGGCCGGTGAGCCCGCACGAAGCGGCTGACGAGATCGAGCCGGAGCCTGACGGAGTTGATGTTCCAGGTGGCGAGGCGGAACCGCATGGGACGGCAAGGATCGGTGTGCGCGCGAGCGAAAGCAAGCCGGGCGGGCTCAGGCTTCCACAACTCGCGCGGAGGTTTGGCGCGAAGGAGACGCTCACAAAGAAGAAGCCCCGGAGACGGGGGGGACTCGGGGCTTCTCCGGTTCCGTTTGGGGGGAACCTGTGACGGGGGAGGGAAGCCCCGTCACTGCAACCTAGATAGCCAGCGCCGGGGCCGTTTCAACCCCCGACACGACGAGGCTGCTTTTTCCAGTCCCAAGCGGTCGAAGCTACGTAAGCCAGCTGTCGAAGTCTGATAGGACGTGGTCAATGCGATGCTTGGCGTCGGCCAACGCCTCGTCCTTCTGTGGCGTCAAAATATGCAGAGTCGATTGCGGCAAGATGGGGAGGTTGGAGCGCGTGGGAGAGATACTGACGCACCAATTTGACCGCTCACGCCGGGGTTCAATCTGGTATCCGCGATAACGGTAGTATTCCATTGCCGGGCTCCTGTAAGAGCCCCCGTCGTTGACCTAACTCGCGCCAAGAAACATTGTTCAAGCCTCGCTTGCAAAAAAGAAGAAGCCCCGGTCGCAGGGGGAGCGCGGGGCTTCTTCGGAACTACCATGCAATCGAGTTCGGCGGGATGACGCAGGGGTCTGGGGGGTACCGCGCCGAACTCCTCGTATAACGCCATCGCCCCGATCTTGTTCCCCGGCCAAGTGGGTTCTCGTTAGGAGAATAAGGAATGTCAGTTTGGCTTTTCGCCCATAACCCATCCTCCTTGGTGTTCAACCCCTCAAGTTCGGTTCCGTCCAGTCGTGCTCGCTTACGTCGACGAGTTGAGCCGCATTAGAGGCTACGGCAAAGGTCGGTCGGGAGTGATAAAACGCGTTGTCGAAAATGGCATTGCGCGAGAACTAAGGCGCAACATTCCTCAAACAAAAAAACGCTGATGACATGGCGGAAAAGGAAGCTGCCAGTGATGACGAAGGCTAGAGCGAAGGGAGACGATTCACAAAGAAGCGCTTCATCGACAAGGCCCGGCCTGAGAACTTGGCTGCGATGAAGACGAGGCTGCTTTTGAGAAGCGGCTAAGAAAGATCGCGAAGGCTCAGCCGCCGGCACCAGAAAAGAAGAAGCCCCGGAGGACGGGGGGGACCTGAACCGGGGCTTCTGGGTCCTTATTGGGGGGACCTTTGTGATGGGAGAGGGAACGCCCATCACTCGAAACGACATAGCACCTCAGGGATTGAGGACAACCCCTCGGAGAATGAACTTTTTGTCATGAAATAGAAGAAGCCCCGGCCAAGGTGGTTGACCGGGGCTTCCCAACCAAAGGGGTGATCGCAGGGTAACAATCACCGCGATGACCCATAGCACAACCCCGGCCAAGTGAGCCGGGGTTTTTCGTTAGGAGAGCAGTTATGGACTGGGCTTACCTATTCAACCTTCCGTTGGTTCTGGACGGTCGGAAAGACCCCCCTCGATCACAAGTGGTTCCCATCGGCCCCGGAGCTTCTTCTTTAACGTCAAGAGTGAGGCAATGTGCCGCGCAATCTTTAGGTCTAAGCGCGGATCGCCCCGCAGTGGGGTCCGCTCGGCCATCTGCCCCTCCCTGGTTTCAACCGGGGGTTAGATAGGGTTGGTTTATCCAGTATACGATCCCCAAAAGAAAGGCGCCCAACCGCTGCGCGTGGTTGGGCGCCAGAAGCGCGTTTTTTTTCGCGCGCGTGCCGGGAGGGAAGCCGGCACGAGCGAACCACATCTTCGGCTAGACGGGGGGCACTACCGATGAAAAGCGACGTGGTCCGCTTCTAGGATCCACACATAGTTAGATTTCGCGCCGATTTCAACCGGCGCTCCGGGAAAAATTTAACACGACGTAAACGGAACCCCAACCTTGAGGTCAAGAGCTTGATTCGGTTACATTTTCACGCGAGGTCAGGCGGCGCGGAAGGGGGCCGGAATGCGTGCCCGGGTCCAGGCACCCCTAGCGAAAGGGCTGGAAACCCTCCTTGGCGGTAAAGAAATCGGCCGCCACCTTACGTCCCGAAACGACGTCGTTAACTGTGACCCGCGTGGTTAATCCTTGTGCGTCGGTGATCGCCCACTCTTTAAGCTGAAGCTCCGCGCCGCTCTCGAAGATCAGCCTGATACTTCCCGCGGCGTCGCCCGACTTGTCTTCCAATGTGATGGCAAGCGTTCCCTCTTGGCTCTCGACCCCGGCAATGCGGGCATCGCGTGCGAGGTCGACCGCCTCGGAGAGAAGCAATCGGAAGGGCGTCGATTGGATCGGATATTTCTCCACGGTTCTTAAGTCGGAATCCTCGATGGCGAGATGACTGCCGTCAGCCACGATGCGCAGCGCGCTCGGCGGTGCGTAGTCGAATCTCACCTTTCCCGGTCTTTGCACATAGAAGCGCCCGGTGGAGTGCTTATCGGTGGAATCCACCTGCTCGAAGCTGCCTTGCAGATTGGTGATGTTGTTGAAATAGGCGTTGATGCGCTCAACGGCCTTGGCCTGCTCCAGTCCGATGAGAGGGGTCGCCGCTTGCGCCGCCTCGACGGCCGCCTCCCAGCCAGCTCCCTCGTCGACTGCGGCGGGAACGATCTCATCGGAAGGGGACGGGGTTCTGGTCGCTCCGGTCTGATCGCCGGGCAAAGGCCCCGGCGCGTCTTCCGGTTCGGTCAGACCCTGTGGCGTCGTCGGAGGGCTTGGGGCGGGGGGTGTCTTCGCGACCGAGCTCGAAGCGTCCTGGGCAAGAGCGGTCCCGATCCAGAGAAAGATGGCGAGTGGCAGCCCAAAGAATAGCCCGGCGGCTGTGCGGCTAATCATCAACCCCCCTCCGGCGACCGGCGTGGCTCAAGACCTAAGAGGCAACCGATAGATGATTCCGGTAAATCTGGTCAACTTCTTGGCAAGGATGGGCTTTGCAGCCGGCTAATACGGTCTTTCCGCCTCATCTCCGCCCACCAGAATCTCCCGTTTTCCGGCATGGTTGGCGGCGCCGATCAGGCCCTCATTCTCCATGCGCTCGACCAGCGAGGCGGCGCGGTTGTAGCCAATGCCGAGCCGGCGCTGCACATAGCTGGTCGAGGCCTTGCGGTCGCGGAGCACGACGGCCACCGCCTGGTCGTAAAGGTCGTCGCCCGAGGAGCCGAGCTCCCCCTCCTCTCCGTCAGCGTCTTCATCCTCCTCTTCATCGGTAACGGCGTCGAGATAAGCGGGCGAGCCCTGCTTCTTCAGGTGGCGTACCACTTTCTCAACCTCATCGTCGGCCACGAATGGCCCGTGCACGCGCATGATCCTCCCGCCGCCCGCCATGTAGAGCATGTCGCCTGAACCGAGGAGCTGCTCGGCGCCCTGCTCGCCGAGAATGGTGCGGCTGTCGATCTTCGAGGTCACCTGGAAGCTCACCCGCGTCGGGAAGTTCGCCTTGATCGTGCCGGTGATGACATCGACGCTCGGGCGCTGCGTCGCGGTGATGAGATGGATGCCGGCGGCGCGCGCCATCTGCGCCAGACGCTGCACCGCGGCTTCGATGTCTTTGCCCGCCACCATCATCAAGTCGGCCATCTCATCGACGATCACCACGATATGGGGCATGGTGTCGTAATCCATCTCCTCCTGCTCATAGATGGCGCGCCCGGTGGCGCGGTCGAAGCCCGTCTGCACCGTTCGCGTCAGGACCTCGCCCTTCGCCTCGGCATGGAGGATGCGGGAATTGTAGCCCTTGATGTCGCGCACGCCCAATTTCGACATGCGCTTGTAGCGCTCCTCCATCTCCCGGACCGTCCATTTGAGCGCGACCACGGCCTTTTTCGGATCGGTGACCACCGGCGCGAGCAGATGCGGAATGCCGTCATACACCGAGAGCTCGAGCATCTTCGGATCGATCATGATGAATTTGCATTGATCGGGCGACAGCCGGTAGAGCAGCGACAAGATCATGGTGTTGATGCCGACCGACTTTCCCGAGCCGGTGGTGCCGGCGATGAGAAGATGCGGCATGCGCGCCAGATCGACGATGATCGGCTCGCCGCCGATATTCTTGCCCAGCGCCAGCGCCAGCCTTGCGTCGGTTTCCTCGAAATCGGGCGACTCGATCATCTCGCGCAGCACCACGATCTCGCGGCGGTCGTTGGGAAGCTCGATACCGATGACGTTGCGGCCGGGGACGACGGCGACGCGCGCGGCGACCGCGCTCATCGATCGCGCGATGTCGTCGGCGAGCCCGATCACGCGCGATGACTTGGTTCCCGGCGCTGGCTCGAGCTCGTAGAGCGTGACCACCGGGCCCGGCCTGACATTGGTGATCTCGCCCTTGACGCCGAAGTCCTGAAGCACGCCCTCGAGCTCGCGGGCATTTTCTTGCAGCACCTCGTCGCTGACGCCGCGTCCCCTGCTGCCTTTCGGCTGCTGCAAGAGCTTGGTCGAGGGCGACTCGTAGGGTTCGTCCGAGTGATTCGCACGCGACAGTCCGGTATGCTTCTTTTTCTTCTTTTCCGCGTTGAGACGCGTGATGCGGTAGCCCGGGGAAGTGATATCGTCCACTTCCTCCTCCTCGTCGAACGCCTCGCCGATCGGTGCCGGGCCGAAAGAGGGTTCGATGCGTCCATCGGCGTCGAGTCTCCGTTCGGGTTCAGCGCCCTCCTCGTCCTCGCTTTCGTCGAGCCGACCGTCGGGATCTTCGTAGGTTGCGTCATTCCCGCGACGGACGGCCTGGCGAAGCCTGGCGCCGGTGTGCATGGCGACATGCATGGCCGCGCCGAGCGACGCGTTGGCCCATTCGCCGGCAGCGCCACTGCGCGGGGCCCACATGGCAATGAGCCGCGAGGTCGAAGTGCCGCACGCGAACAGGAGCAGCATGGTGCCGATCACCAGAAAGGCGAGACCGGCCACGAAGGACACGGCGGCGTCGGGCAAGAACGGACCGATGATGTGCGCGCCGGCCATGAAAAAATCGCCGAAAATGCCGCCGAGACCGTTCGGCAGGGGCCAGCTTTTGGGCTGAGGCAGAGCGGCGAGCGCTGCGGCGAGGAGGATGACGGATGCGGGCCAGGCGAGGAACCGCATTCTCCGGCGGTCCGGCGTCGTTCGGAAAACGAGGTGCCAACCCCAGGCCGCCAGCGGCATGAACAGGATGATCGCGGCCAATCCCAGGGATTGGATGGTGAGATCGGCCACCACGGCCCCCCACGAGCCGAGCACGTTGCGCGGAGCGACCCGCGTGGCGTTGTTGAGGCTCGGGTCATGCACCGACCAGGTCGCGAGGCTTGCCCAAGCGGCGCAGGCCATGGCGACGACCAAGAGCCCGTAGCCGCCGAGCATGAGACGCCGCAAGCCTGACTCGACCGCCCCCGGCAGGAGGCGCCGGCGCGCCTTTGATCTTCCTCTGCTGGCCATCCCTCAACCCAATATGGCGACGACCCGCATCAAGGCCTCGCGTGTGGTATCCGCGTCATGCACGAGCGCGATCCTGATGTAGTCGGTACCCGGATTGAGGCCATCGGGTTCGGCTTGTGCGAGATAGGTGCCCGGCAGCACTCTGACACCACACCCTTTCCAAAGGGTTTTCGCGGCCTCCTCCCCGCCCCCAAAAACGGCCATATTGAGCCAAAGAAAGAAGCTTCCTCTCGGGTGCCGGTAGCCATACCGGCCCTTAAGAAGCTCATCGGCGACGGCAAAATTCCGCCGGTACAGCGCCCGCCCCTCCTCGACATGAGGCTCGTCGGCCCAGGCCTTGGCCGAGACCTGCTGCACGGGGAGCGGCACTTGCGGGCAGGCGACGTTGCGGAAACGGCCGTAGGCGGCGATGAAAGCGGGATCCCCGGCGATGAAGCCCGATCGCAGTCCCGGCAGCCCCGAGCGCTTGGACAGGGACTGGAACGACGCGACATTGGCGAGGCTCCCGGTCTCGGCGAACGCGGTCTCGAGCGCTCCCGGAGGAGGGCCATCGTCATAGATCTCGGAATAGCATTCGTCGGCGAACAGGAGAAAATCGAAGCGGCGCGCAAGGGCGACCGCCCGGGCAAGATAAGAACGGTCGGCAACCGCCCCTTGAGGGTTGGACGGCGTGCAGAGATAGAAGGCGACGGTGCGCGCGAGCAGCGCCTCGTCAATGGAATCGAGGCTTGGCAGGAAGCCGTCTTCTGCTCGCGCCCGGAGGAACGCGGGGCTAGCTCCTGAAGCCGCCGCTGCCGCTGCATAGGCCTGATAGAAGGGATTTGGGATCAGGACCACCGGGTCCGCCGCCGGCTTTCGCGCCATTGCCGGAAAGATCGCCGAGAACAATCCCTCGCGCGATCCGTTGAGCGGCAGCACGTGCTGCTCGGCATCGATCTTGCCCTTGAGGATCGGATAGCGCCGCCCAATCCAATCGGCGATGGCGTTGCGGAGCGGGGCGATGCCTTTGATCGGCGGGTAGCGGCCGAACGCGCCGAGATGCTCCTGTAGCGTCGGCCCGAGGAAGGACGGTATGAGCGCTTTGGGCTCGCCGAGCGAAAGATCGATGGGACGAGCGCCCGGCGCGAGTCCCTCGAGCAAATTGGCAAGACGCGCAAACGGCGAACGGACCAGATCGTCGAGGGCGGAGGGCGTGACGTAAGGGGACATGCGTCTCTGTTAGGGGATGCCGCGACTTGCGGCAATGTCCGCCGACCTCCGGCAATGAAAGCCCCGGCCAAAGGCCGGGGCTTGAGGTGAGAGCCAAGTCAAGGGGAGGCGAGACTTCGCTCCGATCGTGCCGCGTTTTGTCGCCAGCGGTTGGCCAAAGGGGCTCTAAGGCACCACCTCGCCATGCAGGTTGATGTCGAGACCCTCGACCTCGACCGCCTGGCTCACTCTCACCCCGGTAATGATATTCACCACGATGAGAATGACGAAGGTGGCCAACCCTGACCAAATCAGGGTGGCGGCAATGCCTTCGATCTGCGTCCAGATCTGGCCGACATTGCCTTCGAGAGCGCCCTTGGCGCCGCCAATCGCCTCGACCGCGAACACGCCGGTCAGAATCGCTCCGATCATGCCGCCGACGCCGTGCACGCCGAACACATCGAGCGAGTCGTCGTAGCCGAGGGCCCGCTTGACGGTCGTGGCTGCGAAGAAACAGCCCACCCCGGCTGCCGCGCCGATCCATAGCGCGCCGACCGGGCCGACGAAGCCCGAGGCCGGCGTGATGGCGACGAGCCCGGCAACCGCGCCCGAGATGATGCCGAGCACGCTTGGCTTCCTGTGCACGAGCCACTCGGCAAACATCCAGGCGAGCGCCGCCGTGGCCGTGGCGATCTGGGTGACCGCCATGGCCATGCCTGCGCGTCCATTGGCGGCCACCGCCGAGCCGGCGTTGAAGCCGAACCAACCGACCCAGAGCAGGGCTGCGCCGGTCACGCTGTAGACGAGGTTGTGCGGGGCCATGTTCTCGGACCCATACCCGCTGCGCCGCCCGAGATAGATTGCGGTGACAAGACCCGCGATGCCGGCATTGATGTGAACGACCGTTCCGCCGGCGAAGTCGAGAACGCCCCTGCCGCCGAGAAAGCCGCCGCCCCATACCCAATGCGCGATCGGGGCATAGACGATGAGCACCCACAGGGTGATGAACAACACCAGCGCCGAGAATTTCATGCGATCGGCGAAGGCGCCGACGATGAGCGCGGGCGTGATGATGGCGAACGTCATCTGGAAGGTCATGAACACCGACTCGGGGATCGTGCCCGCGAGCGCGTTGGTGCTGTCGAGTGTCATGCCCTTGAGCATGAATTGCGACATGCCGCCGAGATAGCTCTGTATGTCGCCGCCGTCGGTGAACGCCCATGAATAGCCGAGCACCATCCACGCCACGGTGACGATGCAGGTGATGGCAAAGCATTGCATGACGATGCTGAGCACGTTCTTTTTCCGCACCATGCCGCCATAGAACAGCGCGAGCCCCGGGATGGTCATCATCAGGACCAGCGCCGTGGACGCAAGCATCCACGCCGTGTCGCCGCTGTCGATTGCTGGCTTTGCCGCCTCGGCGACTTCGGCCGCCTCCTGCGCGAGCGCGGGATCGAGCTTGGCGACCAGGAGCGCGGCGAGCGCTGCGACCGCCCCATACAAATATTTGGCAAGGGTCATTCTTCTATCTCCCCTCTTAGAGCGCTGATTCGTTGGTTTCACCGGTGCGGATGCGCACCGTCTGCTCGACGGGAACGACGAAGATCTTGCCGTCGCCGATTTGTCCGGTCTTGGCCGCGGCGACGATGCCCTCCACGGCCTTGTCGACCATCTTGGTGGGGATCACCACCTCGATCTTGATCTTCGGTAGAAAGTTCACGGCGTATTCGGCGCCGCGATAAATCTCGGTATGGCCCTTCTGCCGCCCGTAGCCTTTGACTTCGGTCACGGTCATGCCTTGCAGGCCGAGCTCGGTGAGGGCTTGGCGCACCTCATCGAGCTTGAATGGCTTGATGATCGCCATAACCAGCTTCATGTGTCTGACCCCTCCAGGTTTGCGGCCGGCCGGGTGCCTAAGCGCCCGTTTCGGCCGCGCGAACCTAAAGGCAGAGTCAAACCCCGTGCCAACTCCACTGCACTGCGGTAATTTGCTGATTTTCTTGAATATTTTTCAGAGATGGCGGCCAAGGCCGATCTCGGCCCGGCGCTTATCAGCTTAAATTGTGGGCGGAAAAGGGGGATCGCTCAAAAAATAGGCGTCACCGTTCCGCCCGGCGCTCGCGCAGCAATCCTTCCTGTGCGGTCGAGGCCACCAGCACGCCGTCACGGGTGAACAAGGTGCCGCGGCAGAAGGCTCTGCCAACGCCCGAGCTTGGGCTGTCTTGGGCATATAGCAGCCAGTCGTCGGCCCTGAAGCTTCGGTGGAACCAGATGGCGTGATCCAGGCTCGCGAGCATCAGCCGCGGATCGAACACGAAGCGGCCATGTGCGATCAGCGCCGTATCGAGCAGCGTAAAATCCGAGGCATAGGCAAGCACGCATTGATGGAGCGCGAGATCGTCACCGAGCTTGCCTGTCGCCCTGATCCAAACCTGTTGGCTGGGAGCGCGGCCTTCGGGCGAAAGATAGCGGGAAAAATCGACCGGCCTGATCTCGATCGGCCGCTCGCGCTCCCAATAGGCTTTGACCTGCGGCGGCAGCCGGTCGATGAGTTTCTCCTTGAGCTCCGCCTCGCTCGGCAGCGCTTCCGGCGGCGGCACCTCCGGCATTTTCATCTGGTGGTGAAGTCCCGGCTCCTCCTTGTGGAAGGAGGCCGCCATCGAGAAGATTGCCTGGCCATGCTGAATCGCCACCACGCGGCGCGTGGAGAAGCTGCCGCCGTCGCGAATGCGATCGACCTCGTAGATGATGGGCACGGCGGGATCGCCGGCGCGCAGAAAATAGGCGTGCAGAGAATGCGCCAAGCGGCCTTCCACCGTACGATGGGCCGCGACCAAGGCCTGGCCGATCACCTGTCCGCCGAACACGCGCTGCCAGCCGACTTGCGGGCTCAAGCCCCGAAACAGATTTACCTCGAGCGGCTCGAGGTCGAGGATCGACAGAAGCTGTTCCAGCGCGCGGCTCATCGGCAATACCTAAGGTTTGCGGGTGCCCGGCCCTTTAGCAGGTTCACGCGCCAGGCGGAACGTGGCATTGCTGGAAGATGCCGAAACGAAGCGCATCAGGGCGAAAGCGGTTCGACGTGGCGATCGCAGGCGGCGGGCTCGCGGGGCGTACGCTCGCGCTTGCGCTGGCCAAGCTTTCGCCGCGAGGCTTCCGCATCGCGCTGATCGACGCCGAGCCGGCACCGTCGGAAAAGGGCGAAGTCGAGGACGCCCGCGCGCTCGCCCTCTCGGCGGCGACCAAGAATCTGTTATCGGCGCTCGATCTATGGGAGAAGCTCGCGCCTTCGGTCCAGGCCATCGAGGCGATCGAGATCACCGACAGCGCTCTGAACGCCCCTCTCCGTCCCTATTTTCTCGGCTTCGACGATGAGCTCAACCAGAACGGCGCGAGCGCCTTCATGGTCGAACACGGGGCCCTGAGCCGCGTGCTCGCCGCAGCGGTCGAGATCGAGCCTGCCATCGACACTCATGCTTCCGACCGCGTAACCGGCTTCACCGCGGATCAATTTGCGGTCGCGGTATCGCTTGGCAGCGGGAAGGGCATCACGGCCAGTCTTCTCGTCGCCGCCGACGGCAAGCGCTCGCCGCTCCGCGAGCGCGCCGGGATCAAATGCGTGGGCTGGTCCTATCCGCAGATCGGGATCGTGACCACCGTGGCCCATGCGCGGCCCCATCATGGCAAGGCGGTTCAGCATTTCCTCCCCTCCGGACCTTTCGCCATCCTCCCGCTCACCGGAAACCGTTCCTCTATCGTGTGGACGGAAGACGCCGCTGAAGGCGCGGGCCTCATGGCGGCGGACGAGGCCCGGTTCCGCGACGAGCTCACCAAGCGCTTCGGCCACAGGCTCGGCGAGATCGCGCTTGCCGGCCCCCGCCAGTCCTTCAGGCTCGACATGCAAATCGCCCGCGCATTCATAGCCGACCGGTTCGCGCTGATCGGCGACGCGGCGCATGTGGTGCATCCGCTGGCGGGGCAGGGGCTCAATATCGGAATGCGCGACGTCGCCGCGCTGGCCGAGACCGTGGTCGAGGCCACAAGGCTCGGCCTCGACATCGGCGGAGCGGTTGTGCTCGAGCGTTACCAGCGCTGGCGTCGTTTCGACAGCGCCTTCTCGGCCGCCGTGATGGATGGGTTGAACCGCCTCTTCTCCAACGAAAACGCGCCCTTGCGCATCCTGCGCGATTTGGGCTTGGGCCTGGTCGATCGAGCACCCGCGGTGAAGCGGTTCCTCGTTCGAGAGGCGGCGGGGAAATCCGGGACCATCCCCTCTTTGCTGACCGGCGAGCGTCTCTAGCCCTGGTCGAGCTTGCGCGCTTCCTCGGGCAACATGATGGGGATGCCGTCGCGGATGGGGTAGGCGAGGCCTGCGGCGCGACTGATCAGTTCCTGGCGCTCGGCGTCGTAGTCGAGCGAGGTCTTGGTCAGGGGGCAGACCAGTATTTCCAGGAGTTTGGGATCGAGCCGGCGTTCGTCGCCGCGCTCGGGTGCGTTGCTCACAGTTGTGTCTCCTTCCCGATCATTGCAATGAAGTCCCCGAGCCGTCGTCCCGTGCCGCCAGCTCCATCTCGGCGAGGGCCACCAGAGCCTCGGCGCGCGTCCGCAAATCGGGCGCCTCGAGCAGCGCCTGTTTCTCCTCCGGCCCATAGGGACTGAGGATCGACAAGGTGTTGACCAGCCGCTCGCTGCTGGCGTTGTTGATGCGGTCCCAATCGGCGTTGAGGTTGTTGGCGAGGAGATAACTTCGCAACGTGGCGATGAGACGCGGGCGATCGACGTTGTCCTCGCCATGGCCGGCGATGAAGTCCTTGGCATAGGGCGCGAAGTCCACCTGACAAACCCGGAACGGAGCATCTCCCGCGATATCGCTCGCGACGGCGAAACGGGCCACGCCGGCAAGCGCGATTACCACGCGGCCGTCCTCGCTCTCGGTGAAGGAAGTGATCCGCCCGGCGCAACCCACCCGTCTCAGGGGGAAGGTTTTTCCCGTTGGCGACTCGACATTCCCGGCCTCAGGGCCGGGCTGCAACACGCCGATCATGCGACCGCCGGCCAGCGCATGATCGACGAGAGCGAGGTAGCGCGGCTCGAACACGTTGAGCGTGAGCGAGGCCCGCGGCAACAGAATGGCACCGCGCAACGGAAACACCGCCAGCAGCTCCGGCATGTCGGCGACATTGCGATAACGGTCGGTGACCCCCACGAGAATGGGCTCCTTGGCGTCAGGCGAAGAGCAGTGAGGAGAGCCTCTGCCGGCCGGCGACAGTGGCGGGATCGTTCGCGCCCCAGGCATCGAAGAGTTGCAACAGTTGTTTGCGCGCGGCGTCGTCGTTCCAGGCGCGGTTCTTGGCAATGAGCGTAAGCAGCTCTTCGAGAGCGGCATCGCGGTCGCCCTTTGCGTTCAGCGCCAGCGCGAGGTCGAAGCGGGCCTGTACGTCCTTCGGATCGGCCGCGAGCTTGGCGCGGAGTGTGCCGATGTCGTCGGTGCTAGGGGTCTTGCGTTGGAGCTCGAGCGCTGCCCGCGCGCTCGCAACCGGTGCGCTCTCGGCCTTGGCGGGCGGCACCAGCGCCAGCGTCTGCTCGGCGCGGGCAAGGTCGCCGGTCTTGATATAGCATTTGGCGAGACCCGCGAGCGCCTGCGCGTTCTCGGGTTCCCCTTGCAGGATCTCGCCGAAAGTCTGCGCTGCGGTATTGAGGTCGCCGGCGGCGAGCGCCGCCTCGGCGGCTTCGAGATTGGCGGCCGCATCGGCGGTGGTATCGCCAATCAACCGGGCGATGAAGGCGTTGACGCGGGACTCTGGCAGCGCCCCCATGAAGCCGTCGACCGGCCTTCCGTCCTGGAATGCGAACACCGCGGGAATCGACTGCACGGCCATTTGGCCGGGGATTTGCGGGTGCTCGTCGATATTGAGTTTGACCAGCCTGATGGCGCCCTTCGCCGCACGCACGGCCTTCTCCAGGATCGGCGTGAGCTGGCGGCAGGGGCCGCACCAGGGCGCCCAGAAATCGACCAGCACCGGCACCTCGCGCGAGGCCTCGATGACGTCGTGCATGAAATCCTTGGTGGTGGTGTTCTTGATAAGCTCGGCGTCAGGGGTTCCCGTACCGCCTTGCTTCAGGATGGGAGTATCGACGCTCATGCTGCTTGCCCGCCGGTGGCACCCGAAGAGTTAAAATGCCAAGAGTTGCGCCACCTGTCCCAAGAAGATGGCGCGCACGGCGCCGTTTGGCAACCGGCTCCGGCCGGCAAACGGCCTCAAGCCAATGGAACGATCGTTGGCTCATGGCCGCAGGCCTTGATGAAGCGGATGAGATCGGCTGTGGCGAGGCGGGTGGTTGCCGTGTTCTCGAGCGGATGGCAGTTGACCTCGGCGAAGGCCATGATCGCCTGATCGACCACGACCGTGACCCCCGCCGCCGACGCATTGATGAGGGCGAACGGCGTGACCGATCCGGGGCGCACGCCGAGCACCGCTTCGAGCCGCTCCGGCTTGCCGAAGCTGAGGCGGCCGGCGGAAAGCCGCTTGGCCAATGCCTTGAGGTCGACCCGCGTATCGTCCTTGGCGACGACCAGAACCATGCGGCCGTCGGCGTCGGTGAGGAACAGGCTCTTGGTATGGGCGCCGGGAAGGCTCTCGCGCAAGCCCGCCGACTCCTCGACCGTGAACACCGGCTCATGCTCGACCGTCGTCGTTGCAATACCGAGCGCGGCGAGGCGTGCATCGAGGGTGTTGCGGTCGGCTGCCATGGCGCAGGTCTAGCCCTTTTCCGGGGGGGAGGTGGACATCCGGGTGGCGATCAACTAGATCGTAGAAACCCAATCGCTTGTTGGATCCGCGGGTGTAGCTCAGGGGTAGAGCACAACCTTGCCAAGGTTGGGGTCGGGGGTTCGAATCCCCTCGCCCGCTCCAATTTCTCAATCTTTGACATATGATCCAGCTGTCGCCACCGGGAGGGTGCGCCAGCTCGATCATCAGAATGACCGCTTCAAACTCTACTGATCTGGCAGGATACGAAAAAGCTTGGCATAGCCTGCGTCGCATTCGACTTGAAGCGCCGGCGGCAAGGGCGCCAATTGTTTGCTCGCATCGAGCAACAGTAGGAAGTCGAAGCGTGCGGCATCAGGGGTAAGCCGATTGGAAAATTCCGGGGCTTCTCCGGTTATCAGCAGTTCTTCGAGAACGGGCGGCCTAGCAATGGGTCGCGCCAGCGCTTTGTAGCGTGAGCGGACGGCGATTGGATGCTGCCCCCTTCTTGTGAACATGGAAGGCCAAAAGCATCCTGGGCAGTTGCCTTAGTGCCATTGACAGTCGATGCTAATAACAGGCGACGCTAACAGACGCCTGAGCAATGCTGCCGGCTGTGATTCGTCGTGGCGGTCGTCTATTGCTCGGCTGAATCGATAGCGAACCGGCAGGAATTAAGGCGTGGGCGTCAACGTCGCTCCTCAGAATCTATCCGTGCTGATCGATTTTCTGCTGTTCGCCGCCACGCTCGCCGGCGTCGCGGTTTTTCATCGTCATACGCTTGCCGCCGCCCTCCTCGGCCTCGGCGCCATCACGCTCAAGAAGCTTTTGGGTGACGGCTTCGCCGAAGGCGCAGGGCTGGCAGGCCTGTTCGCGCATTTCGGGCATGAATGGGTACTCCTGGCGAACCTGTTCCTGCTTCTGGTCGGCTTTGCTGTCCTTGCCCGCCATTTCGAGGCAAGCCGCGTTCCTGACTGGATGCCGGCGGCTCTACCGGACAATTGGACCGGCGGTTTCGTGCTTCTGTGTCTCGTGTTCGTTGTCTCCTCATTCCTCGACAACATCGCGGCGGCACTTATCGGCGCGACCGTTGCACGAGAGGTTTTCAAAGGCCGCGTGCGCGTCGGTTACCTCGCCGCGATTGTCGCCGCGGCAAACGCCGGCGGCGCGGGTAGCGTCATCGGCGACACCACGACGACAATGCTTTGGATTGCGGGCGTCAGCCCGCTTTCCGTGCTTCACGCGTATGTCGCGGCCGTGTGTGCGCTCGTCATCTCGGGTATCCCCGCATCGCTCGCCCAACAGAAATACGCACCGATCGTCAAGGATCCGCCGTCAGGTTTGCGAATCTCGTTCAGGCATCTTGGCGTGGTCATCGTGGTGCTCGCGGCAGCGATCGCCGCCAATGTCGGGGCACATTTGCTCGACGCCCGCATGCTGGACGAGGTCCCCCTGATAGGGCTTGCGGTCGCCGCTGCCATTGTCGTGACCACCCCGGTCGCGCGGCCGGATTGGTCCATCCTTCCTGGAGCCGCACGCGGCGCGCTCTTTCTCATCGCTCTTGTCTCCGCGGCGTCGATGATGCCGGTCAAATCCTTGCCATTGCCCGGCTGGGAGACAGCGTTCGGGCTCGGCTTCGTCTCAGCCGTGTTCGACAATATTCCGCTGACCGCGCTCGCCATAAAGCAGGACAACTACGATTGGGGTTTCCTGGCGTACGCCGTCGGTTTCGGCGGTTCGATGATTTGGTTCGGATCGTCCGCCGGCGTCGCGGTTGCGGGGCTAATGGGAGAGGCGAGATCCGTGGTCCGCTGGCTGACCGAGGGATGGCCCGTGGTCGTTGGCTATGTCGTCGGCTTCTTCATCATGCTTGCACTGCTCGGCTGGAACCCCGAAATTCTCTCGTAAGCCCGACCAAGCGTTGGCCGAGCCACCTACCAGGGCCAGGACGGGCCGCGGGAAACGCCCGGCCCGCGCGGATAGCGATAGCTGTAATCGAAAGAGGGACGGCGCACGCTCCGGCTCTTCTTCTTCCGGGGTTTGGGCCGGGACAGGTCGCCGTCGATGCTCGCGGCTGTGATCTTGGCCGGCATGTCCTTGGCCCACACAAGGAAGTCGGCGCCTTTCGTCAAGGCCGCCGAATTGATTGCCGTGTCGCCGATGATGAGCGAAGAGCCCGGCGTGAGCCGCTCGGAAATCTTCTGGCGAAGGTCATTCGAAATCTCGAGCCGGTCGAGCGCGGTCGCCGAATCGTCGCCCTGAAGGCTCATCGCCATCCATCGTGTCGACGTCTCGCCCGGCGCAAATTTCAGGGCTGTGAAGATATGGGTGCCAAGCGGCGTTTCGGAATCCTTGAACGAGACCGGCACATCGAACACGCGGCCGAATTCCTGCCGTACCCACAGGTGACCTGCCGGAGGCGCGCCCTTGCCGGAAACCGCGTAGACCTTGTTCACCAGCTCGTCGTTGAGGGCGCCGGTCTCGGGCATGCCGTTCGCCTTCTGGAACTGCTTGATCGCGCTCACCGTTGCCTTGCCAAGGGTGCCGTCGAAGTCCTGCGGCATGAGATAACCGAGTTCCGAAAATATCTGCTGAACGCCGATGATGCGGTCGCGCTGGGTCCGCCGCGTCACCAGAATGCGCAAGGGCGCCGTCGAGCGCGGCTCGGCGGCGAGGATGGCTGCGGCTTGCGCGCCGGCCATCAGCTTGGCGGCGACGACCGACGGCGGCGCATAGGTTTCGGGGAGGGCGCTTGCCTCCGTCGCGCCCGCTTGAGGCGTCGTCGATGCTCGATCCGCCGGCCCCGTGGTGGCGGCCGGCGTGGGGGCAATTTCTATAGCTAGGCTCGCTTGCTCGACCGGTTTGGCCTCCATGCTCGTGGACTCGGCCGGTTTGGGCGGGGCGACGGTGGGGACCTCGGTTATGGGAGCGGTTGAAGGCGCCGCGCTCTCGACCGGTGTCGTTTCGGCGGCGTGAGCTTCGACGACCGGAGCGGCCTCCGCCAGCCTGACGAGCGACGGCTCGGGGGCATTGGCCTCATCGAGCGCATGCCCACTCGTATTCGCCGCCTGATCTGTCGGGTCTTCGTCGTGAGAGCCGTCCTCGGTCGCCACGCCGGCGAATGGATCGAAGGCATGGGCGTGCGTATCCTCGACCTTTGCGGGATCCTCTTTGGGAGACGAAGCGGCCTCTCCGCCGATCGCCTCGGCCTCAAGCGACGAGGGGACATCCGTGGTGGAGCCGGACAGAGCGACTCTCGCGAGCATGCCGGGGTGGGTCTTCACCGGCGCCATTGGCACGGCTTCGTTGCGCGATTGACGCTTCGGGGGTTCCTCTTGCTTGACCATCGCCGGCGGGGCGGGCGGAGGCAGGGGTTGGAACAGATTGGCGTGCTCGATCAACCGCGGCGCCAGACGGTCGCGAGTCACGATCACGTTGTCGCCGACCGTCGTGATCTTGAACAGCTTCGGCGCAAAGGAGAAGGGCAGCCGGATGCAGCCATGCGAGGCGGGATAGCCGGGCACGACGCCCGCGTGCAGCGCCGTGCCGGACCAGGTGATCCGGTTCATCCACGGCATCGGCGCGCCGCTATAGAGGTTGGAGTGATGATGCCTATGCTTTTCGAGAATACTGAACACGCCGGCCTTGGTGGCGTAGCCGCGCATTCCCGTGGAGACGCTGGAGCTCGCGATGAGTGTCATGCCGCGATAGACATCGACCTTCTGCGAGCCGAGTGAGACGACGAGCGTCATCGGCTCGCCATCGGCCGGGTCGGGGATCGCCGCGGCGACCGGTTTCTCTGCGTTCCTGCGCTTCTTGGCTTCAGCCGGCAGCGACGCGCCGACAGCGGCGGCAAGTGCCGCAATGCCAAGGAATGTCAAAAATGTCGAAGAAATCCGCCGGGCGGACTGAGCCGCCGGTCCCTTCATTAACTCGGTACGCAACACACACGCTCCCCGTCAACGGCCGCACCCATAGGCAGCCCCCAAGTGTGATTCCCCCACGAATCACACTAAAAGAGGCACTCCCATTTGACCAGCGGAAGCCTTCCAATCGCCTAACGCCCGGGCCGGCGCCGAAGTTCTGCGCCGGGCGGCGTCCGCGAACAAAAATCGCGCAACTTCTAGAACTTACGTGCACATTTGGGCGGTTTTAGTCTCCTCGTGTGGCGGGCATGGGCCGCGAATAAACTTTGGCCTGTTTCATTCGCGCCACACCCGGAACGAGTTGGCGGCCACCGCCTCCGCGACTCCTGGCAACACCTGTCGCAACAGTCTTGGCCGATGGCGGCGTTCTCGAAACGACGGACAGGCTGCCGCCGCCGCCGCTCAATCTGCTTGACCCGCCGAGGACCGCGAAAGCGCTTGCTTCGGTTGCGGCCGCTCAATACACGAAGGGGCCTAGCGGACTGCGCTGGTTAGGGGAGTATCTTCATGCTGGCACTGACCCACGCCCGGCCGGGCAATTTCGCCCGGGCCGCCGGCCTGATCCTTGCGGGCCTAATGCTCGCCGGCTGCGGCATCAACACCATTCCCACATTGCAAGAGCGGGCCAAGGCGGCATGGAGCCAGGTCTTGAACCAATATCAGCGCCGGGCCGACCTCATTCCCAATCTGGTCGAGACCGTCAAGGGTTACGCCGCGCAGGAAAGCAAGGTCCTGACCGATGTCGTCGAGGCCCGCGCCAAGGCGACCCAAGTGCAGATTCCGCCCGACATCCTAACCAATCCCGAGGCGTTCCAGAAGTTTCAGGAGGCGCAGAACGGCCTCTCCGGCGCGCTCGGGCGCCTGCTCGTGATCACCGAGAACTATCCGGAGCTCAAGTCCAACCAGAATTTCCTGGCGCTTCAGTCGCAGCTCGAGGGCACCGAGAACCGCATCGCCGTTGCGCGGCAGGACTACATTACGGCGGTCAAGGATTACAACACCGAGCTCAGAACGATCCCCGGCCGCTGGTGGCGGGCGTTGCTCTATCCCGACGCCGAGCCGATGCAGAACTTCACTGCCGCGGAAGGCACGGAAAAACCCCCGGAGGTCAAGTTCTAGCGTCAGCCCAGTTGGGGGGCTCTCATGGCCGTTGTTCGGGCTATCGGCGGGATGACGTTGGCCACGGCGCTTGCACTGTTTCTGCTGCCGGCCGCCGCCGAACCGGTCTTTCCCGAGCTGACCGGTCGCGTGGTCGATGACGCCAGCCTGCTGAGTTACCCCGAGGAAGTCGCCGTTACCGCCGATCTCAAGGCGCTCGAGGACAAGAGCTCCGATCAGCTCGTGGTCGTCACTCTGCCCTCGCTGCAAGGCTACGCCATAGAGGAGTTCGGCTATCAGCTCGGCCGCCGTTGGGGCATCGGCACCGAGAAACTGAACAACGGCGTCATCCTCATCGTCGCGCCCAAAGAGCGCAAAGTCCGAATCGAGGTTGGAAGCGGCCTAGAGGGCACCCTCACCGACGCGCTGTCGAAAATCATCATCGAGAACGCGATCCTGCCGCGCTTTCGCGAAGGCGACTTCGTCGGCGGCATCAAGAACGGGGTCCGCGACATCGCGCTCGTGCTCACCGGCGATGCCGCCGAGGTCGAAGCGCGCGCCAAGGCACGCATGGATGCCGACGATCCGATGATCCCATGGCTCTTCATCATCCTCTGGCTCGCGATCTTTCTGTGGATTGCCTACAGCATCTGGCGCAGCACCCGCTACGCCGCGGACGCGGGCCGGGGCACCGCCGGTCCTATTCTTATTCCGGGACCGAATTGGAATGGCGGCGGCTGGAGTGGCGGCGGCGGTGGCGGTGGCGGCTTCTCCGGCGGGGGCGGCAGCTTTGGCGGGGGCGGGGCCTCGGGAGGATGGTAGGACCACTTCTCATGCAGCCCTTTACGGCCGAAGATCAGGCTGCCATCTCGGCGGCCATCGCCCGCGCCGAGCAGAAGACGAGCGGCGAGATCGTGGTCGTTGCCGCCATCGCCTCCGACGGCTACCGCTCGTTCGGACTGCTATGGGCGGCGCTGCTCGCCCTCGCCGTGCCGCTTCCGCTGGTCTTCGCCAGCAAATGGCCGGTGCAGTACATCTATTTGCTCCAGCTTGCGGCGTTTCTCGTTTTCCTGGTCCTGTTCCAACTGGACCGCATCCGCTATTTGCTCGTGCCCCCCGCCATCAAACGCGCCCGCGCCCATCAACGCGCCGTTGAGCAGTTCCTGGTCCAGAACATGCACACCACCAAGGGGCGCACCGGCGTTCTCATCTATGTTTCGTTCATGGAGCGCTTCGCCGAGGTCATCGCCGATGAGGGCATCTACCGCAAGGTGCCCCCTTCGACCTGGGAGGACGCGGTGGGCGAGCTCACCAATCACCTCGCGCGCGGCACCGCCACCGAAGGCTTCATCCGCGCGATCGAGCGCTGCGGAAAGATTCTCGCCAAGCATTTCCCGCCGGGCCGGGTGGCCGACAACGAACTCCCCAACCATTTGATCGTGCTCGATGCCTACGGGCGGCCTTAAGCGACCGGGCACCGTTCCGGGCGATCGGGCCGAGCGAACGGGGAAGCGCGCCCTGTTCGGCTGGGTGATGTTCGATTGGGCGACGCAGCCCTTCTACACCCTGGTCGTCACCTTTCTGTTTGCGCCCTATTTCGTGAATGGCTTCATGGCCGACCCGGCGCAGGGCGCGGCGCTTTGGGCCTACGCCACCGGCATCGCCGAGTTGATCGCCGCGGCGCTCGCGCCGGTGCTCGGCGCCATCGCCGATGCCGGCCAGCCGCGCAAGCCCTGGATCGCCGCTTTTTCGGTCATGCTCGTTGTCGGGCTGTGCGGTCTTTGGTTTGCGGCCCCCGGACGCACCGATCTCGCGCCGCTCGTGCTCGTCGCCTTCGGCCTTGCCATCCTCGGCGCCGAGCTCGCCACCGTGTTCACCAACGCCATGATGGTGTCGCTCGTCCCGGACAGGCGGCTCGGCACGCTGTCGGGCCTCGGCTGGGCGGCGGGCTATGTCGGCGGTCTCGTCAGCCTCGCGCTGGTCGCCGGTCTCTTCGTCGCCGATCCCAGCACCGGCAAGACCCTGCTTGGACTTCCGCCGCTCGTGCCGCTCGATCACTCAACGCGCGAAGGCGACCGTCTCGTGGGTCCGTTCTCGGCGCTGTGGTATCTCGTGTTCGTTCTGCCGCTCTTTCTGTTCACGCCGGATCGGCGCGAAAAGAAGCCCCTTCAAGCGCACGCGGTGAGCGCGGGTCTCGCCCAGCTTGTGCGCTCGGTGAAGGATCTCGTGCAAAACCACGCGCAAGTCGCGCTGTTCCTGCTGGCGCGCATGCTCTACGCCGACGGACTCGGCGCGGTATTCGCTTTCGGCGGCATCTATGCCGCCACCGTGTTCGGCTGGGGCGCCACCGAGCTCGGCCTGTTCGGCATCATCCTCACCATCGCCGGGACCATCGGCGCTGCACTCGGCGGCCCGCTCGACGACCGCAGAGGCTCCAAGGCGGTCATCGTGCTTGCGCTTTGCCTGTTCATCGCCGCCTCGATCGGCGTGCTGTCGGTCGGCCACGACCATGTCTTGTTCGTGCTTCCGGTCGCGGCGAAAGTTCAAGGCAGCGCGCCGTTCGCCTCGGCGGGCGAGCAGGTCTATCTCGTCTTCGCTATTCTCATCGGGCTCGCCTCCGGTCCGATCCAATCGTCGAGCCGTACTTTGCTCGCAAGGATGTGTCCGCCCGGCAAGACCACCGAGTTCTTCGGCTTCTTCTCCTTTTCCGGCAAGATCACGGCGTTCGCAGCGCCGCTCGCAATCGCCGCGGTCACCCACGCGACGGGCAGTCAGCGGCTCGGCATCGGCACGAGCCTCGTCTTTCTCATCGCCGGCCTCCTGCTCCTGCTGCGCATCAAAGCCAAGTAGCTCATCAACGAGCGCTCACCTCGACTGGCCTCGAACCTCCCTCCCCTTGATGGGGAGGGGGCGCGCTCTTTTGAGCGCGGCCGGGTGGGGTGAGACGCCAGCCCCCACCCCAGCGTCGCGCTTTCGCGCTCAAGCAGCGAAGCGGTAGCGCACCGAAGAAGCGCGACGCCGGACCTCCCCACGAGGGGGAGGTCCGGCCGCCTTTGGTGCTTAGCACAAGGGGAGGCTATTAATGCCGGAAGTGGCGGAGCCCCGCGAACACCATGGCGAGGCCAGCCTCGTCGGCCGCGGCGATGACCTCGTCGTCGCGGAGCGACCCGCCGGGCTGGATGACGGCGGTGGCGCCGGCCTCGGCGATCGCCTTCAACCCATCGGCGAAGGGGAAGAAGGCATCCGAAGCCGCGACGGAACCCACGGTCAAGCTCTGACCGAGGCCTTGCGCCACGGCCGCCTCGCCCGCCTTCCATGCCGCCATCCGCGCCGCATCGATGCGTGACATCTGGCCCGCGCCGATGCCGACCGTGGCGCCATCGCGCGCGTAGACGATGGCGTTCGACTTGACGTGCTTCGCCACGGTGAAGGCGAAGATGAGATCGGCCAGCTCGCTCTTGCTTGGCTTCCGCTTGGTCACGATCCTCAATTCCGACTCGGCGATCCCATTATCGCGGGACTGCACCAGGAAGCCGCCGGAGAGCGAGCGGAACGAGAGCCCTTCCGCCTTCGGGTCGGGAAGACCGCCGGCGAGCAGGAGGCGCAAGTTCTTCTTCTCGGCGACGATGGCTTTCGCCTCATCGCTCGCCTCGGGCGCGATGATGATTTCGGTGAAGATCTTGACGATCTCGCCCGCGGCCTCGGCATCGAGCGCGCGGTTGAGCGCCACGATGCCGCCGAAGGCGCTGACCGGATCGCAGGCAAGCGCCTTGCGGTAAGCCTCGGCGAGTGTCTTGGCGGTCGCCACCCCGCAAGGATTGGCGTGCTTGATGATGGCGACGGCATCGGCTTCCGCGGGATCGAATTCGGCCACGAGCTCGTAAGCCGCGTCGGTATCGTTGAAATTGTTGTAGGACAGCTCCTTGCCCTGCACCTGCGTTGCAGTGGCGACGCCGAAGCGCCGTTCTCCCGTCCGGTAGAAGGCGGCCCATTGATGCGGGTTCTCGCCGTAGCGCAGCGCTTCACCGAGCGTGCCCGCGATCGCGCGTGTTTTCGGCGTCCGTTCGCCTGACGACTTCGCGAACCAGGACGCGATTGCGTTACTAACGCGTTTTGGAAAACCAGCGCGCGATCGCCGCATCGTATCTGGCGGTGTGCTCAAATACCTTTTCCGCGCATTTCCTACGAAAAGCGCGGGTGGTACCCCCGTTGTTTTTCTCCATCTGATCGATCAACTCTTCATAGTCCGCCGGATCGCATATCGCGGCTACGCAAGCGTGGTTTTTTGCTGCCGCCCTCAACAAGGCGGGCCCACCGATGTCGATATTCTCAATGCATGCAAAAAAGTCTGCACCACTCGCTACAGTTTTTTCGAAGGGGTAAAGGTTGACTATGACTAAGTCGATGAACTCTGCGTCTATCTTTCTGAGGGCGGCGTCGTGATGTTTCCGTATCCCCAAAACTCCAGCCTGAATCTTAGGGTGAAGTGTCTTGAGCCTTCCATTTAGATTCTCGGGATATTGTGTGTAGCTCAGAATGTCGGAGACGCGGAGCTGGGGCGTCACCTTTCCAAGGTGCTGGACGGTACCCTCCGTCGCAACAACCTCGACGTCGAAGCGCGCCAGAACTCCCGCTAGTTTGTCGAGACCGGATTTATCGTAGACAGACGCTATTGCCTTCCGAACAGGCAACCAGGAGTCCACGGAATCAGACGCTACCGACAACGCATGTTCAGCAGCTTCGCTCTTCGCGCGCTGGTCTGAATAGCTATTCGTTTGCGCGCCACTCTCGTCGCGCGCAAGTGCGTTCAGCATGCCTGCCATCTGCGGCTCCACCGATTGGTTTCAAGTTGGCCTAGATGTTAAACCAACTGCAGGGGCCCGGGTTCAACCGAAGCACCTTCTACCCTCCCTGGTACAGGGCTAAAGAATCACAAAGAATCGGCGTTGGCAATGCGGCAAACGCAGGATCATGGGATTAATTCTCAATAACCTTCAGGCTGCTTCGGGTGCGGTCTCGTTGGGATCGACCAGCCGGCCGCCGTCGCCGCCATCGGCCCTCCTCTCGATGTTCCACACGATCCTGACTTCGCTCGCCTCGCCCATGAAGCCGCCAAGCACGACCTGGGACGTCGGCTGCGGGCCGCGCGCATCGGCGAGGAAAAAGCTCTCCTCGATCTTGGTCTCCGGCGCATTGGAGCTGATCTTCCAGGTCTCGCCGTTGCCGAGCGTGAGGACGACGCTCTTGCCGTCCGCAGCCATCGCGGCGCGCACGCTCGGATGCAGGTGGAAACGGATGGCATACTCGCCGGCGACAAGGCCGCCGTCGGGGCTCTTGAGACCGGCCGGCGCCGAGAGCTTGTCCTCGCTTGAGATGAGGAGTCCGTTCGGCGCGATGAGGAGCTGGCGGGCATGGCTCACGCCGAAATCGGCCACGTAACCGTCGTGGGAGCCCTTGATCCTGAAATTGTCGCCCTGGTCGGCGAGCGCGGCTTGCGCGTTGAGCGGGCCGGTCAGGGCTGCGTCGCTCAACATCTCGCCGCCATTGGCGCCTTCCGACGCGAACGTCGCCGAGGACGACTCCTCGAAGGTCAAGGTCGAGTGCGCCGCCGTCGAGCGGGCGAAGGGGCGCCACTCTTCGTGGTCGACCGCGGGCGATCCGCAATTGACGATCATGGGACTGTTGGCCGAGCTCATCTCGAAAGAGAAGAAGCCGGCATGGGCGCATGTGCTGACCGATTGTGCCGGCGCCGGACCGATATCGCACATCAGCACGGTGGGCCCGCAGGCGAGCCGCACATAGCCCGAGCTCGCCGCCGTGCGGACCGGCGTCCCCTCCACGTCGTCATAAGCCAGCACCGTCGCCAGCGCATCGGTGGGCGTGGGGCCTGCGCCATTGAAACGGACCAGCGTGCCGTCGCCGGTACGGAAGAAGCGGAGCGCGGGCATGATGCGATCGATCGCGTCGGTCAGCTGCTTCGGCGGCGGGCGATCGCGCGCCACGAAACATTGTCGGAGCGGCAGGAGGTCGAGCAGCAGCTCGACCAGAGCGTCGGGATTGCGCGAAATATGTCCGCCGTCGGGAAGGATTTGGCGGTCCAACTCCTTGCCGAACGGCCGTGAATAGCGCTCGACCACCGCCTGCTGCTCGGCGATGCAAAGCCCGGCATAGATGAGCGCCATCAGCGCGACGAGCCGCGGCACCCCGTCGGGTGCGTCGCGGTAGCTCGCCGAGAGATAGCGAAGCTGCGAGGTCAGCGCCCTGAGGAAAGTCTCATAAGCCTGCGGCTCGCCGGTATCGAGCACCAGCACCGAATTGGAAAGCCACGAGATCACCCTGCGCCCGACGATCTCCGGCTTCCACGCAAGAGCTTGATGGGAGCGCCTGAGTGCGATGAAATCCTGGACCAGCGCCTTGGCCTGTTCACGCGACAGTTCCGAGCCCGCGGCGCGCAAATGTCTGAGCCAGCTAAAACCATAGAGCTCGCGCGCCCAGCCCTCCGATGGCGGGACGATTGCGAACGGGGACTCGGCGTTGACCTCGGCCAGACGCCCGGCAAGCCCGAAATGTCCGTTGTAGAGCTCGGTGGCGAAGCTCGGGTCCGCCGTCCTGAGTTCCTGAGGCGCGAGCAAGAGTTGTTCGGCCTTGGTGCCGGGGTAGCTGATGCTCGCCATGCTCGCCAGCATGAAGCGGCGAAAGGGCCCGGGGCCGCTCAGACGGGGCGTGTTACCGCGTCCGCCGCGCTCGTATGGCTGAGAGTCAGCCGCCATGCTGCCTTATCTCCAAGCTCGCCGCCACGCGTCGCGACCGGTGCCCCGCGCATGAGGGCCGCATTGTCGGGCGGCGGAGCGTTCCGATCAAGCCTGATGCGCGGTTGACGCTTAGGAGGCGCGCGTGAGGCGGGCGGCGAAAAACCCGTCCATTCCGCTCCATTCCGGGGAATCGAGCCTGAGTTCATAGGGAAAAGTCCTGAGGCAGCCGGATGGCTCGACCCATGCTTCCTGTCCGAAAAGTTCGGTCGCGTCCACGGCTTCGAGGCTCAGCTCTTGGTTTCGCGTAAGCAGGGAGGCGATTTGAGCCTCGCCTTCCTCGGGCTCGAGCGAGCAGGTGGCATAGACGAGCCTGCCCCCGGGCTTCACGAGCTTGGCCGCGTTGTCGAGCAGCCGGACCTGGAGCTCGGCGAGCGCCGTGATCTCCCGCGGTGACTTGACATAGGGGATGTCCGGATGCCGGCGAATGGTCCCGGTGGACGAGCAGGGCGCGTCGAGCAGCACGGCGTCGAACGTCTCGCCCGGCGTCCAGCTGGTGGCATCGGCCAGCACCGTCTCCGCGGCGAGCCCGAGACGCTTGAGGTTCTCGGCGAGGAGGGAAAGCCGTGTTTTGGAACTGTCGACGGCGACGACGGTGGCGCCGGCAAGAACAAGCTGAGCGGTCTTTCCGCCTGGCGCCGCGCACAGATCGGCGACGCGCTTGCCGGCCACCTCGCCAAGGAGCCGCGCCGGCAACGACGCGGCAACGTCTTGCACCCACCACGCCCCTTCGCCGAAACCGGGAAGCGCGTCGATGCGGCCCTTTGGCAGGATCCGCACGCTGCCCGTAGGCAACACAAGGCCTGAAAGTGTCTCGGCCCACAGCGCGGGGTCGCTTTTGACCGTGAGGTCGAGCGGGGGCTCGATGAGATGCGCTTCGGCGATCGCATGGGTGGCGTGCTCGCCCCAATAGGTGGCCCAGCGCGACCACAGCCAGTCGGGCGTGTTGACCCGCGCCGCATCGAGCCCCGACGCGATCGCCTTGCCTTCACCGGCAATGCGGCGAAGCACGGCATTGACGAGCTTGTCGTAGCGCGCGGCCTTGGGATCGTATTGGGCGAGCGTCACGGCGAGGTCGATGACTGCGTGCGGCGGCATCTCCAAGAAAATGAGCTGCGCCGCGGCGGAGAGCAGGATCGGATAGAGCGTGCCGGATTGCTCCGGCATGCCGCGTTCGAGAAAGGCGCCCAGCACATGGTCGAGCTGGCCCTTGCGCCTCAAGCTTGTCGCCACGATCGCGCGGACAAGAGCCCGGTCGCGTGCGGGCAGATCGAACATGAGGCCCTTATCGAGGGAACGGCCCAAGACGTCGTCGAGCGGCTGCTTCTTCTGGAGGACGGCGGCAAGCAGCGCGGCCGCGGCGCGCCGTGCCGGCAGCCCCACC
>JACMJU010000078.1 GCA_014380485.1 Methyloceanibacter sp.
ATCGGCCTGATGAAGGCGGTGGATAAATTCGAATACCGCCGCGGCTACAAGTTCTCGACCTACGCCACCTGGTGGATCCGGCAGGCGATCACCCGGAGCATTGCGGATCAGGCGCGGACCATCCGCATCCCCGTCCACATGATCGAAACCATCAACAAGATCGTGCGCACGTCGCGCCAGATGCTGCACGAGATCGGCCGCGAGCCGACGCCGGAGGAGTTGTCCGAGAAGCTCGCCATGCCGCTCGAGAAGGTGCGGAAAGTGTTGAAGATCGCCAAAGAGCCGATCTCGCTCGAAACTCCGATCGGCGACGAGGAGGATTCGTATCTCGGCGATTTCATCGAGGACAAGAACGCGGTTCTGCCGATCGACGCCGCCATCCAATCGAATCTGCGCGAGACCACGACGCGGGTGCTCGCCTCGCTCACGCCGCGCGAGGAGCGGGTGTTACGCATGCGCTTCGGCATCGGCATGAACACCGACCACACGCTGGAAGAGGTCGGCCAGCAATTCAGTGTGACGCGCGAGCGCATTCGCCAGATCGAGGCCAAGGCGTTGCGCAAATTGAAGCACCCCTCGCGGTCCAGAAAGCTTCGAAGCTTCCTGGACAACTAGCAAACGATGCCCCGGGCTTGACCCGGGGGTCCGCTCATTTGCTCGACAATTAATTCATCCCTCCCCTCGATGGGGAGGGAGTCCTCGCGAAGCGAAGACGGGTGGGGTGCACCGACTTCGTCCTAACCCCCACCCCGACGCCTTGCGGCGTCGGACCTCCCGCAAGGGGGAGGTAGGGACGCTGTGGCCCGTCAGCTTTTCTTCGCGTGCGTGGATCGCCGGCATCAAGCCGGCCCGTGACAGCGCATTTAAAGGTAACGGCAGGACCGGCTAGCGCTGGAGCGGCAAAGCTTTGGCGCTCGCCTCGATAGCGCTGGCGACCACGCCCTCGACCGGGCTGACCCTGACCCGCGCCACGCCGGCCTTGATCATGCCGAGTTCAGCGGCCGCGCCCTTCGACACGTCGATGATGCGGTTTTTGGTGAACGGCCCACGGTCATTGATGCGGACCACCACCGAGCGGCCATTGGCCAGATTGTCGACCTTGACCTTTGTGCCGAGCGGAAGGGAGGGATGCGCCGCGGTGAGCGCCGCCTCGTCCATGGCCTCCCCGCTCGCCGTAGGCCCGGGGAGCGCGTACCAGGAGGCGCGCCCGGTCTCGGTGGGCGCTCCCGACGCCGCCTCGGGCTCCTCAGGCTCGAGCGCGGCAGCGTCCGGCGCGACTGGAGGCTCCAACGCGACAGGGACCACGCCTGGCGCGACCGAATCTTCCGAGGCGGAAGGATCTTCGATCGGGGGGCGGGCGGCCTTCCGGTGCACGCTCCCGGCCTTCGGCGCAATACTTTGGCTTGGCTGCGGCGCCACCTTCGCGAGCCGGGGTTCGGCCTGCTCGCCGGGCGAGACGATGGCGTTGGCGATGATGGCGTTGGCGATATAGAGCGCGCCCCCGACGCAAACCGCGGCAACGCTCACCGCCGCCACCAAGGTCAGAGGACGGATATTGAACGGCGGTAAGGCGCCCGCGACGCCACGCATGTCTGGTTTCCCCTGCTAACCGACTACTGTTTTATCAGAGTTAACGCCAAGTTAACGCCGGTGCAAGTCGTGGGTTCCTAAACGCGGTGCGCGTTGAAATACCGCGGCTCGACCCGCGCAAGTTGCGCGGCAGGGAAATTCAGACAGGTGCCGTCCCGACACCCCAGAAGGGGCACACCCCCGCCATAAATGGGGCGGCATCATGGAACTTGGAGGCAGGAGCACGGTTCTGCCCCCATGGGCACTCGCAACTTGCGTAAGGAGGGGAACTCATGTTCAGGCGCAGAGGGACCATCATTGCCGAAGGGTTGAAAATCGTGGGCTCGGTCACCGCCGAAGGCCTGGTCGAGGTCAACGGCCAGATCGAGGGCGATCTTTTTTGCACCTCGCTCGTCGTCTCGCCCAAAGCCTCCATTTGCGGGGGCATCCAGGCCGAGCGCGTGGTGGTGAACGGGCGGGTCGAAGGCCCCATTCACGGCGGCGAGGTCGTGCTCAAGAGCCACGCTCATGTCGTGGGCGACATTCAGCACGAGACGCTCGCGATCGAGAAGGGCGCCTATTTCGACGGGCGCTCGGTGCGGTCGGGCCAGGGGAACGGGCACGCGCAAGCGGAGAAGATCCCCGCGCGTTCGCGCAAGGAGGCCGTTCATAACGGCCGCGAGGCCGCCGCCGCTTAAGCGAGACTCATCCTACGAGACTCGTCATACCGGCGAAAGCCGGTATCCAGTTTCGTCCGCTCTCCCCTTGGGGGAGAGCACGCGCCGCGTCTTTATGCGCTACCGCTCCGCTGCTTGAGCGCGAGCGGCGCGGTGAGGGGTAAGCGGGCGTGGGCCCGCGTCAAAAAGGATCACCCCTCACCCTTCCCGCCATTCGTCGCGCTTCGCGCGCCGGTCGGGAAGCCCTCTCCCTCAAGGGGAGAGGGGATGCTGTTGCCAGCGCCGCACGCGCGCCGTGCCAGCGGCTCTGGGTTCCGGCTTGCGCCGGAATGACGAGGCGTGCCGGGATGACGGCTAGCGCGGGCATGACGCTCGCGTGCGCCTATAAGTGGCGAGCCCGGCGGCTCGGTCGGATAGGCCGGCCCCGGGATGCAGGGTCGGTGTCCTAATCGAGCTCCCAGGTCACCCGCACGCGAACCTCGACCGAAGCCGTGCCGGCCTCGATGGGGACATCCTTTGCCATCTCCATCGCGCGGGCGGCCTGGGCGTAGCGGGGCTGATAGGAGCTTTCCTCCTCGCTGATGGTGAGGATTTGACCGAGCCCGACTCCGGCCGCCTCGGCATAGAGCTTGGCGTTGTCGGTCACGTTCTTGAGCGCAAGCTTGCGCGCCTCGTCCTTGAGCGCCTCGGGCTCTTCGACACCGAATTCGATGGAGTCGATCTGATTGGCGCCAAGGCTCACCACTTTATCCAGGACCGCGCCGAGCTTGCCGGTATCGTGCAGCGTGATGCGGACCTGATTGGTCACCCGGTAGCCGGTGACCACCGGCGGCTTGCCTTCCGCCTTTTGCTCATAGATGGGGCCGACCGAGAAATTTGCGGTCTGGATGTCCTTGGGATCGATGCCTTCTTCTTTCAGCGCCTCGACCACCTTGGTCATAGCCTCGGTGTTCTTGTCGAGCGCCGCGCGCGCTGACGGCGCCTCGCTGGTCACCCCGGTGGAAATATCCACCATGTCCGGCGTGGTCTTGACGATGCCCGACGCCACCAGCGAAATATTCCGCTTCTCGGGCTGATCGTGGGCCGTGGCGGAGGGCACTAGAGCCGCCATGGAGAGGAGGAGGGCGAGGAGGTATTTCGAGGACATAGGATCCATGTGCGGGCTTCTCGGGTTACCGGGCGTTCATGAGCATTGCCCGGCGCCGCGGCAAGCGCAAATGAACTTCCGGCAATTCGCGCGTCGCGCCGAACTCTGCTATGAGGCGGAAATCCGCCTCGTCCTTCCGAAAAGTGGCAGAGTTTTAAGGCAGGATGATGCGTCAGAGACATAGAAGCATCATCCCGAAAAGTTGCAGACTTTTCGGACAGGATGATGCGTCAGAGACATAGAAGCATCATCCCGAAAAGTTGCAGACTTTTCGGACAGGATGATGCGTCAGAGACATAGAAGCATCATCCCGAAAAGTTGCAGACTTTTGGACAGGATGA
>JACMJU010000079.1 GCA_014380485.1 Methyloceanibacter sp.
CATCGAGCGCGTCTCGCCCGTCTTGGCGTCGAACAGCCGCGTCTCCTGTTGGATCACGCCGCCCTCCTCCAGGATGTAGATCTGGCGGCGCGCCTCGTGCTCGATGGCCTGGCCGATGAAGCGGATGGAGTTGACGTTCTTGATCTCGCATCGCGTGCCCAAGGGTTGGCCCGGGCGTCGCACCGACACATTGACGTCGGCGCGGAGCGAGCCCTGTTCCATATTGCCGTCGCAGGTTCCGAGATAGCGCAGGATGGTCCGGAGCTTGCCGATATAGGCCTTGGCCTGGTCCGACGAGCGGAGATCCGGTTTCGACACGATCTCCATTAAGGCGACGCCGGAACGGTTGAGGTCGACATAGGAATAGAGCGGGTGCTGATCGTGCAGGCTCTTGCCCGCATCCTGCTCGAGATGCAGCCGCTCGATGCCCACGGTCACCCTCTCGCCGCCCAGAAGATCGACGATGACCTCGCCCTCGCCGACCACGGGGTTCTTATACTGGCTGATCTGATAGCCCTGGGGCAGATCGGGATAGAAGTAGTTCTTGCGGTCGAACACCGAGGTCAGATTGATCTTGGCCTTGAGCCCGAGCCCGGTGCGGATCGCCTGCGCGATGCAACCTTCGTTGATCACCGGCAGCATGCCGGGCATGGCGGCGTCGACCAGGCTCACATGGGAGTTCGGCTCGCCGCCGAACTCGGTCGAGGCGCCGGAGAACAGTTTGGCCTTGGAGGTGACCTGCGCATGCACCTCCAAGCCGATGACCACCTCCCACGGGCCGGTGGCGCCTTCGATGAGATTCGACTTGTCCGCTTTTTGATCCATTGCAAACGACCGCACCTGGCTACTTCCCGGCATCGAGCTGCTGGCGGAGCTTCTCCTCCTCATATTGGATGAACCAGCCGATCATCTGCCGCCACAACGCCTCGCAGAGTTCCGGCGGCAGGTCGTTCTCAGCTGCACGCACCCGCACCCGGTCGATCACCTGCTGAACGCGCCAGGGGACGCGCGCCTCCGCCGGAAAGTTCTTGAGCTGCCAGGCGCGCTCGACATAGGTGAAGCGCTCGCCGATATGATCCACCAATGCCGTATCGATACGGTCGATCTCGGCCCTCACCTCCTCCATCGTACGGCAATCCTTTGCCTGTCGCGGCGCCATGGCGAAATATCCTTTCAGGCCGAGTTTGGGACCAGGACAGCGTCGGCCCCGATTTCCACCGGCCAATCCGGCCTGACGAAGCCCGTCACCGTGGAGGATACCAGGCGGCGCGGGGTGATAGACCTGTTCATGCGGCTTTGCTCCACCAATCATGAGGCTTGGCGAGCGGGCCCGCGGCCTCTTCGAGGACGCGGCCCACGCGGAACAGCGTCTCTTCGTCGAAGGGCTTGCCGATGAGCTGGAGCCCAAGCGGCGTGCCTTCGGACGAGAGTCCGGCGGGGATGCTCATTCCCGGCAAACCCGCCATATTCACCGTGACGGTGAAAATGTCGTTGAGATACATCTCGACCGGATCGCCCGATTTCTCGCCGAGCGCAAACGCAGGCCCGGGCGTGGTCGGCGTGAGGATCGCATCCACCGCTTCGAACGCCGTATCGAAGTCGCGCTTGATCAGGGTTCGCACCTTCTGCGCCTTGAGATAATAGGCGTCGTAATAGCCTGCCGAGAGCACATAGGTCCCGATCAGAATGCGGCGTTTGACCTCCGGGCCAAATCCCTCGGCGCGCGTATTCTCATACATCGAGATCACGTCCGCCCCCTTTGCGCGCAGGCCGTACCGCACGCCGTCGTAGCGGGCAAGGTTCGAGGAGGCTTCGGCCGGCGCCACAATATAATAAGAGGGTAGCGCATATTTCGTATGCGGCAGGCTCACGTCTTTGATCTTGGCGCCCGCGGATTTCAGCCACGCCACACCTCTCTGCCACAGCGCCTCGATCTCGGGCGCCATGCCGGGCACGCGATATTCTTTGGGGATGCCGATGGTAAGCCCCTTCACCCCCTGCCCCACCGCCGCCTCGTAGTCCGGCACGGGGAGATCGACGCTCGTGGTATCTCTGGGGTCGTGGCTCGCCATCGTTTGCAAAAGAATGGCGGCATCCTGGACGGTGCGTGCAATTGGCCCCGCCTGGTCGAGCGAGGAGGCGAACGCCACGATCCCGAAGCGCGAGCAGCGGCCATAGGTGGGTTTGATCCCGACCGTGCCGGTCACGGCGGCGGGCTGGCGGATCGAGCCTCCGGTGTCGGTCGCGGTTGCTCCCATGCACAGCCGCGCCGCCACCGCAGCCGATGAACCGCCAGAGGAGCCGCCGGGCACGAGCTTGGCGCTCGATCCTTTGCGCCGCCAGGGGTTGACGACCGGCCCGTAATAGCTCGTCTCGTTCGATGAGCCCATGGCGAACTCGTCGTTGTTGAGTTTGCCAAGCATCACCGCGCCTTGGGCCCAGAGATTGGCCGTCACCGTCGATTCATAGGTGGGCGTGAAGCGATCGAGAATGTGCGAGCAGGCGGTGGTGCGGACGTCCCTCGTGCAGAACAGATCCTTGACACCAAGCGGGATCCCTTCGAGCGCGCCCGCCTCTCCTTTTTTGCGGCGCGCGTCGCTCGCCTTCGCCATGTCGAGCGCGCGTTCCGGCGTCGGCAGCACGAAAGCATTGAGCGCGTCGTTGGCGGCTTCGACCGCATCGACATGGGCTTGCGTCAATTCGCGCGACGAGAATGACTTCTCGCGCAAGCCTTCGCGCGCTTCGGCGATGGTCAGCTCGGTGAGTTTGCTCACGGATCTCCTGCTTCATCTTTCACGGCGAACGAGGCCTTGGTTCCCAATTGCGGCGCGTACCAGCATGGTCCTCTCCCGCTGAGGAATGGCGCCCATTTCCCCCTATTCGACGATCTTGGGCACGACGAAATACGCGTCGTCGACCTGAGGGGCATTTTTCAAGATATCGTCGGCACAGAAGCCGTCAGTGACCTCGTCCTGGCGCATCTTCATGGTCATGGCCGCCACCCTGGTCATCGGCTCGACCGCGCCGGTGTCGACCTCATCGAGCTGAGCAACCCAATCGAGGATGAAGGAGAGCTCCTGCTCGAGCCGAGCTTCCTCCTCATCGGTAATCGCCAGCCGGGCAAGGCGGGCGATGCGGCGGACGGTGGCGCGATCGACGGACATGACACGAGGGATGGTTGGCTTCTTTCAGCGCTCGTCTAGCACCGCCTCGCCCAAGCGGCAACTTGGGTTAGGCCTCGAAGGCTGCGCCCAGCTCGGGCACCAGCACCTTGTCCCCGCCCAGCTCGGCGAGGAATTTGTCGGCGGTTTGGTCGAGCGCCGGGAAGGTCCCGTAATGGCAGGGGACGATCAGCGCGAACCGGAAAAAGCGCTTGCAGGCGAGCGCAGCCGTCTTGGCGCCCATGGTGTAACGGTCGCCGATCGGCACGAAGCCGATCTCCGGCGCATAGATTTCGTTGATCAGCCCCATGTCGGAGAAGATCGCCGTATCGCCCATGTGATAGATGGTTCTGCCCCCCTTTGGGGCGATGACCAGCCCGCAGCAGGCGCCGAGATAGACAGGGCGCCCATCGACGATGTTCGAGGCCGAATGCCAAGCCGGGACGAAGGTCAGGTCGAAATCGTCGTGGTGGAGCGTGCCCCCCGTGTTGCCGGGATCGATCTTGTCCACCCCCTGCCCGGCGAGATAGGTCGCGAGCTCGTGCACGGCGAGAAGCTGGGCGCCCGTCTCCTTGCAGATGCGCACCGTATCGCCGGCATGATCCTCGTGCCCGTGGGTGAGCGCCACATGGGTGACGCCTCGGATCGCTTTATTTACGGGGATGGCGGCATTCTCGAAGGTGGCATTGCCGGTGAGAAAAGGATCGATCAGGATGCTGCTCGAGCCGGCATCGATACGGAAGCAGGAATGGCCGAACCAGGTAATCTGCATGCTTTTCATCCTTTGATGTGCCTCTCGTGACTTTAGCACCTCTTGTTGCGATCGAAGACCTGCCTAAGCTGCTCGCCCCCGAGGCGCGGCTGCTCGGTCTCGACCTCGGCACCAAGACTATCGGCATGGCGCTCTCGGATGTGACCCGCTCGGTGGCAACGCCGTACCGTACGCTGCGCCGAACCAAGTTCACCGGCGATGCCAAGGCGATTGCGGCGGCAACCGCGGAAAACGGGGTCGGCGCGCTGGTGATCGGCCTTCCGATCAACCTCGATGGCTCGGAGGGGCCTCGGGCGCAATCGACACGCGCTTTCGCGCGCAACCTCGCCCCCCTCATCGAAGTGCCAATACTCCTCTGGGACGAGCGACTGTCCACCGCAGCTGTCGAGCGGCACCTCATCGAGGCCGGCGCCTCCCGCAAGCGGCGGGCCGAAGTGATCGACCGCATGGCTGCAGCCTACATTCTGCAAGGCGCGATCGACCGGCTGAGGCGCCTCGGGACACCAATTTAGGCTAGATCAAATAACCCGTCGGGGCTTCGGGGCAGAAGCCCGCGCCGCAGAGGAGCAGCGTCGAGAAGATATTGCCGACGGCAAGCACGATAAACGTTACGAGTGCGGTGAGCGGCAACACGTCGAGACGGTTCGACCACGGCTCGGAGCGCGCGAACTGCCGGTCGTCGAGCAGGAGGACGGCGCTACCGATGATCATCAGCACAAAGCCGATGAACGCCCAGGTATAGAGATGCATGCCAAAGACCGCATTTCCATATGAGCCGCTGTCCGGGACGATGTGGAGCAGGATCTGGCGCATGGCGATGGCCGCGCCCACGGCCGCTCCCACGATCGTCATGCCGTAATGGCTCGGTCGCGGTCCAAACAGGAGATTGAGCGCAATGCCGAAGCCGGCGGCGACGAAGCCGGCCCGTTGCAGGATGCATATGGGGCACGGCAAGTCGCGGAACCAGAGTTGATCGACGAAAGCAATCACCAGCAGCGTGTCGACCGCGATCAGCCCCAAGGCATTGAGAAGCCGCGATAGGTCACCCGGCACCGTTATCACCCGGACTCAAAGCGCGATGTTCAGAGCGTCCCCGAAATGGGCGCGGAACAAAACGAGCAGGACCACAAGGCCCGCGATCCAAAAACCCATCGACGCCCCGCGCTGGCTGAGCCAAGCCGCGCCAAGCCCGCAGGCAAAGAGGAGAAACGGTAAGCTCATCATGGTGTGTCTCCGCCGGCAGACCGATTACCCGCGCGCCAATGTCGGCGCCACAGTTCGCCCTGATTCGCTGTGAAGCAGAACCCGAGACTTATGGAAATTCCGCGTGCTGGCAAGCGCGAACGCCGCCCGTGCCGGGCCCCTCCCAAAGCATGAGGCCGCCCCGCGAGGCGGCCTTCATGCGCATCGGCCTGATGTGCTTACGGGCGCTGACGGACCGATTGCCGCGGGCCTGACGCTCCCAGGACGCGTTACCGCAGGTTCACCGCGTTGCGCCGCCACGCTTGCCGCCTGCTGCCGGCGGGTCTATACAGTCGCCTTTGATGACCTTAGCGGCGCCAGCCTCGTACCCTTCCTTCCCTCACCGCCATCTTATTGGAATCGAAGGACTTTCGCGTGCCGAAATCGTGGCGCTGCTCGATCTTTCCGAAGAGGCCGCCAAGCTCGGCCGGCAAATCGACAAGAAGCGCGACGACCTCCGCGGCCGCACGCTGATCAATCTCTTCTTCGAGGCCTCGACCAGGACCCAGAGTTCCTTTGAGCTCGCCGGCAAGCGGCTGGGGGCCGACGTGATGAACATGTCGGTCGGCACGTCCTCCGTGCAGAAGGGCGAAACCCTGATCGACACCGCGGTGACGCTGAACGCCATGCGTCCCGACCTTCTCGTCGTGCGCCACTATGCCGCCGGCGCCGTCGAGCTTCTATCGCAAAAAGTCGACTGCTCGGTGATCAACGCCGGCGACGGCAGTCACGAGCACCCCACCCAGGCCCTGCTCGACGCCCTCACCATCCGCCGCCACAAGGGCCGCATCGAGGGGCTTATCGTCGCGATCTGCGGCGATATCCTGCATTCGCGGGTCGCGCGGTCCAACATCCTGCTTCTCAACGCGCTCGGCGCCCGGGTTCGGGTCGTGGCGCCGTCCACTCTGCTCGCCGCCGGCATCGAGCGGCTCGGCGTCGAGGTCTACACCTCGATGCGCGAAGGACTGGCAGACGCCGACATCGTCATGATGCTGAGGCTCCAGCGCGAACGCATGACTTCGAGCCTGATCCCGAGCCAGCGGGAATATTTCCACTTCTTCGGCCTCGATTACGAGAAGCTCGCCCGGGCCAAGCCAGACGCGCTCATCATGCATCCCGGACCGATGAACAGGGGCGTCGAGATCGACTCCAACGTCGCCGACGACGCCCGCAGTGTCATCCGCGAGCAGGTGGAGATGGGCGTGGCCGTGCGCATCGCGGTGCTTCAGGCCCTGGCCCGACATCTGCCGAATCGGTAGGGCGATGCCAATGCTTGATCACGACCAACGCCCGCTCTCCCGCCCTATCGCTCTTGTCAATGCACGGCTCATCGAGCCCTCCTCCGGCTTCGATCACCATGGCGGCGTGCTGATCAGAGACGGTCTCATCGCCGATCTCGGGCCGCACGTTGAAGCGGGCGCCATCGGCGACGCCGAGTTCGTCGATTGCGGCGGTCATGTTCTAACGCCCGGCCTCGTCGACATGATGGTCTTTGCCGGCGAGCCCGGACACGAGCACCGCGAGACGCTTGCCACGGCGAGCCGTGCCGCTGCTGCCGGCGGCGTGACCACACTCGTCTGCATGCCCAATACCGATCCTGTGATCGACGATGTCGCCCTGGTCGATTTCATCTTGCGGCGCGCCCGCGATACGGCGCTCGTCCATGTGCACCCGATGGCCGCCATGACCAAGGGCCTCCTTGGCGAGGAGATGACCGAGATCGGTTTGCTCAGCGAGGCGGGGGCCATTGCCTTCGCCAACGGCAAGACCAGCCTGGCCAACGCCAACGTCATGCGCAACGTGCTCGCCTACGCCAAGGATTTCGGCGCGCTGATCGTGCATCATCTCGAGGATCCCTCGCTTGCCAAGGATGGCGTGATGAACGAAGGCGAGGTCGCGACCAGGCTCGGCTTGCGTGGCATTCCGGCCGCCGCCGAGACCATCATGCTTGAGCGCGACATCCGTCTGGTCGAACTCACCGGCGGGCGCTATCACGCCGGCCAAATTTCGAGCCGGGCATCCCTCGACGTTATTCGTGCCGCCAAGCTCATGGGCCTGCCCGTCACCTGCGGTGTGTCCATCAACCATCTCACGCTCAACGAGAACGACATTGGCCCCTATCGCACCTTCTTCAAGATGCGGCAGCCGCTCCGGCCGGAGGACGACCGCCGCGCCATGGTTGAGGGCGTCGCGAGCGGCGACATCGACGTGATCGTTTCGGCCCACGATCCGCGAGGCGCCGAAGGCAAGCGCCGCCCCTTTGCCGAGGCCGCCGACGGCGCCGTCGGACTCGAGACATGGCTCGGTGCGGCCCTTCGCCTTTATCACAATGGAGAGGTCGATCTGACCCAGCTCTTACGGACGCTGACGGTAAACCCGGCAAGCCTTCTGGGGCTCAGGAGCGGACGTCTCGCCGAGGGTGCTCCCGCCGATCTTGTCCTGATCGATCTCGATAGGCCTTGGGTGGTCGAGCCCGAGCGCTTGCGTTCCAAATCGAAAAACACGCCCTTTGACGGCGCGCGGCTCCAAGGCCGGGCCCTTGTGACCATCGTTGCCGGACGCCCCGTCTACAACTACGCTGACGGTCCGGGCTCGTAGCGGCGCTCTCTGGGACGGTGAACGATGTCTCCCGACGATTGGAGTGGCGTCCTCGTCTTTCTTTTATCGTTCGCCGGCGGCTATCTCCTTGGTTCGATTCCCTTCGGCTTCATTCTGGCGAGGTTCGCCGGAATCGGCGATTTGCGTCAGATCGGCTCCGGCAATATCGGGGCGACCAACGTCCTGCGTGCCGGAGGCAAGGGACTTGCCGCCCTCACCCTGCTTCTCGATGCCGCCAAAGGGACCGCTGCCGTGCTCATCGCGGCGCGTTGGGGTGAAGGCGCCGCCCTGTTGGCGGGGCTCGGTGCCTTTCTCGGACATTTGTTTCCGGTCTGGCTCGGCTTCCGGGGCGGCAAGGGGGTCGCCACCTATCTCGGCGTCTTGCTCGGCCTCTATTGGCCTGCGGCGGCTTCCTTCGCGGCGATCTGGCTCTTCGTCGCTTTCGTCACCCGCTACTCCTCCCTCGCCGCCCTTGCGGCAAGTGCCGCAAGCATCCTGACGCTTGCGATGATGGGACAGTGGCGATTGGCGTTGCTGTTCCTGCTGCTCTCGGTTCTCCTCTATCAGCGCCACGCCGCCAATATCGGCCGCCTGGCGCGCGGCGAGGAGGCGCGCATTGGCGAAACGAAGCAGTAAGGCCGCGACGCCACCGGGGCCCGCGCCACGGCTCAGCCGCCGTCAGCGCGTCGCCTGGCTCAGGCTGATCCGAAGCGAAAATGTAGGGCCTGCCACCTTCCGTGCGCTCGTCAATGAGTTTGGCGGCGCCGAGGCCGCCATCGCCGCGCTGCCGGTGCTGTCCCGGCGAGGCGGCAGAGCCCATGACATCCGCCTTTACACCGAGGCCGACGCCGAGGCCGAGCTCGAGCGTGCCGAACACTTGGGAGCAAGCCTCGTCGCTCTCGGCGAACCGGGCTATCCGCGGGCGCTCGCCGAAGTCGATGCGCCCCCGCCCCTGCTCTACCTCAAAGGCCGGTTCGATCTCGCCGACATCCCCATCGTCGCTATCGTCGGCGCCCGCAACGGTTCCGCCGTCGGACAGAAATTCACCCGCCAGCTCGCAGGCGAGCTTGGGTTGGAGGGCTTCGTCATCGCCTCGGGGCTCGCGCGTGGCATCGATACGGCAGCGCATCGCGCCGCATTGGAGCATGGAACCATCGCCGTGCTCGCCGGCGGCATCGATATCGTTTACCCGCCGGAGAACGAAGATTTGCAACATGCGATTGCCGAGCGCGGCCTCCTCATCAGCGAGCGATCTCCCGGCTTCTCACCGAGAGGACAGGATTTCCCCCGGCGCAACCGGTTGATCTCGGGGATTTCGCTTGGCGTTGTGGTGATCGAGGCGGCCGAGCGCTCGGGCTCGCTGATCACAGCCCGCCTTGCCGGCGAGCAGGGAAGAGAGGTTTTCGCGGTGCCGGGCAGCCCGCTCGATCCGCGTTCCGCCGGCACCAATAACCTTCTGAAGCAGGGCGCGGGCCTCGTCACCTGTACCCGAGACATCGTCGAGGCGCTGGCGCCGATCTTGGGCCGCCCGCCCGCCCCGCCGATCGAGCTCGCCGCCGCCGACGAACACAAATCGCCAGAGCCCCTGCCCGACATCGGCCAAAGCGAACGTGAAGTGATCGTCGGAGCGCTCGGACCGAGCCCCGTCGATATCGACGAGCTGATCCGCACGACCGGGATCGCCACGCGGAAGGTCCATATCGTTCTGCTCGAACTCGACCTCGCCGGACGGCTCCAGCGCCACGGGCAGCAGCTTGTCTCGCTTAGAATGTAACGGAATGCCCCTCAGTCGCGAGGGGCCTTTTGGAGCTTGGCCTCTTCCAGCGCGACATTGATCAGATAGGCGAGGAAGGGCATTCGGGCGGTGGCTGGCCACCTGCCCCAGGCCCTCGAGCATCGAGGCGATATACTCGGCGGCCTCCTGGTGGGTCAATTCGGGCCCTTCGCCGGTGGGCCTCGCACCCATTTCGGGAGGCCGGCCCCCCATGCCTGACATTCCAAACCGCCTTATTTTGGTACCGATTGAGGTCCAACCCCGCTCCGAAACGTTGATTTCGGCTGCGGCTTTCCTTCCAAAAGCACTCATTTGTGCAACACCTTAGAAGTTGCTGTAGTTAGTCTACGCCCGTATAAGTTGTCAATCCGCTTCCGCCAGATTTGACAGTGGCGGCCGAAGCCACCATTTTCCGGCGCATAGCCGGGGTCCAGCCGGGCCCGCCGCCCTCAGCCCGACGCAATTTGCGCGGCTAGGAACGTCTCAATGAACATCGTCATCGTCGAATCGCCCGCAAAGGCAAAGACCGTCAACAAGTATCTTGGGCCCGGATATCGCGTCCTGGCGTCGTACGGCCACGTGCGCGACCTCCCCTCGAAAAACGGCTCGGTCCTGCCCGACAAGGACTTCGAGATGCATTGGGACGTCGAGCCCAAGGCGGCCAAACGGCTGGACGAGATCGCCAAAGCCGTGAAGGGGGCGAGCAAGCTGATCCTGGCGACCGACCCCGACCGCGAGGGCGAAGCCATCTCCTGGCATGTGCTCCAGGTGCTCGACCGCAAGAAGGCCCTGGCCGGAGTGCCGGTTGAGCGTGTCGTCTTCAATGCCGTGACCAAGGAGGCCGTGCTCGACGCCATGCGCCACCCGCGCGCGATCGACGGACCGCTGGTCAATGCCTATCTCGCCCGCCGCGCGCTCGACTATCTCGTGGGCTTCACCCTGTCGCCGGTGTTGTGGCGAAAATTGCCGGGCGCCCGCTCCGCCGGCCGGGTGCAATCGGTGGCGCTCAGGCTCGTCTGCGATCGCGAGCTCGAGATCGAGCGATTCAAGACGCAGGAATATTGGTCCATCCTGGCCGAGCTTGCCACGGCCAAGAACGAGACCTTCCAAGCGCGGCTCGTCTCAGCGGAAGGCAAGAAATTTGAAAAATTCGATATTTCCGACCAGGCGACCGCCGAGCGTCTGAAAGCGGCGCTCGAAGGCGGCCGCTTTGCGGTGGCGACCATCGAAAGCAAGGCTCAGCGCCGCCACCCTGCCGCCCCCTTCACCACCTCGACCCTCCAGCAGGAAGCATCGCGGAAGCTCGGCTTCTCGCCGCGCCAGACCATGCAGCTCGCGCAACGGCTCTACGAGGGCGTCGATCTCGGCGGCGAGGCCGAAGGTCTCATTACCTATATGCGGACCGACGGCGTGCAGATCGTGCCCGAGGCGATCGCCAACATCCGCAAGCTCGTCACCAAGCGCTATGGCGTTCGCTATGTACCCTCCTCCCCGCGCCAATACGAGACCAAAGCCAAGAACGCGCAAGAGGCCCACGAAGCGATCAGGCCGACCGACTTCACCAAGGATCCCGACTCGGTTTCCCATTATCTCGAAGACGACTCCGCCAGGCTCTATAAGCTGATCTGGCAGCGGACGCTGGCAAGCCAGGCGGCGAGCGCCGAGATCGAGCGCACCACTGCGGATATCGCTGTCGCGGGCTCGGACGGCAACGATTACGGCGTCAGGGCGACCGGCTCGGTCATCCGCTTCGACGGTTTCCTGAAGATCTACGAGGAAGGGATCGATGATGCCGTTGGCGAGGACGGCGCCCTTCCCGCGCTCGCCAGAGGCGATACACTCGATCCCCGCAAGATCGAGGCGAAGCAGCATTTCACCGAGCCGCCGCCCCGCTACAGCGAGGCGACTCTCATCAAAAAGATGGAGGAGCTCGGCATTGGCCGGCCCTCAACCTATGCCTCCACGCTTAACGTGCTCCGCGAGCGCGAATATGTCCGCATGGATAAGAAGCGCTTGGTGCCCGAGGACAAGGGGCGCCTGGTCACGGCCTTTCTCGAAAGTTTCTTCAGCCGCTATGTCGAGTACGACTTCACCGCCGATCTCGAGGAGAAGCTCGACCTCATCTCCGCCGGCGAGATCGAATGGAAGGATGTGCTACGCGACTTCTGGCGCGAGTTCATTGCCGCCGTAAACGACATCGGTGATTTGCGGATCACCGAGGTTCTTGATGCGCTGAACGATCTGCTCGGACCGCACATCTTCCCTGACCAGGGCGCAGGAACCGACCCCCGAGCGTGCCCCGCCTGTGCGGTCGGACGCCTCAGCCTGAAGGTCGGGAAATTCGGCGCTTTCATCGGCTGCTCCAACTATCCGGATTGCCGCTTTACGCGCCAGCTTGCCGATACCGGCGACAAGGCTTCGGCGCTCGCCGAGACCAAGCTGCTCGGCACCGATCCCGAGACCGGCCTCGACGTGACCTTCCGCACCGGCCGTTTCGGTCCTTATGTTCAGCTCGGCGAGCAGAACGGCGGCGAGAAACCGAAGCGCGCCTCGATTCCCAAGGGCACCGATCTCGAGAACCTCGACCTCGACCAAGCGCTCGCGCTGCTCTCGCTTCCCCGCGAGGTGGGCCTGCATCCGGAATCGGGTAAGCAGATCATGGCAGGCTTCGGGCGCTATGGGCCCTATGTGCAGCACGACGGCAAATACGCGAGCCTCGGCAGCGCCGAAGAGGTCTTTGAGATCGGGCTCAATCGCGCCGTCAGTCTCCTCGCCGAGAAGGCGGCATCCGCACGTAGCCGTCGCGGCCCCAACGTCATCAAGGATCTCGGTGAGCATCCGGCGTTTGGCGGCAAGGTGCAGGTCATGACCGGCCGCTATGGACCCTACGTGAGGCACGCCAAGATCAACGCCACGCTCCCTCGGGACCGCGCGCCCGAACAGGTCACCCTCGAGGAGGCCGTCGAGCTGATCGCGGCCAAGAGCGGCAAAGAACCGGCCAGAAAGAAGCCGGCCAAGAAATCTGTGCGCAAGACCGCCAAGAGCGGCAAGGAACCCGTCGAGGAGACGGCAGGCTGAGCTATACCCGTGGCAAAATCTAAGGGAGCTCCGCGCCAAAAGACGGTGGGCAAACTTCCTTCGCGGCAGGAAATTCTCGACTTTCTGGCGACGGCAAGCAAAGAGGCGGGCAAGCGCGAGATCGCACGCGCCTTCGGGATCAAGGGCGGCGACCGCATCGCGTTGAAGGACATGCTGCGCGCCATGGCCGATGACGGGCTGATCGCGGGCTCGCGCCGCAAATTGACACGGCCCGGGGTCTTGCCGCCGGTGACGGTGATCGAGATCGCCGGCCGCGACGCCGACGGGGAGTTCATTGCCCGGCCTGCGGTGTGGGATGAGGAGCACGGTCCGGCGCCCCGCATCGTCATGGCGGAGAGCAAGCGCGAGGCGGGTCCGGTCGTAGGCATCGGCGACCGCGTGTTGGCGCGCATCACCGCCTCCGCCCCCGATGCCGATTGCCCCTATCAGGCGCGGACCATCAAGCGGCTGGCGCGGGCCGCGCGAAGCTTGCTTGGCATCTTCCGTGCGCTTCCGGGGGGTACGGGCGTTATCGACCCCGTCGACCGCAAGCAGCTCAGAGAATGGCCGGTGGCGCGCGGCGGCACGGGCGATGCCGAACCTGGCGAATTGGTGCGCTTCGAGATCGCGCAGGCCTCGCGCATTGGCGTCCAGACCGCCCGCGTGACCGAGCGGCTGGGCAACCCCCAGGCGCAGCAGACGACGAGCCTGATCGCGGTCCATGCCCACGGCATTCCCGATCGCTTCCCTGAAGCCGCGCTTGCGGAGGCGGCGGAAGCCAAGGAGCCCGATCTCAAACGCCGGGAGGATCTGAGGCACCTGCCCCTGGTCACCATCGATCCCTCCGATGCCCGCGACCATGACGACGCCGTCTGGGCCGAAGCTGACCCCAATCCTGCCAATCGCGGCGGCTGGGTGGTGATCGTCGCCATCGCCGATGTCGCCTCCTATGTGCGGCCGGGAAGCGAACTGGACAAGGAAGCAATGAAGCGCGGCAACTCGGTTTATTTCCCGGATCGCGTCGTGCCGATGCTTCCCGAACGGATCTCGAACGATCTTTGCTCGCTCGTCGAGAACGAGCCGAGGCCCTGCTTTGCGGTACGCATGGTGTTCGACAAAAACGGCAGGAAGCTCGGTCACCGCTTCTTTCGCGCCGTGATGCGATCCGCCGCAAGCCTCACTTACGAGCAGGCACAAGGCGCGATCGATGGACGCCTCGACGAGATGACCGGGCCCCTGCTCGATACCGTGCTCAGACCATTGTGGGGCGCCTATGCCAGCCTCATGCTGGCGCGCACCGAGCGCGGCCCGCTCGAACTCGACCTCCCGGAGCGCAAGATCCTGCTCGACGACGAGGGCCGCGTGCGCGGTGTGGCGACCCCTCCCCGACTCGATGCTCACCGTCTGATCGAGGAGTTCATGATTTCCGCCAATGTCGCTGCGGCCGAAACACTGGAGGCAAAGCGATCGCCGCTGATCTATCGCGTCCACGACAGCCCGTCGAAGGAGAAACTCGCTGCGCTTTCAGAATTCCTGACGACCATCGGACTCAAGCTGCCCAAATCCGGCACGCTCAAGCCCGTCCAATTCAATCGCGTGCTGGCCGACACGCGCGCCACCCCGACCGCCGAGCTGGTTGGCGAGGTCATTCTGCGGAGCCAAGCCCAAGCCGAATATGCGGTCGGCAATTTCGGCCATTTCGGATTGAATCTGCGCCGCTATGCCCATTTCACCTCCCCGATCCGCCGTTATGCCGATCTCATCGTCCATCGCGCGCTGGCGCGGGCCCTGGGAATGGGCAATGACGGCTTGACCGACACCGAGATGGGGGAGCTTGAGCAGGTCGCGGGTCACATCTCCGACACCGAGCGCCGGGCCATGGCGGCCGAGCGGGAGACCGCCGACCGCCTGATCGCCGCCTATCTTGCCGACCGGATCGGCGCCAAGTTCCAGGCGCGCGTCTCCGGCCTCGTCCGCACCGGCCTGTTCGTCAGGCTCGTCGAAACAGGCGCCGACGGTTTCGTCCCGGCCTCGTCGATCGGGCAAGAATATTTCGTTCACGACGAGGTCCGGCACGCCCTTGTCGGCGAGGATACGGGCCTCGCCTACCGGCTCGGCGATCCGGTCGAGGTACGGCTGGTCGAGGCGATTCCGACCGCTGGCGCGTTACGTTTCGAGATGCTGAGTGAAGGGCGCTCCCTCGGCCCCCGACCGAAAGGCGCGGCGAGGCCAAGTGACAGGGAAAAGGCGAAACGCTACAAGGGGAAGCCGCGCCGGCAAGGACGCGGCGGCTCCCGCAAGCGCCGCTAGCCGTGCTCCGCCCGAACGCAAGGGATCATGTGATGCTGGATCGCGCCGAACCTTCGCTCCCCGACCCCCATGAGCGGTCGCATGGGCCCCGGCCGATCTTAGGCGCGCTGTTGCGGGGCGCGGCGCTCAAATGTCCCGCTTGCGGGATTGGCTCCATGTTCCGGCGCTACCTCAAGGTCGCCAATGACTGTGCTCATTGCGGCGAGCCACTGCATCATCATCGCGCCGACGACGCGCCGGCCTATTTCACCATTGCGATCGTGGGCCACATCGTGGTCGGTCTGGTGCTTGCGGTGGAAATGGCTTACCACCCCCCGCTTTGGCTGCATGCGGCGCTATGGCTGCCGCTGACCGTTATTCTCGCGCTTCTCCTTCTGCCCTCGGTGAAGGGAACGATCGTGGCCCTGCAATGGGCGCTTTTCATGCACGGTTTCAGCCCCGACGCCGAAGAGGAAGCGGGCTTGGCTGGCGGTGATGAGCCGCGCCCGCGTCGCCTTGACTTCCGGCCCTGAGCGAGTAGGGTCGCGCCAAAATTGCCTATAGCGCCGTTGAGGACCACATGGCCAAGCCCGTCACCCAGAAGATCAAGCTCGTGAGTTCAGCCGGAACGGGCTACTACTACGTGACCAAGAAGAACCCGCGCAATCAGACCGAGAAGCTCGTATTCAAGAAATACGATCCGGTGGCGCGCAAACACGTCGACTTCAAGGAATCCAAAATCAAGTAAGGCAAGACTTGGGGCGCGCCAACGCGCCGGTCTTGATAGTCGACCCCGCGGCCAGTCGAGGCTGTTAGCGGGCAGATGCGACGTGCCGGCGGGGCGGACGGCAAGCCAAAGACCGCTAGTGGGAAACCGGCCGTACTTGGGTGGCCGGCCGAAACGCGGCGCTAACGAGGAGGCCACTCAACCGCGCTCCGGCCGGCCGAACCCTACGGACCCAGGAGATGCGGCGGACCTGAGCATTCCGCAGGGTTATCTCTATGACGCGGAGGACCGGGTTCGGAGGCGCTTGGAATGACGCGCTTGCTAATCCCCAACCCCTAATTGCCTCCCCGTCGCATTCGACGTCTGACAGTCAAACCATAAAACAGGCAAAGAAGGGACGAAATCAAATCTTATTCCTGAGCTTAATACGATAAAATACCAGCCATTGTAAAGCCTTAAGGTTAAACGTTGAGGTTAAACGTCAAGCAAAAAGGCGGTTTTCGGCAGGACGTTCACCTACGAAATAGCCTCGAAGTGATTCGGCAAAGTGGAGCCCCCTCCCCGACACGCCAGGGGCCGCCAGGCCGCGTCGCCACCCCCCGGTCGCGACTGCCCGCATCCAGCGCTCGATGGCGCCTCTCGTCTTGGCGAATTCGAAGCCGTCGCCGCGACGGTCGTCTTGCTACCGCGCCTCGCCGATGAACTGCCGGACCGTGTCGAGGAATGACGATACCGAAATCGGCTTCGAGATGTAGGCTTCACAACCGCCTTCGCGAATGCGCTCTTCGTCGCCCTTCATGGCGAAGGCCGTCACCGCCACGACCGGAATGGTTCGGAGCTGGTCGTCCTCTTTCAGCCATTTGGTGACTTCGAGCCCCGAGACCTCGGGGAGCTGGATGTCCATCAAGATAAGATCGGGACGATGTTCGCGGGCGAGCGCGAGCGCTTCCATGCCGTTTCGGGTCTGGAGCGTCTTGTAACCATGGGCATCGAGCAGATCATGAAACAGCTTCATGTTCAGCTCGTTGTCCTCGACGATCAGAACGGTCTTCGTCATCGGCCTCGGTCCCCGCGATTCGCTCGCCCCATGATGAGCGATCTCGGGGCAACGCGCCATGGCGCTCGGAGCCGGCCTGACCCGCCTGGGGAGGCTCTGAGGGGCGTCAGCGGCACTCTGGGGCTTTGAGATATTCGAGCGCGGTCAAGGTGCCATGAATCGAAAAGTCGCCGTAGTCGATGAGCAATTCACGGCTAACGCCGTTTTCGTAAAGCCGAAAGTCGATTTGGTAACTCGGCGTCAGATCGCCGCTCTTGCTCTCGAAATATCCGATCGACACGGGCCATGAGGCCAGCTCGCCCAGTCCCTTGCCTTTGGCGGCGGCTTCAAGCTCGACATCGGCGCTTGGTCGCACCATCGGCCCGATAAAGGCAGTGGTCTCGTAGACTTTTCGTCCCTTTTCGGAGCCATCGTAGATCCGCGCCTGGAGTAGCCCCTGGCCGGCCCGGGCGGCGTCGATCAGGGCAAGGCTATGCTGGGTGGGGAACAGCAACGGACCCGGGAGGCTGAGCTCCGCCGACGATGGCTGGCTCAGCTTGACCTTGACCGCTTCGTTGCGCTTTTCGCGCACCGCGCGCCCCACGGTCATGTCGCCGAGCTTCTCGTTGAGGTACTGTTCCGATTGAAAGCGGAACTTGCGGCCGTCGCCCTGCTCCCAAGTCGAAGATCGCAGATCGGTCAGGTTGGTCTGGTCCCGGGAATCGGTCATCTGCGTGACCAAACGCATATTGAGCGAGTAACCGTCGCATTCGGAGCCGGTAAATTCGAAGACCATGCGGCCATCGATGCCGGTGATGCCGAAGGCCGGGCGCGCATCGTCGAGCGTCATCGTGTAGATGGCCCGATGCGCCACGAGCTTGCTCGGTTCTTTCGCCGCGAGCGCCTGAGCATGACCGGCAAGCATCCCGACAAGCGGCGGGACCGCCAGCAACGCCAGCATAAGCTGTCGGCTAGGATCTACCATGCTTTCTCCGAGTTCCTTGGGTCCCCGCCCCCTGGCCGATCGCCGAGACCACGCATTTTTTCGCACCAACCGCCACGCCGGACAAGGGGCCGTGACAAGAGCGCTCCCTTGCGGGACACTCAGTTTTGCTCGATGGTCTAAGACCTTACGGCGCCGCGGTCAAAGCCCAAGGGAGGCATATGGCGGGAGAGATCGAAGCACGGCTGAAGGCGCTCGACCTTGTTTTGCCTGAGGCCAGAGCCGCCCTTGGCAGCTACGTGCCCTTTCTTCACCTCGACGGCCAGCTCTACATTGCCGGTCAGCTGCCGCTCGCCGACGGCAAAATTGCCGTGGCCGGCAAGCTTGGCGCCGAGCTCGATCTCGGCCAGGGCCAGGCGGCGGCGCGGCTTTGTGCGCTTCACATCCTGGCCCAGGCCAGAGCGGCGTTGCGCGATCTCGACCGCATCGTCCAGTTGCTGCGCCTCAACGGCTTCGTCAACGCCGCTCCGGGCTTTGCCGACCATCCCAAGGTGCTCAACGCCGCCTCGGATCTGATGGTCGAAATCCTCGGCAATAAGGGGATACACACCCGTATTGCCGTTGGCTGCGCGAGCCTGCCGCTCGGCGCCGCTGTCGAAATCGATGCGATTTTTGCGGTAAACTAGGCCCTCGTGGCTGAGCTTCTCCCATGGCCGAACTTTATTGGTTGAAGCGGCCGATCGCCCATCGCGGCTTGCACGATGCGGCCAAGGGCATCATCGAGAACAGCGCCTCGGCGGTGAGCGCCGCCATGGGCAAGGGCCTGGGCGTCGAAGTCGACTTGCAATGCGCCGCCGGTCATATGCCGATCGTCTTTCACGACGCGACGCTCGACCGGCTCACGGACGAGCGCGGCACGGTCGCCGCACGAACCGCCGAGGCGCTATCCGGCATTCCCTTGCGCAACAGCCCTGACCGGATCCTCTCGCTTCCGGCCCTACTCAACCTCGTCGATGGCCATGTGCCGCTGCTGCTTGAGGTGAAGAGCACCTGGACCCGCGACGGGAAGTTCGAAACCAACATCGCCGCCATGCTTGCACCTTACAAGGGACCCGTTGCGGTGATGTCGTTCGACCCTTACGCCCTGGCATCCTTCCGCGAGACAGCGCCCCGCCTCCCGCGCGGGCTCGTGGCCGAGCGGTTCGACAATCAGCGCAATTGGCCGCAGCTTACGTTCAGGCAGCGGCTTGCCATGCGCCATCTTCTCACCGCCGCCATCGCATGGCCCCACTTCATCGCCTACGATATCAAGGCGCTCCCCGCGCTCGCGCCGCTCATCGCCCGGACCCTGTTCGGGTTGCCGCTTCTGACCTGGACGGTGCGGACCGAGGAGGAGCGCGCGCGCGCGCTCCGCTTTGCCGACGCCATGATCTTCGAAGGGATCAAGCCTTAGTCATGGGCGATATCGAACAGTCTCCAACCCATGCGAAGGGCCGAAGCGAGGCTTTTGCCGTGCGCGTCGCCTCTTGCATCGGCGATGTCGCCGCAGCGGACTGGGACGCTTGCGCGCAAGGCCCGAAGCCGACGCTGCGCGGTGGGCCCTATCCAGCCAACCCATTCATTTCTCATGCTTTTCTAGAGGCCATGGAAGCGAGCGGCTCAGCCACCGGCGCGACCGGCTGGCTGCCGCATCACCTCCTGCTAGAAGATTGCTCCGGCGCGCTGATCGGCTGCATGCCCTGCTACCTCAAGTCCCATTCTCTGGGAGAATACGTGTTCGATCATGGCTGGGCCGAAGCTTACGCGCAAGCCGGCGGGCGTTATTATCCCAAGCTTCAGGCCTCCGTTCCCTTCACCCCTGTCACCGGCAGACGTTTGCTGGTGCGGCCCGGCGTGGATCAAGCCGCGGGTGAAACGATCCTGTTGCGGGCCGCGATCGAAATCACCGACAGGCTCGGCCTCTCCTCGCTGAACATCACTTTTCCGACCCGAGAGGAATGGGAGCTTGCCGGCGAGATCGGCTATCTCAAGCGAACCGACCAGCAATTCCACTGGCGGAACGAGGGCTATTCGACCTTCGACGACTTTCTCGAGTCGCTGGCCTCGCGCAAACGGAAGGCCATCGCCAAGGAGCGCCGCGCCGCGCTCCAAGACGGCATCGCCATCGAATGGGTCACGGGTCGCGACCTCACCGAGGCGTGTCTCGACGCCTTCTTCGCCTTCTACATGGACACTGGCGCGCGCAAATGGGGTTCGCCCTATTTGACGCGGGCCTGCTTCAGCCTCCTCGGCGAGACCATGGCGGACCGGATCGTGCTCATTCTCGCCAAGCGGTCAGGCCGCTATGTCGCCGGCGCGCTGAATTTCATCGGCCAGGATGCGCTCTACGGCCGTTACTGGGGCAGTCTGGAGGAACACCGGTTCCTCCATTTCGAGGTCTGCTACCACCAGGCCATCGAATATGCCATCGCGCACAAGCTCGCGCGGGTGGAAGCCGGTGCACAAGGAGCGCACAAATTGGCCCGCGGCTATCTGCCGGCCGAGACCTATAGCGCTCATTACCTCGCCGATCCTGCGCTGCGCCGCGCCGTCGCCGATTATCTGAGGCGCGAGCGCGTCGCGGTGTCGCGCGAGATCGCGCTTCTCGCCGCTGAATCGCCCTATCGCAGCAAGGCATAAGGACGTCATACCCGCGAAAGCGGGTATCCAGTAACCCCGGTGCTTCGCTATAACGTAACGCGCGCATTACTGGATCGCCCGGTCAAGCCGGGCGATGACAATGAAGGGCTAGAGGCTGCGATGGCCTACGATGAGAGCAACGTCTTCGCCAAGGTGTTGAGGGGCGAAATTCCGTGCCATCGGATCTATGAGGACGAGGATACGCTCGCCTTCCTCGACATCATGCCGCGCAGCGAGGGCCACGCCCTGGTAATCACCAAGGAAAAGGCGCGCGACCTTTCCGACATCTCGCCCCAGGCGCTAGCAAAGCTCATGGCGGTGGTGCAGAAGCTCGCGCCCAAAATCAAAGAGGCCGTGGGCGCCGATGGCGTGTTGATCCAGCAATTCAACGGCGCCGCGGCCGGGCAGACCGTATTCCATCTTCACATCCACATCATCCCGCGGAAAGAGGACGAGCCGCTCAAGCCCCACGCCGGCAAGATCGACGATCAGACCAAGCTCGCCGCCACCGCCGAGAAGATCCGGAAGAAACTGGCTCAGGGCTGAACCCAAATCCCCGCTGGGCGAGGTGTCGCGAGGCGGTAACCGCGCCGGCTTCTACTTCGTGCCGAGCGGGACCTTGGGCACGAGGCTCGTGCCAACGCTCCGGTTGCGGCCGGTCCGGGGCTTGCGCGGGTTGCCCCTGACGCGAGGCTTGGGCGCACCGGCCTTCGGCGGCCCCTTCGGCCCGTCATCCTTGGGGCCCTCCCCATCCTCGTTTTCCTCTTGATCGCGCGGGCGCACCGGCGCATCGGCCTTCAGATATTCGAAGCCGAGCACCTTCTCCTGCCCTTTTTCCTCGACCAGGACCCGCACGATGCCGCCGTCCTTCAGTGCGCCGAACAGGATCTCTTCCGCCAACGGCTTCTTGACGTGCTCCTGAATGACGCGGGCAAGCGGCCGCGCGCCGAACTTGTCGTCATAGCCGCGCTCGGCGAGCCACTGGTTGGCCTCTGGCGTCAGCTCGATGGTGATGTTGCGATCGCCGAGCTGGGCCTCGAGTTGGAACACGAACTTCTCCACCACCTTGGCAATCACCTCGGGCGGGAGATTGGCGAAGGCAATGACCGCATCGAGCCGGTTGCGGAACTCCGGCGAGAACATGCGGTTGATCGCTTCCTCGTCGTCGCCTTCGCGCTTCGAGCGGTTGAAGCCGATCGCCGACTTGGCGAGCTCGCTCGCCCCCGCATTGGTGGTCATGATGAGAATGACGTTCTGGAAGTCGACGCGCTTGCCGTTATGGTCGGTGAGCTTGCCGTGATCCATGACCTGCAACAGGATGTTGAACACGTCCGGATGGGCCTTCTCGATCTCGTCGAGCAGCAGCACGCAATGCGGATGTTGATCGACGCCATCGGTCAACAACCCGCCCTGATCGAAGCCGACATAGCCGGGCGGCGCGCCGATCAGCCGCGACACGGTGTGGCGCTCCATATATTCGCTCATGTCGAAGCGGA
>JACMJU010000080.1 GCA_014380485.1 Methyloceanibacter sp.
CGATCTCGGGGACCTGCTGGAGCGACCATTGACCCTTGAGCTCTTCCGGCGATTGCGTGGGGGTGCCGTCTTCGGCCAGATCCGGCTCGCGCGGCGAAACATAGATGACATCGCCGGGCTTGAGCACGGCCGTCACCGTCCCCGGCGCCCCGCCGAGACCGCGCGCCAGCTTGGGCCGCGCCCATTTCATTTCCTCGAAGGGGATGACGCCGGTCTCGCGCTCCTTCTCGATCTGGCCGGTCGAGGTGCGGCCGGGACGAATCCCGATCACCGCCTTGTCCTTGGCGACTTCGAGCACGACGGCAAGCCGCCAAGGCGCGATGTCCGACCACATCGGCAGCGCCGCGAGCGTGGTCCCCCAATCACCTGCGATTTCGACCTGCTTCACCGGGCCGCGCCAGCCGCCACGCCTGCGATCGAAAGCGACGAACCCGTCGATCAGAGCTTTGCGGGCGATGCGCTGCAGCCGGGGATCGAGCGTGGTGCGCACCGAGAGACCGCCGCCGTAAAGCTTGTCCTCGCCGAAGCGGTCGAGAATCTCGCGGCGTACCTCCTCGGCGAAATACTCGGAGGCGAAGATCTTGGGGCCGGTGGTGCGCTTGATGACGCCCAAAGGCTGAGCCTTCGCGGCCTCGCCCTCTTCCTTGGTGGCGAAGCCGTTCTCGACGATACGGTCGATGACCCAATTGCGGCGGGCGACAGCCCGGTCGGTAAACTTGAACGGATCGTAGTTGCTCGGCGCCTTGGGCAGGGTTGCAAGGTAGGCGCAATCGGCAAGCGTCAGCTCGTTCAGAGCCTTGTTCCAATAGGACTGGGCTGCCGCCGCCACGCCATAGGCGCCCACGCCGAGATAAATTTCATTGAGATAGAGTTCGAGAATCTGTTCCTTGGTGAAGGCGCGCTCGATGCGGATGGCAAGGATCGCCTCCTTCAGCTTGCGCTCGACGGTCTGGTCGCTGCTCAAGAGAAAATTCTTGGCCACCTGCTGGGTGATCGTCGAGGCGCCGACCGCCCGCCGCCCCGATTGCATTTGGCTCAAATTGGTGACGACGGCGCGGATGATGCCCTGCACATCGAGTCCGCCATGCTGATAAAAATTCTTATCCTCGGCGGAGATGAAGGAGTCGATGATACAGGCGGGGATCGCGGTGATCGGCACGTAGATGCGCCGCTCGCGCGAGAACTCGGCAATCAGCGCTCCGTCATTGGCGTGGATACGAGTCATGACCGGCGGCTCGTATTTCGCCAGCACCTCGTAATCGGGCAACTCGCTCGACACCTTCCACAGCACGAAGGCGGCGGCGCCGGCCACGGCGATGAAGATGACCATGCCGGCGGCAAACATGAAACCCAGAAAACGCAGGAAAAATCCGCCGCGGCGGCGGCGCCGCCGGTGCTCCGGCGGCTTAACTGGAGCGGTAATATCCATTCGTCGAACCCGTCCCAACCCCGATTCAGGCGCCCGGGGTACCCGAAGCAACCCTAGCGAAGATTATGGCAACAAAACGCTGCCGTCGCATGAAATTGTCGATTTGGAGCGGGTCGCCAATGAGCGGTCAATACGGGCTGCGAGCCAAGCGCTTGGCGAAGTAGGCGTCGATCGACTTCGTCACCGCCTCGGCGGTGCGGTCGCGCCAGGCCTCGGAGGTGAGGAGCTTCTCATCGTCGGGATTGCTCAAGAAACCGAGCTCGAGCAGCACCGAGGGTATGTCCGGCGCCTTCAACACGCGAAATCCGGCCGATCTCAGTCTCTTGGTGTGCAGCGCACCCCGCGTGGCGAGCTCTCCGACGATGGCGCGGGCAAAAACCACGGAACGGTTTTGCGTCTCGCGTTGCGCCAAATCGATGAGGATGTTCGCCAGGACCTCGTCGGAGTCGCTTGGCAATTCGATGCCGGCGAGCGCGTCGGAGAAGTTCTCCTTGGCGGCGAGCGCCCGGGCCTCTTCATCGGAGGCTTCTTCGGACAAGGTGTAGACGGTGGCCCCGGTCGTTTTGTCGATCTCTTGGGGGAAGTAGTCCGCATGGATGGAGAGAAACAGAAAGGCCCCCTTCTTCTGAGCGAATTCCACGCGCTCGCGGAGCGCCAGGAACGTGTCGTCGTCGCGGGTCAAATAGACCTCGTAGCGTCCGGTGGCGTTGAGTTTGGACTTCAACACGCGCGCGAAGGTCAACACGACCTCTTTTTCGGTGATGCCGGCGGCGCTGCTCGTTCCACGATCGATGCCGCCATGGCCCGGATCCAGCACCACCACCGGCTTGGCGTCCGGGGGGCGCACGAGCGTCGGCGGGAGGGTGACCGCTGCCGTGTTCTCGGCTTGCGGCTTTGCTTCCTTCAGCTTGGCGAGGAATGTCTTCTCGTCGGCCGGCACGAGATCGACGACGAGGCGCGCGGGCTGGTCGTCGCGCGGTTCAAGAACGAAGGCCTTGTCGATGAGAAAAGGTCCGCTCACATCGATGACGATTCGCGCTTTCCCAGGTGCGAACAGCCCGTAGCGGTAGGCGGTGACGAGCCCGCGCCTCTGCGTGCCGATCCCATCGGGCATTTGGAAGCTCACGTCGGACGCATCGACGATGACGCGGTAGGGATTGCCGAGGGCGAAGACGTGGACGTCGACCTTTTTCGAGAGATCGGCGATGAAGCGGGTGCGCTCCCGGTCGCCGGCAATCCGCGCGTCGTTGGCGACGGCCGGCCTGGTTTCGCTCCCGGCCGCCAGAACGGCAGGGCCAATCAACGCCGGCGCGAGGCCCGCGACGCGGGCCAAGGCCAGCACGGCCGCAAACAAGACACGCCGAACTCGCATCGTCCCCCACGCTGTCAGCCGCCTCGAGAATCGTCCGGCCGGTCAAGCGGCGGCGCGGCAGGCATTGCGCCAAAACAGGCTCGAACGCCGCCAAATCTTAACCACCCACTCGTTAAGCGACTCTTGTGGCCCTTTTACGGGATTCTCACCGGGACCCTTGCCAAATCTCCCCTCGTACCCGTAATAAGTGTCAGGCTCGCTTTCGAGCCAGAGCCCTTGGACGCCAAATGGCGATACGGGCGGATTGTTTCCCGCGTCAGGCCTTATTCGAACGGCCGGGACGCAGAAAAAGGCGGCGGCCAGGTGACAGAGGGCCGCCAGATGGAGCTTCTCAAGCCGCGGCCGAAACGCGGCGACGAGGACTGCGATGCAAGATCAGTGCAATTCGATAAGTCTCGGAAATCGCGAGATTTTACGGATGCCGACCAGACGGCCGGTGATGGCCGCGCCCGTGGGCCCTAAGTTCAGGCCGCTCATGGGTCGTCGCAGCGAATCATGGTCTATTGGTCATTGGCGCGCGCGGGGCTCGGACCCCAAGCCGGATCGGCGGATCTCCATGCCGCCTCCCGAGCTTCTCGCGGCGGAGATAACACAACATGGCAAGCAAAATGCTGATCGATGCGGCGCATCCGGAGGAAACCCGGGTCGTCGTGGTAAGGGGCACTCGCGTAGAGGAATTTGACTACGAATCAGCGAATAAGAAGCAACTCAGAGGCAATATCTATCTTGCCAAGGTCACTCGCGTAGAGCCGTCGTTACAGGCGGCCTTCGTCGATTACGGTGGCAACCGTCACGGCTTCTTAGCCTTTACTGAAATCCACCCCGACTACTATCAAATCCCCGTGGCCGACCGTCAGGCGTTGCTTGATGAAGAGGCCGCCGAGGAAAGCCGCGCCTCCGCAGCCGAGGCCGCCGAAGACGAGGCGGCGGCCGGGC
>JACMJU010000081.1 GCA_014380485.1 Methyloceanibacter sp.
CTTTTCGGACAGGATGATGCGTCAGAGACATAGAAGCATCATCCCGAAAAGTTGCAGACTTTTCGGACAGGATGATGCGCCAGAGAAGGAATGTCGGCGAAGGGGCCCGTAGCTCAACTGGTTAGAGCCGGCGGCTCATAACCGTCTGGTTGGAGGTTCGAGCCCTCCCGGGCCCACCAGCCTTCGCTCGCGAAGCGAGAGGCTAGAAAAAGCTCATGGCATCGTTACGCCCGGCGGGCCAATGGCTCCAGCGGGCATGACGCTGCGGGGACCGTCGGCGTTCGAGCTTGCGGCGATTGCGGCTGCTGAGGTCTCGGCAGCCGCCGCAACGGCGATTGAAAGTGTAAGCGCGGTCCGGACGTTATACTGCCAAGCGGCGACATCGATGAGCTTGTTGACGGCCCGAAGCTGCGCTTTCAGGGCTTCAAGCCTTTGGTCCTGCTCCGTTTTGAGTTGCAAGAGCATCTGCTCGAACTGTGTGTGTTCAACATTGATCAGATGTTGAACCATGTAGGCTCGCTCTCGTAGTTCGCCGCGAATATCAAGCATTGCGTCCCCCTATCGTGCCCCACGAACCAGAGTTTCGCTTCCGATGCGTGAGCACCGCCGGCCAAAGAGGATCCATGGCAGCAAGCTTTCCATCGATCGGGCTCTCACGCACTCTTTTTACGGGCAGGAAAGCCGGCAAGCAACTGGTCGGGCTGCGCCTGTTGAGGCGGCGGCTGGGAGGTTCTTAACTGTGGCCTTGCTTCGGGTGATGGAGGGATGCTGCCAAGCCGTCGCGCCTCGATCCCAAGAACGGCGGTAACAGCGTCAAGTTCGGACCTCAGTCCGTTCAGCCTATTGTCGTGTTCCCGCGTGAACTGCTCGACGAGCTTGTCGAATTGACCCTGCGCAGAGTCGATTTGCTCCTCAAGCAGACTGGCACGGTCTCGTAGGTCGCCACTGATGTCGCGCATGACAAGGTCCCCCTTTAACGTCGCTCTCATCAACGACGAAGGCGAGCAGCCGTTCCGGGGATTTCGAAGAATTGGAAAGCGGCGTGACTTTTTGGCAACGCGGCTCAGGGCAATGAAAGTCGCCTGAAACGCCTCAAAACCCATAGCCTAGAAGCGCGATTTCGGGCTCGTACCACTTGGCCACGAGGGCTCTTGTGTCGGGGGAGTAGTAACTCCGATAGTCGCGTGCCGCGTCCTTGTTGGGCGTGATGTTGGTGCGCGGGACCGCTACGCGGACGCCAGCGCCGGCCATATCCAGCGCCTTGTTCAAGTCTTCCTCGATTCTCTCGTAGCGGCCGAGGAAATCGACGGCGAGTGCGCCATCGATCGTGTAGAGCCGGTAATTGTCCACGTAGGCGCGGCGGCGGCTCGCCATGAAACGCTCGAAGCTCGGCCGCGCCCGCTTCGATTTGGTCTTGTAGAGATACCAGGAGACCTGGCGATCCCAAGGATTGCGATCGAAGGCGAATTTGAAATAGCTGCGCCACACCTCTTCCCCCACATAGTCGCGCGCACGCCACGCCGGCATATGCTCGTAGAAGCCGACGCTTTCGTGGTAGTAGCGCTCCGGCCGCATCAGGAGCTTGCGCAGGAACGGCCGCTTCGGCTTCTTGGGATGCTCGATGCGATAATTCTGCGGCCCCAAGCCTTTGCGGTCCTGCTCGCTCTCCTCGCGATAGGGAGTGATGACGTCCAAGGGCCCGCACAGCTCCGACAGCGCGGCTTCGACGGCCGTGCCCGCCGTCTTCTTGGTCTTGATGAAGATGAATTTATGCTGGTGCGAGACGATCATGAGGCGGGCAGGGCGCTTAAGCCTCAAGCCTCAGAAAGCGTAGTCGAGAAGCTTGATCTCGCGCTTGTACCAATCGCCGACGATAGCACGGGTGTCTCCATCATAATATTCGCGATAAGGCGTCGCGCCCGACCGGAAGGTTGTCTTGGCGCGAGGGAGTTCCGCCTCGAACTTAAGGCCAACTTGGCCGAGGGCATGCTGCAAATCCTGTTTGAGGGTCTCGAAGCGCCCGATGAAATCGACCGCCACGTGCTCCTCGATCGAATAGATCTCGTAATTGTTGATGCGCGCCCGCCGGTCGGAGTGGATGAAGGCGCTGAAAGGCGGCGGCGCATCCTTGCGCCGATAGTGATGGTGATACCACGAGACCTGCCGATCCCAGGGATTGCGGTCGAAGGTGAACTTGAAATAGCTCCGCCACGCTTTGTCGTCATTGAGCAGCGCCTTGGCCTCCGCCGCCGGCATGTGATTGTAGAAGCCGTAATCTTCGGCGTTAAGTTTGAAAACGCGGCGCTTCCAGAACGGGCGCGGGCTGCCCCACCAGCCATGCAGCCGCCAGTTCTGCGCGCCACGCCCGCCGGCGCGCAGCCCCTCATCGGTGGGGGCGAGAGGGGTGATGACGTCGTCGGGCCCGCAGAGCTGCGAGAGCGCCAGCTCGAGGCTGGTCCCGGCCGTCTTCTTGGTCTTGAGAAAAATGAATCTGTGCTCGTGCGAGACGATCATCTGACGGTCAGCTCCGTTGCTGCGCGAGCCAGACCGCGAGGTCTTCGAGGATCGTGCCGAAATGGATCTCGGGGATTTGCAGCGCGGCGGCGATATCCTTGAGCTTCTTGCGTTCCTCGCCGGCGATGCGGTTGTCGGCAAGCAGCACGAGATAGGCCGCCCTGATGACCCCCTCCTTGGCGTTTCGGTTGAGCGCCTTCGATGCCGCGGCGAATTCGGCGATCGCATCGCCCTTGGCGAGCGCCTCGACGGCCCGCGCCACCTCCTCGGCGCTCAGCGTCCGGCCCGACTGGTCCTTATAGACCTGCTGGATGAGGCCGGTCTCCCGCGCATCGAGCCCTCCGTCCGAGGCCGCGACCGCGACCATCGCCTTGAGGACCCAGTCGGTGTCGTTGCTCGCCGGCTGCTTAGCCACGCCGTGTCCCTCTTAAATGACGGTTCTGATTGTGCTGGGCTGAAGTCGGTTTGCCAAGCGGCGTCGTGGCCGCGAGGGGGACGGGCTCGGTTGGTCGGCGTCCGCCCCCATGTTAGTCTGCCCCGCTTCCCCGATGCCGAGGACCTGTGGTTTGAGCAGCATAAGAAGCGAGTTCGGACCGGAGAGCCCGTTCGGAGCGTTCCCGCCGAATCTGACGCAGCGAAGTCTGATGCGGGTCGGGCGCATGATCCCGGCCGGACGCTACGCGCGCAAGATGGCACGACCGCTCCGCTCGCTGCTGCGGCGCTTTAGCCGCGCGCCCATCGATGTCACCGTGCTGGGCCGGCAGCGCATGCGGTTACATCCCCACGGCAATTCCTGCGAGAAGCGGATCCTGATTCTGCCGCATCTTTACGACCGCTACGAGCTTCGGATGCTCTCCCGAATCCTGCATCCGCGCTGCGTGTTCATCGATATCGGCGCCAATGTCGGGATCTACACGATCTACGCAGCGCTCCGCGCCGGGCCCGACGCGCGCATCATCGCCGTCGAGCCGCATCCGCTTGCGCTCGAGCGGCTGCGCTGCAACGTGTTGCTAAACAAGCTCACTAACGTGACCATCGAGCCGGTGGCTGTGCACGAACGCTCCGGAACCGTCGCCTTCAAGACCGACCGGCAGAATATGGGCAACAGCTCGATCCTGTTCGACCGGAGCACGGCGGGAGGCGAACTGATCGAAGTCCCGAGCGAAAGTCTCATCGGTCTCGTGGCGAAATTGGGCTTGACGCGGATCGACGCGATCAAGATCGACGTGGAGGGCGCCGAGGACTTGATCCTGTTTCCCTTCTTCGCCGGCGCGCCCGACGCGCTATGGCCGCTTCTGCTGCTGGTCGAGAACAGTGCGTGCCAATGGCGGCAGGATTGCCGGGACATGCTTATTGAGAGGGGATACCGGCAGAGAAAGATTCCCTCGCGCAATCTGGTGTTTTGGCGTCCGGTGCCGCGCGGCGCCGGTCCGGCGCGCGATGCGTAACGCCCGATCGTCTGCGGTCATGCCGGAAGGTGCCGTGAAGCGTCCCCTCAAGGTCATTCTCCTGACCGACGCGAAGCCCGGTCACTATCACCCGGCCGAAGGTGTCATCGCCGCGATTGGGCGATTGCGTCAGGTTGAGGTCGCGCGCATCGAGGTGAAGCGCAAGTGGATCGTGCCGACGCGATGGCTCAGGCGCCGCATCGGCGCCAAGACCTTCTTCCCGCCGCGCATGTTGCGCATGGCTTATCGCATCGACGCCTACGCGCTGCCCAAGGCCGACCTCGTGATCTCGGCGGGCGGCGAGACGTTGATGCCGAATATCTGCGTGACGCGCTTCCTCGGCGTGCCGAACATCTTTTGCGGGTCGCTGCTGCGCGGGCTCGGACCGGAAAACTTCAACCTCGTCATTTCCTCCTACGACGATTGTGCCGGCAGCGATCGGCACCTGGTCATGCTCAAGCCGTCGTCGATCGACCCCGATGCGCTGGGCCGTCCCGCGGTCGTACCGCGTTACGGGCCGGAGCAGCACCCCGCGTTTGCGGCCTTCTCATCGGCGGCAATGCCGGCACCTTCCACTACCGGCCCGAGGAATGGGATCGCCTGCTCGCCTTCGCCGCCGATCTTGCCAAGGCTTGGGGCACGCGATGGCTGGTCTCGACCTCGCGGCGGACGCCGCCCTACGTTGCCGACAAGATCGCGGAGCTCGCCAAGGACGAGAGCACGATCGCCCGCTTCATCGACTACCGAACCGCAGGCCCGGGAACTCTGCCTGAGATTTTCGGCAAGGCCGAAATCATTGTCTGTACCGAGGATTCGAGCACGATGGTCTCTGAGGCGGTCTCGGCGCGTCTGCCGGTCGTGGGTGTGGCGCCCAAGGCCCATCGCTTCACCGATGAAGAGCGGAACTACCGCAGCTTCCTCATCGGGAATGACTGGTGCCGGGTGTTACCGATCGCCGCGCTGACGCCCGACGCCTTCGCGCAGGCCCTTTCCGAGATCGAGCCCCTCGGGGAGAACCCGGTCGATGCGCTTGCCGCCAAGTTGAAGGAACGTCTGCCGGAACTGCTCGGCGATAGCGATTGAGTCCGGCTCGGCGATTGGCTAGAAGCCCAATCTTCCCTTGCGACCGCAATTCAGGAGCTCCCGGAGCGCCCCGATGGCCACGCCCCAATTCGTCTATGTCATGAACCGCCTGTCCAAGACCTATCCGGGCGGCAAGCAGGTGTTGAAGGACGTCACGCTCGCCTTCCTGCCCGGCGCCAAGATCGGCGTGGTCGGCGTGAACGGCTCGGGCAAATCGACCCTGCTTCGCATCATGGCGGCTCAAGAAACGGAATTCGTGGGCGAAGCCTGGGCTGCGGACGGCGTGAGCGTGGGCTTTCTGCCCCAAGAGCCCGTCCTCGACGAGACCAAGGATGTGACTGGCAACGTCATGGAGGGCGTCGCCGAGAAGAAGGCGAAGCTCGATCGCTACAACGAGCTTGCCATGAACTATTCCGACGAGACCGCTGAGGAGATGGCGCAGCTTCAAGACACGATCGACGCCCAGGGCCTCTGGGACCTCGACGCGCAGGTCGAACAGGCCATGGACGCCCTGCGTTGCCCGCCTGGCGACGCCCCGGTGGAGGCTCTGTCCGGCGGCGAGAAGCGTCGTGTCGCGCTCTGCCGGCTCTTGCTTGCCAAGCCCGACATCCTCCTGCTCGACGAGCCGACCAATCATCTCGACGCCGAGAGCGTTGCGTGGCTCGAGCATCATTTGCGCGACTATCCGGGCACCGTGATAATGGTGACCCACGACCGCTACTTCCTCGACAATATCACCGAATGGACGCTCGAGCTCGACCGAGGGCAGGGCATTCCTTACAAGGGAAGCTATTCCTCCTGGCTCGAGCAGAAGCAGAAGCGGCTCGAAGTCGAGGGCAAGCAGGACGAGGCACGGGACCGGACGCTCGCGCGCGAGCTCGACTGGATCAGGGCGAGCCCTAAGGCCCGCCAGGCCAAGTCCAAGGCGCGCATCCGCGCGTACGAGGAGATGCTCGCCGAAGCAGGCCGCGACAGAGGCGGTAAGGCGCAGATCACCATTCCTCCCGGGCCCCGGCTCGGCGATTTGGTGATCGAGACCGATCGCTTGAACAAGGGCTTCGGCGAAAGGCTTCTGATCGACGGTCTCTCCTTCAAGCTGCCTCCTGGCGGCATTGTCGGCGTGATCGGGCCGAACGGCGCCGGCAAGACCACCCTGCTCCGCATGATCGTCGGCCAGGATAAGCCCGATGACGGCGCGATCCGCATTGGCGACACGGTCAAGCTCGGTTATGTCGATCAGTCCCGCGATGCGCTCGAGGGCAAGAAGACCGTGTTCGAGGAGATCTCGGGCGGCAATGACGTGATCAAACTTGGGAACCGCGAAGTGCCGGCCCGCGCCTATGTCGGCTGGTTCAATTTCAAGGGCCCTGACCAGCAGAAGAAAGTGGGCCAGCTCTCGGGCGGCGAGCGTAACCGCGTGCATCTCGCCAAGATGCTCAAATCCGGCGCCAATTTGATCCTTCTCGACGAGCCTACCAACGACCTCGATGTCGAGACGCTGTCATCGCTCGAAGCGGCGCTTGAGGATTTCCCCGGCTCCGCCGTGATCATCAGCCACGACCGCTTCTTCTTGGACCGCATCGCCACCCACATTCTGTCCTTCGAGGGCGACAGCCACGTCGAATGGTTCGAGGGCAATTTCGAGGATTACGAGGAGGACAAGAAGCGGCGGCTGGGCGAGGATTCCGTGCTGCCCAAGCGCATCAAATACAAACACTTCGCGCGAAGGTGAGCCGTGTGTCGTGAGGACTTGCCTCGGCGGCCTAAAACGTATAAACATATCTTTATGTCAGGCGATGCTAAGAACCGAGCCAAGCGGACGGAACTTGCCGCGGCCAAGTCGCGGGTGGACTTGTCCGAGGTCCAGCCCGGCCTGTCGCGCGCCCAGGCGCTAGCGGGCTTGCGCTCCGCCGGCGAGGCGACCAGGCTTCGCATCCTGGCGCTGCTCGCCGCCGGCGAGCTTAACGTCAAAGATCTGACCCAGATCCTCGGCCAGAGCCAGCCCCGCATCAGCCGGCATCTCAAGCTCATGGCCGAGGCCGGTCTGATCCGGCGCTTCCGCGAAGGCTCATGGGTGTTCTTCCGCCTCGCCGATTCGGGCGCGGAAGCGACGCTCGCCCACGCCATCGTCGCGAGCCTCGACCCGACCGACCTTACCCTTGCGCGCGATCGCGCGCGGGCATCCGCCGTGCAGAAGGCGCGCGCCGAGGCGGCCCAGGCCTATTTTGATGCGCATGCGAGCGAGTGGGACCGGATCCGCGCTCTGCATGTCACCGAGAGGGAGGTCGAAGCCGCCATCGATGCGGCGCTGGGGCACGGGCGCTTCACGCTGCTCGTCGATCTCGGCACCGGCACCGGCCGCATCCTCGAACTGTTCGCCCCCCGCGCCAATCGGGCGCTTGGCTTCGATCTCAATCGCGCGATGCTGGCTTATGCGCGCATGAAGCTGGAGCGGGCAGGGCTCTTCCAAGCGCAAGTGCGCCACGGCGATCTTCATAACGTTCCGCTGCCCGACGGCGCCGCCGACGCCGTGGTGCTGCATCAGGTCTTGCATTTTCTCGACGATCCGGCCGCGGCGGTTGCCGAGGCCGCGCGTCTGCTGGCGCCCGGGGGCAGGCTGCTCGTCGTCGATTTCGCCCCGCACGAGCTTGAATTCCTGCGCGAGCAGTCGGCCCACCGCCGGCTCGGTTTCGCCCGCGACCAGCTTGGACGCCTGTTCGAGAATGCGGGGCTCAAACTCGAGCGCTTCCGCGAGCTCAAGCCCGCGCCTTCGGACGGCAAGCTCACGGTATCGCTGTGGCTTGGCTTGAAGCCTGCCCTTGCCGCCAAGAAGCGGAAGGCGGGCACAAAAGTGGAGGCTGCCGCCTGATGCTCGCATCCTCCGAACCCAAAAGCCGCATCCTCGGCCGCGGCGCGATCGATGTCTCGTTCGAGTTCTTTCCGCCCAAGACCGAGGCGATGGAGCACACATTGTGGCAGTCGGTCCGCCGCCTCGAGCCGCTCCGGCCGCGCTACGTCTCGGTGACCTATGGGGCTGGCGGTTCCACCCGCGAGCGTACCCACGCCACGGTCGCACGCATCCTGCGCGAGACCACGCTCAAACCCGCCGCGCATCTCACCTGCGTTGCGGCGACGCGTGAGGACAACGACGAGATCATCCGCGACTATTGGGATTTGGGCGTGCGCCATATTGTGGCGTTGCGCGGCGATCCCCCTGGAGGGGTCGGCAATCGTTACGAGCCGACACAAGGCGGCTATGTCAACGCCGCCGACCTCGTCAAAGGGCTCAAGGCGATTGCACCATTCGAAGTCGCCGTCGCTTGCTATCCTGAGAAGCATCCGGAGTCGCCGAGTGTCGAGGCCGATATCGACATGCTCAAGGCCAAGATCGACGCCGGCGCCACCACCGCCGTCACCCAGTTCTTCTTCGATAACGAAGTCTACTTCCGCTATCTCGATCGCGTCCGCTCAAGCGGCGTCACCATTCCCATCGTGCCGGGCATCATCCCCATCCACAACTTCAAGCAGGTCTCGGCCTTCGCCACCAAATCGGGCACGTGCGTGCCGGACTGGCTCGGCCACAAATTCGAGGGCCTGGACGACGATCAGGAAACGCGCCATCTGGTCGCGGCCGCGGTCGCCGCCGAGCAGGTGCTTGGCCTCGTCGACCAAGGCATCGCCGCGTTTCACTTCTACACGCTGAACCGCGCCGACCTCGCCTATGCCATCTGCCATTTGCTGGGCCTGCGCCCGGCCAAGGCGTTTGCGGATGCAAAGGCGGTGTCATGACCCGGCAAGAACGCATCGAAGCGCTGAAGCGGGAAGTGCGCGAGCGCATCCTCATCCTCGACGGCGCCATGGGCACCATGATCCAGCGCTACAAGCTCGACGAGGCGGGCTATCGCGGGGATCGCTTCAAGGATCACAAGCGCGATCTCAAGGGCAACAACGATCTCTTGGTCTTAAGCGAGCCCAAGATCATCGCCGCGATCCATGACGCCTATCTCGAAGCCGGCGCCGACATCATCGAGACCAACACCTTCAATTCTCAGGCCATCAGCCAGGCCGATTACGGACTTGAGGACATCGTCTACGAGATGAATGTCGCCGCCGCCGAACTCGCGCGCGAAGCGGCCGATTCCTGGACCGAGAAGACGCCCGAAAAGCCGCGCTTCGTCGCCGGCGCGATCGGCCCCACCAACCGCACCGCCTCGATCTCCCCCGATGTGAACAATCCCGGATTTCGCAATGCGAGCTTCGATGCGCTGGTCGAGGCCTATACCGTCCAGGCGCGCGGACTGATCGAGGGCGGCTGCGACGCGCTCCTTATCGAAACGGTATTCGATACGCTCAACGCCAAGGCTGCGGGCTTCGCCGTCGAGCAGGTGTTCGATGAATTGGGCGTGGTGCTGCCCATCATGATCTCGGGCACCATCACCGATCTTTCGGGGCGCAACCTCTCGGGCCAAACGCCCGAGGCCTTCTGGTACTCCATGCAGCATCTTGAGCCCTTCTCCATCGGGCTCAACTGCGCCTTTGGCGCCGAGCAGCTGCGGCCTTGCGTCGACGAGATTGCTCATGTTGCCGGCACCTATGTCAGCGTCTACCCCAATGCCGGGCTTCCCAACGAGATGGGCGAATACGACGAGAGCCCCGAATTCATGGCCGGTCTGCTCGAGGAATGGGCGCGCGACGGCCTCATCAACATTGTCGGCGGCTGTTGCGGGACCACGCCTGAGCATATTCGCGCCATTGCCGCGGCGGTGTCCAAATATAAGCCGCGGCGCGTGCCGGAGGTCGCCCACAAGCTCCGGCTCTCCGGCCTCGAGCCCTTCGTCCACGGGTAGGCGCTCATGTCCAACGGCGCCCAGAATTTCGTCATGGTCGGCGAGCGGACCAACGTCACCGGCTCCGCGCGTTTCCGCAAGCTGATCGAAGCGAACGATTACGCCGCGGCGCTCGAGGTTGCGCGCCAGCAGGTGGAGAACGGCGCCAACATGCTCGACGTCAACATGGACGAGGGCATGCTCAATTCCGAGCAGGCCATGGTCACCTTACTCAACCTGATCGCGGCCGAGCCGGACATCGCGCGCGTGCCGATCATGATCGACTCCTCGAAATGGTCGGTGATCGAGGCGGGGCTGAAATGCGTGCAGGGCAAGGCGGTGGTCAATTCCATCAGCATGAAGGAAGGCGAGGCGCCTTTCCTCGACCACGCGCGCAAAGTGCGCCGCTATGGCGCCGCCGTAGTGGTCATGGCGTTCGACGAGAAAGGCCAGGCCGAGTCGGCCGAGCGCAAGTTCGAGATTTGCAAGCGCGCTTACCGCCTCCTGACCGAGCAGGCCGGCTTCCCTCCGGAAGACATCATCTTCGATCCCAACATCTTTGCGGTCGCAACCGGCATCGAGGAGCACAACGACTATGCCCGCGCCTATATCGCGGCGACGCGCCGGATCAAGGCCGAGCTCCCCTATGTGCATGTGTCCGGCGGCGTATCGAACCTCTCGTTTGCTTTTCGCGGCAATGAACGCGTGCGCGAGGCCATGCATTCGGTGTTCCTCTATCATGCGATAAAGGCCGGCATGGACATGGGCATCGTCAATGCCGGGCAGCTTGCGCTCTACGACGACATCGACCCCGAGCTGCGGACCCTGGTCGAGGACGTGATCCTCAACCGCCGGCCGGATGCGACCGACCGGCTGCTCGAAGCGGCCGAGCGCTACAAGGGCGAGGGCGCGCAGAAACGCGAAGTCGATCTCTCTTGGCGTGAAAAGCCCGTCGACGAGCGCCTGATCCACGCGCTCGTTCACGGCATCGGCACCCACATGGAGGCGGACACCGAGGAAGCGAGGCGGAACGCCGAGCGTCCGCTCCATGTCATCGAGGGACCGCTGATGGCCGGGATGAACGTGGTCGGCGATTTGTTCGGCGCAGGCAAAATGTTTCTGCCGCAGGTGGTGAAGTCCGCCCGGGTGATGAAGCAGGCCGTCGCCTATCTCATGCCTTTTATGGAAAAGGAGAAACGGGAGCTTGGTCTCGCCGATCACCCGTCCGCCGGCAAGATCCTGCTCGCCACGGTGAAGGGCGACGTGCACGACATCGGCAAGAACATCGTCGGCGTCGTGCTCCAATGCAACAATTACGAGGTGATCGATCTCGGCGTCATGGTACCGGCGCAAGTGATCCTCGACACGGCACGCACGAAGAAGGTCGACATCATCGGCCTGTCGGGCCTGATCACGCCGTCGCTCGACGAGATGTGCCATGTCGCCGCCGAGATGGAGCGCGAGGGCTTCGATCTGCCGCTACTCATCGGCGGCGCCACCACCAGCCGCGTCCACACGGCGGTGAAGATCAGCCCGAACTACCATAAGAGCCAGGCAATCTATGTGACCGATGCCAGCCGGGCCGTCGGCGTGGTGTCGAATCTTATGTCGCCAGAGGAACGGCCGAAGGCCATTGCCCGGGTACGCGAAGAATATCGCAGCATGGCGGAATCCTATGCCCGGGGCCAGGCCGACAAGCGCCGCGTCGCGCTGCAACAGGCGCGCGCCAACAAGCTCAAGCTCGATTGGGCGCGCTACCTGCCGCCCAAGCCGTCCTTCCTCGGTACGCGCGCCTTCACGAGCTACGACCTCGGCGAGCTCGCCCCTTATATCGACTGGACGCCGTTCTTCCACGCCTGGGAGCTCAAGGGGACCTTTCCCCGCATCCTCGACGACGACAAATATGGCGAAGCCGCGCGCGACCTTTATGAGGACGCGCGGACCTTGCTGAACCAGCTCATCGAGGAGCGGTGGCTGACCGCCAATGGCGTGGTCGGCTTCTGGCCTGCCGCCAGCAAGGGCGACGATATCGAAATCTTTACCGATGAGACGCGCGCGAAGACGCTCGCCACCCTTCACACCATCCGCCAGCAGATGGACCGGGATAAGGGCAAGTCCAATCTCGCGCTCGCCGACTTCGTCGCGCCGAAAGAGACGGGGGTCTCCGACTATGTCGGCGGCTTCGCGGTGACCGCCGGTATCGGCGAGGAGGACATTGCGCGGCGATTCGAGCGCGCCAACGACGACTATTCGAAGATCATGGTCAAGGCGCTTGCCGACCGCCTGGCGGAGGCCTTTGCCGAGGCGCTGCATGAAAAGGTGCGGCGTGAGTTATGGGCGTATGCACCCGGGGAGAAGCTGACCAACGAAGAGTTGATCGCAGAGGCCTATGCCGGCATCCGCCCGGCGCCGGGCTACCCGGCCCAGCCCGACCACACCGAGAAGCGCACCCTGTTTGCGCTGCTTGACGCCGAGAAGGCGACAGGTCTCAAGCTGACGGAGTCTTTTGCCATGTGGCCGGCCGCTGCCGTCTCAGGCTTTTACTTCTCGCACCCGGAGGCCCGCTATTTCGGCGTGGGCAAGATCGGCCGCGACCAAGTCGCCGATTATGCCGTGCGCAAGGATTGGAGCCTTGCCGAGGCCGAACGTTGGCTCGCGCCGATTCTCAATTACGATCCGAAGCTCATCGCCGAGGCGGCGGCTTGACGGTACGGGCGCAAGGCTTTGCCGGCACCCGCTGGAGGGACCCGGGTGAGTTTCGAAGCTGCGAAATGGCTTGAGGGCCCTGCCTTAGATCATCCCCAGAATAACGGCGGCAAGAAAGCAAAACGACATTACCGCCATAGCGGCGGTCAGGGTGGCTGTTACGTCCATCGGAAGCTCCTTTCCGATTGGAGGCGTGCCCGCTAGCCATCCACCAAGCTTAAGAGGCCCCACCGGCATCGCCAAGACGTTTCCTTGTTGCACTGCACAATTGCCGTGCCCCGCAACGTCTCGCATCTCAACGCGCCCGCGGGGAATTGGTTCACGGCAGCGAAAAACATGCTTGATCACGAGCGAAACCGGTGCAAAACAACGACGGAGAGGGCGGCACAGTTTGGCCGCGGCGGCAACAAAATCCGGGCGCTCTTGTATGGATATTCTGGGCACGGGTATGAACCTGTGGGGGAAGAGCTCTGCGTCCGGAGGAGTTGGCCGCCCATCAGAGGGAACTCAGGATGAGGACTGTCACCATTTTAGGCCTCGGCGTACTTGGCCTTTTTTCTGCCCTTCCGGCGCAGGCTCTTACCATCTCCAACATCGACCCCGACCCTCACACCGTCACCATCAAGGCAGGCGGTAACAGCACCGAACTGACCATCGCGCCGCAGGCGGTGGTCGAGCCGGCTTGCGAACCGAGCTGCACCGTCGAGCTCTAGAATGGCGAGCAATACGAGATGGAAGGCGCCGAAGAGGCCGCGATCGAGGACGGCATCCTTTTCGTCGACGACGTGCCTGGAAGCGAGAACGCCGCCGGCTCAGGGGATGACGCCGGAGCCTCTCCGGCCGCCGGCACGCCTCCACAAGCCGAGTAGACTCGGCGCGAAAATTCTCCACGCTTGTTCGCGCGTGCCGCTCACCTGGTGATGCGGGCGGGGCCTGTTTGCGAGATCATCGGGCAGTCCAGCGTCTTCTCCAGCGCGTCGACCAAATCCTCCTCGGAGTTGGCGCGCGCATAGAGCCCGCGATTCTCGTTGGCGAGGCACATGAGGTCCATCACGCTGCTGCCTCCCGTCCAAGAGAAGCCTTCATAGCGGAAGGCGATGACGTGAACGGTAAGCTGATCGGCAAGAAGACGAAGCTCTTTTCCCAGTCGGCACGGCGACCCGCCGCAGGTCTCCTCTCCGTCGGTTACCACCACGATCACGCCAGGCTTGCTACGGTAATTCAGCACCTCCGCGGCCTGCACGACAGCCGCGGTGAGCGGCGTCTTGCCGGCAGGAACCAGGGCGTTGACCGCGCGCATGATGACCCTGGCGGCGTCGGCGGTCGGCTTGAGATCCAGTTTGACGTTGCACTGATTGTAAGGTCCCGGCCCGTAGGTGATGAGACCGACGCGGCGATGCTTGGTGGCGGTCGGCAAGACCTGAGCGAGGGCGGCGCGCACCTCATCGATGCGGGGCCGCGAATTCGGGATGCCGAGCGTCTGGTTGCCCGACATCGAACCAGAGGCATCGAACACGATCATCGCATCCTCGGTGCAAGGCGAGGGCTTGTTCTCCTCGGCGGCCGAAGGCGTCCCGGCCAAGAGAGCGGTTAAGACCAGGATTCCAAACCGGAAACCACCGTTCCAAGCAATCCGGCCGCGGGCAAACACAACGTCCATTGCTCATATCTCCTGAAAATCGTGCCGACTTTAACGCAAGAAACGGAGATGCGAAGGGGGATCGTGCCGAGGCTGCGGACGAGCCAAAAGGCCAAAGGCAAATTCTAGCCCCTGCCTTTGGTACGGGTATGCCCCGGGGCGGCATTGCGCTCGAGGAATTCGATCATCAGGCTCGCCACGTCGATCCCGGTCGCCTTTTCCAGCCCCTCGATCCCCGGCGATGAATTGATCTCGACCACGAGCGGCCCGCTTTTCGAGCGGAGCATGTCGACGCCGCAAACATTGAGGCCGAGTGTGCGCGCGGCCCTGACTGCGACGCTTCGCTCTTGCGGCGTAATGCGCACCATTTCGCCGGCGCCGCCGCGATGGAGATTCGAGCGGAACTCGCCGGGCGCTCCGGATCGCTGCATCGCCGCCACCACCTTCTCGCCGATGACGAGCGCGCGGATATCGGTGGCATCGGCCTCCTTGATAAATTGCTGCACCAGGATGTTGACATTCACGCCATGGAACGCCTCGATCACCGACTTCGCCGACTTCATCGTTTCGCCCAGCACCACGCCAATGCCTTGCGTCCCTTCGAGCAGCTTGATGACGACGGGAACACCGCCGACCAGGTCGATAATGTCTTCGGCCTGTTTCGGATCGTGGGTGAAGGCGGTAACCGGCAGCCCGATCCCCCGCCGTGCCAAGAGCTGAAGGCAGCGGAGCTTGTCGCGCGAACGGCCGATGGCCACCGACTCGTTCAACGGATAGACACCCATGACCTCGAACTGACGCAGCACGGCGAGCCCGTAGAAGGTGACCGATGCGCCGATGCGCGGAATCACCGCATCGAAATCTTCCAGCCGCCGTTTGTGATAATAGAGGGTGGGGCGCCGCGAGGTGATGTTGATGGAGACCCTGAGCGTGTTGATGACTTCGATCTCATGGCCGCGCGCGCGCGCCGCTTCGCAGATGCGGCGATGGCTGTAAAGGTGCGGATTGCGCGCGAGCAACGCGATCTTCATGGGACTCGTGACCGATGCGTGTGAGGTTGCGTTATCGCGACAATTTTCCCGTCCGGAGGGAAGAGAGCTTGCCCCGGTGGCGCGGTCTGGCCGGCCGTGCGCCCAGGAGATAGGAGCGGCCGGGCTCGACCAGAACGCGACCCTCCAGCGCCGTGCGGCCGAGTAGCATGCGGAAGCCCATCTGATCGCGATTGGCAAGGGCGAGTTCGATCGGCCACGAACTGTCCCCGATCTTGAGCAGGGTCGTGACGATGTAGCGGTGTTCCACGCCGCCGCCTGAGTTCCGCACCAAGCGCTCGTCGATGGCCCGCGCCTCGCAAGCCACCTTCATCGCGTTGCTCCGTTGCAGCGGATGGAGCGCAAAACGGATCCACAGCGCACCCCCGCGGCGGAAGGACTCGATATCGTAGGCGTGAAGCGCACTGGTCCTGGCTCCGGTGTCGACCTTTGCCTTGATCGCGGCGACGCCGAGATCGGGCAGTCCCACCCATTCGCGCCAGCCGATCTTGAGCGGCTCTTTGGGGTTGAGGCGTGCTTCCATGAGAGTGTGCCGACGGATCGCAAGGGCATGCTTCGGTCCGATCGATCTAGCACAGCGCGAGACCGTTGGCTCTGCTTCAAGGGGAGGTCGGGCTCGACTATAGTGCCCGGGGCGAACGGCTCTTTGAGGAGAGGGAGCCATGGGCAGGAACCAGCACGTGGTCAGCCATGGAGACGGTTGGGCGGTCAAAGCCGAAGGAGCATCCGAGCCGCTCGCCACCTTCAAGACCCAGAGCGAGGCTTGGGAGAAGGCGAAATCGATCGCCCGGAAGGAGCGCTCCGAGGCGCTCCTGCATGCCAAGAACGGACACGTCCGCGCCCGCAACACCTACGGCTATGCCCCGCGCCGCAGCAAAGGCTAACCGGCCGCGCTCAAAGGCGTGCGTCGCGCCCCTTGTTGCGGATCGCCCCTGGTCTGGCGCGTGACAAGACGCCCGTCAGCAATTCATTTACCGCATTCGCGAATTTCGGTGGCCGCTTAGATCACTTTTTTTGCGATTCCGCGGTGAAGCTCCTCCTCAAAATGGAGGCGCTACATGAACCAGCAATCGAGGACGGTTCGAGGCGCGTCGGTCGGCGCGACCGCCGCGCTCGGCATCATGTCAGCACTGCTCGTTGCCGCCTGCGCGATCAAGCAGCCTTACGACTTTCCGGTCATGAGGCTCACCGACCCGCCGGCGGCCGACACACAAGCCCGGCAATAGCCGGAAGAGTCTGGGGGTTTCCATGCGATTTTTGATTGGCGCGCTCGCGTTCCTCGTCATCTGCGCGATCTTCGCCTCTCCGGCCGCCTTGCTTCTCGGCTGGGTACAGTTCAGCGACCTGCAGATCGTCGACAAGAACAAAGCGGACCCTGCACCTGCCCCATCGCCTCCAGTGCCAACGCGTTAGGGCGACGGCGGGCAGAAATTGCTTCCGCTGGCAGCCGCCGGCGCTTTCATGTAAAAGCCCTTTACATGAGTCCTTCGGACCGTTGGCGGCGCCCGCATTCCTATCACCACGGCAACCTCAAAGAGGTTCTGCTCGAGGCGGCACGCAAGCTGATCGAGCAATACGGACCTGCGGGCTTCAGCCTGACCGAGGCGGCGCGGCTCGCGGGCGTCAGCCCTGCCGCGCCGTACCGCCATTTCCGCGACCGCGACGCGCTACTGGCCGAGGTCGCCCGTTCGGGTTTCGAGCGTTTCGCCGCGCGTCTCGACAAGGCCTGGAATAACGGTATTCCCACGCCGCTCTCCGCCTTCGAGCATCTCGGCCGCGCCTATCTCGCCTTCGCGCGCGAGGAGCCTGCGAGCTACACGGTAATGTTCGAGACGGGCCTCGCCGAGGCCCCGCGCGAACCGATGCCCGCCGCCGAGCGCGCCTTCGATGTTCTGCAACAGGCCGCGACCGCACTGTGCCGGCAGCTGCCCGAGAGCGAACGCCCGCCGATCAAGCTCATGAGCCTTCATATCTGGGCGATCTCCCACGGCGTCGCCACGCTGTTCGCCCAAGGCGAGCTTCAGGCGCAAAAAATACCGATGAACCCCGAGGAGATCCTCGAAAGCGCCATGCTGATCTACCTGAAAGGTCTCGGCATCCTCACCGATACCAAACAGGCTCCGTCATCTTGAGGTCACGGTAACGTCGCTGGCACCCGATCAGCGGCCGGCCTGGAGCCAGTTCAGCACCCGCTCCCAATCGGCGCGCGTGCCATTGAAGCTGTTGCGATCGACCTTGCCGCGCACACCCGGCACCGTACCGGTGGTGGTGAATTGCCAGAAGGTCCAAGCGCGATCCCGATAGACCTCGCCGGGTTTCGCCGCGACCGAGCGCAGCCAGAAATGATAGTCGGGGAATGCGCCCTCGAGCACATCGCGGTGAAACTTGGGGTCGGTGTAAATGATCGGCCGCTTCCCGCTATGGGTCTCCAAGGCCGCGAGCAAGGTACGGATCGTTTTCAGCGCCGCCCCGCGCGAGACCCTTTGCGGGCAAGTCTTGGAATACGTGTTCCATTCAACGTCCAGCACGGGCGGTAGCGCCTCGGCATCGGCCGGCACGTTCAGCATGAACCACAGCGCCTGCTCATGCGCCGGCCGGCACCAATAGATGAAATGATAGGCCCCGCGGGCGACGCCGGCGCGCTTGGCTCCATGCCAATTGTCGAGGAACTTCGGATCGAGATGATCGCCGCCCTCGGTCGCCTTGATGAAGGCGAAGTGGATGCCCGCGGCACGCGCCGCGTCCCAGTCGATAGTGCCCTGCCAATAGGACACGTCGATGCCCTGGATCGGCATGGTGTGAGCGGCTGCGACCGCGCCATGAGGCTTCGCGTCGCGCAAAGTGCGCGACAACGCGCCGCGATCGCCGGCGCTGGCGGCAAGAAGGAGCGAGGTCACGGCGAGCACCGCGAGCCCGCGCCAATGAAACGCCATTTGGCTAACCCCCAACGTTCACCCCGTTTGCGCCGGCTCAAGCTAGCCCGCCGAGGATTAGAATATTGTTGCCGTTTTGGGCCTTTCCGTGTGCTTCGAGCGCGCCCGCAGGCCATACGATCCATCACATTTTGTGTCGGCCCTTGACTCTGGGCGGCGGAGGGACATTTATGTAAATGTGAATAACATTCACACCGAAGGAAGGACCTCGATGCAACTGGTTGCGACCTTGGACGAATACGGGAAGCCGGCATGGATCACAGCCATGATTGTCGGCTTCATCCTCTGGTGGCCCATCGGCCTTGGCATTTTGGCTTATCTGATCTGGAGTGGACGCATGGGATGTTGTGGAAATCGAACGGCATGGCGGCAGTATTTCACCGATGAGGCACGGCGCTTCGGCGGGGGCATGACGGCCTTCGGCTCGACCGGCAATCGCGCCTTCGACGAATATCGCGCGGACACCTTGCGGCGGCTCGAGGAGGAGGCGAACGAATTTCAGGCCTTCTTGCAGCGCCTGCGCCACGCCAAGGACAAGGCGGAGTTCGACCAGTTCATGGCCGAACGCCGCAGCGCGGCTCCATCGGCGTCGTAACGCCGTAACTCTGAATGGACCTTGCGAACGAGCGCTGAGTAGAGAGGCAACGGCAAGAGAGGGCGCGGGATCTCGATCCCGCGCCTTCTTCCTTTCGCGCGCGGGTTAGCCCTTGGTCTTCTTTGCGAACGCGCCGACCGAACCGAACCCGCCGCCGGTCGGTGTCTTGATGATGATGGCCTCGCCGGGCTCGAGCACCGTTTGGTCGGAGCTCTTGAGCCGCTCGAGCCGCCCTCCCTTTCGCCTGACCCAATTCTCGCCAAGCTGTCCCGCCTCGCCGCCGAACAGGCCGAAGGGCCTGACCTTGCGGAACCCTGAGAGGATCGCGCAGTCCATGCGCTCCAGGAAACGAACGACGCGAAGCGTCCCGTCGCCGGCGCACCATTCCCCCTTGCCGCCCGAGCCACGCACGATCTCGAAGCGCTCGACCAGCACGGGGTAGCGAAGCTCCAGCACTTCGGGGTCGGTGAGGCGCGAATTGGTCATATGCGTCTGCACCGCCGCGGCGCCGTCGAAACCGGGTCCGGCCGGCGCGCCCGAGCAGATCGTCTCGTAATATTGATAGAGGTCGTTGCCGAAGGTGAGATTGTTCATCGTGCCTTGCGCCGAACCCAGTGTGCCGAGCGCCCCATAGAGGCAATTCACGATCGTCTGGCTCGTCTCCACATTGCCGGCAGCCACCGGCGCGGGGTAACGCGGCTTCAACATCGAGCCCTTGGGCACGACGATCTTGATCGGGCGGAGGCATCCGGCGTTCAGGGGAATGTCGTCATCGACGAGTGTGCGGAACACGTAGAGCACGCACGCCCTCGTGATTGGCTCCGGGGCGTTGAACGCATCAGAAGTCTGTGCGCTGGTGCCGGTGAAATCGACCACGGCTTTTTTTGCCTTGCGATCGATCTTGATGGCGACCTTGATGAGGCTTCCCTGATCGGTCTCGACCTCGAAGCGTGCGTTTCTGAGCGTTACGATGGCCCGGGAGACGGCGTTGGCCGCATTGTCCTGCACATGACCCATATAGGCCCGCACCACGGGCAGCCCGTAATGGCGGACCATGGTGCGGAGCTCTGCGGCGCCCTTCTCGTTGGCGGCGACTTGAGCCTTGAGGTCGGCAATGTTCTGCGCCGGGTTGCGCGCGGGGTAGGGGGCTTTGGTGAGACGCTCGAGCACGGCGTCTTCGCGGAAGCGCCCCCTCGCGACCAGCTTGAAGGGATCGATATAGACGCCTTCCTCCTCGATGCGGGTGGCCCTCGGACTCATCGAGCCGGGGGCGATCCCGCCGATATCGGCATGATGCCCGCGCGCGGCGACGAAGAAGAGTAGGTCGGGGCTGTTCTCGCCGAAGACCGGTGTGATCACGGTGATGTCGGGGAGATGCGTGCCGCCGTTATAAGGCGCGTTCAGCATATAGACATCGCCGGGCTTGAGCTTCTCGCCCACCTCTCGCAGCACGGTGGCGACGCTTCGGTCCATGGACCCGAGATGGACCGGGATATGCGGCGCATTGGCGATGAGGTTGCCTTTGGCGTCGAAGGTGGCACAGGAGAAGTCGAGCCGCTCTTTGATGTTGACCGAGCGCGCGGTGTTTTGCAGCGCATAGCCCATCTGCTCGGCGATCGAGACGAACAGATTATTGAACACCTCGACCATCACCGGATCGGCCTGTTTGCGGACCCGCGTTTGCGTCTTTCTGACGATGCGCGTGAGGAGGAGGTGATTGCGCGCCGTAATTTGCGCCTGCCATGCGGGCTCGACCACGACGGTCTGATGGTCCTCGATGATGAGGGCCGGTCCCGGGATCGACTGTCCCGGCGCGAGATTGCCGCGCAGGAAGACCGGCGTCGCGTGCCAGTCGCCCGCGGTAAAGATCCTCGTTTGCGCATCAGGCGCGGCCGGCGCGGTGGTCTGCTCCGTAGGATCGGGCTCGGCGATCGGCTCGCCGCCGCCTCTGGCCTCGACTTCGACCGCCTCGATCTCGATATCCTTCTCCGGACTGATGAAGCCGAACCGTTTCTGATGCGCGACCTCGAACAACGCGCGCATGCCGCGTAATCTCGCCACCAAAATTGGAAGCGCGCTGTCGGTTCCGGCGTAACGGAGATGGGCCTGGGCGCTGACGGCGATGTCGCTGGCATCAACGCCTTGACGCAAAAGTTCCTGCCGCACCTCCTCTTCGAGCGGGGCTCGCATCTTGGCGAGCGCGGCAAGCCCGTCTTCGTCGAGCCGCCCGAGCACGGTCTGCGTGCGTGTCGCGCCGAGAGCGGCAAGCCCCATGCCATAGGCCGACAGCACGCCCGAGAGCGGGTGGATCAGCACCGATTTGATGCCGAGCGCGTCAGCCACGCGGCAGGCATGTTGTCCGCCGGCGCCGCCGAAGGAGTTGAGCACATACGCCGTCACATCGTAGCCACGCTGAACGGAGATGGTCTTGATCGCGTTCGCCATATTCTCGACGGCGATCCTGATGAAGCCGTCGGCGATCTCCTCGGGCGAACGCCCGTCGCCGAGCTTGCGGGCGAGCGATTTGAACGCTTTGCCCACGGACTCAGCGTCGAGCGGCTGGTCCTGCTTCGGACCGAAAATGCGCGGGAAGAAGTCGGGCTGCAGCTTGCCCGTCATGACATTGGCGTCGGTGACGGTGAGGGGACCCTGGCGCCGGTAGCAGAGCGGGCCTGGATCGGCCCCCGCCGAGTCGGGTCCGACGCGGAAGCGCGCCTCGTCATAATGGAGGATCGATCCGCCCCCGGCGGCGACGGTATGGATCAGCATCATCGGCGCGCGGACGCGTGCCCCCGCCACCTGACTTTCGAGGCTCCGCTCGTAAGCGCCGTCATAGTGGCAGACGTCGGTCGAGGTTCCGCCCATGTCGAAGCCAATGATTTTGGCGAAGCCGGCCGCCCGCGCAGTCTCGACCGCTCCCACCACGCCGCCCGCCGGTCCCGAGAGGATCGCGTCCTTGCCTCTGAAAAGGCGCGCCGATGTCAGTCCACCTGACGATTGCATGAAGAGCAACCGAGGATGTCCTGCCTCCCCCTTGTGGGGAGGCCGGCCCGCGGAGCCGGGCGGATGGGGGGCTTTCATTTGTGGCCCCGCCCCCCCTGCCGCCCTCGTTATCAAGGGGAGGGATGAAGAGACCGCAAGCGCGGTGGCGACGCGATCGACATAGCGGCGGAGCAGCGGCGAGAGATAGGCATCGACCACGGCGGTATCGCCGCGGCCGACGAATTTCACGAGCGGGCTTACCTCATGGCTCGCCGAGACTTGCGTGAACCTTTCCTCGCGCGCGAGCCGGGCAGCCTCGCGCTCATGCGCGGGGAAGGCGTAAGAATGCATAAAGACGATGGCGACGGCGGAGATGCCGTCGGCGCGCGCCGCCCGAAGCGCCGCCCGCGTCGCTTCGCGATCGAGCGGGATCTCGACACTGCCATTGGCGCGCACACGCTCCCGCACCTCGGCGACGCGGGCATAGAGCATTGAAGGCTTCTCGATCTGCCGTGCGAAGATCTTGGGCCGCGCCTGGTAGCCGATCTCGAGCGCGTCGCGGAAGCCTTGGCTGACGATGAGGAGCAGGGGATCGCCCTTGCGCTCGAGCAGCGCATTGGTGGCGACGGTGGTCCCCATTCTGATGCTCGCGATCAGCTGCGCGGGGAGGGGGCGGTCGCGCGGGCAACCGAGCAGGTCGGCGATACCGGCAAGCGCGGCATCTTCGTAGGCCTGCGGATTGTCGGAAAGCAGCTTACGGGTGAGCAGCCTGCCGTCGGGCGCTCGCGCCACGAGGTCGGTGAAGGTGCCGCCGCGATCGATGAAGAACTGCCACGTGACGCTGCTAGTCATCCGATGCGCTTCAGTCCCGCGGCATAGCGCTTCCAGCGCTCGACATAGATTTCTGCGGCCCGCACGATCATCGCCCTTGCCGTCTCGTCGCTCTCGCGCACGGCTTTTGCCGGTGCGCCGAGGATCACCGCATTGTCGGGAAATTCCTTGCCCTCGGTGATGAGCGCACCCGCGCCGATCAGACAATTCGCCCCGATCCTCGCGCCGTTCAAGACGATGGCCCCCATGCCGACCAGGCTGGCATCGCCGATCGTGCAGCCATGCAGCACGACATTGTGGCCGATGACGCAGTCGCGCCCGACGGTCAGCGGAAAGCCCGGATCGGTGTGCAACGTCGCATTGTCTTGAATCTGCGACCGGGCGCCGATCTCGATCCACTCATTGTCGCCACGGAGCACCGAGCCGTACCAGATGCTCACCTCGGAATGGAGCCGCACGCGGCCGATCACCGAAGCGGTTTCAGCGATCCAGTAGAGCCCGTCCGCCGGAAATTCGGGCGCTGTCCCATCAAGCTCGTAGACGGCCATATGCGCTCCCCTTCGCCTATCGCTGGCCGCTTGAAGCCGGGCTTGCGGCGCGTAGCTTCCGTTCGAGACGTGCGACCTCGCCACGCAGCGTGCCGTTCTCCAGCTCCGCATACATCGCCGCCGCATCGGCGCCGAGTCTCGCGAGCATCGCGCGCTCGTTCGTATCGAGGTCAGTGCCGGATTCATGCGGCCCGTAAAGCGAGACAGCAAAGCAGCGCACCGGATTGACGGCCGGTACGGCAAGGACCGGGCGGGCGAGACCGCCGGGGAAATCCACGCCGTCTCCGTCCTGATCGGCCAGGCTGAAGGGTTTGCCTTCGATCGCGGGCGCAAGCATCGGTTCGTCACTCTCGATCCGCCTCGCCGTGCCGCGACCCCAGCCCTTGCCATTGCCGTCGCGCGTGAACGCGGGCCCTTCGTGGCGGAACGCAGCGGCAGAAGCGAGCTTCAGCGCGTTGCAGGTTTCGTCCGCGAGCAGCCTATCGATCTCGGTGGCCTTTTTAGCGCCGCGAATGGCTTGCCCCAGCCTCCGCTCCGCCTCGTCGACCGCCCTGTTGAAATAGCGATCGGCGAGGTGCACGGCCACTTCATGCAGCCGGGTAATCAGGAACACGGCCGCGGCCCCCATGACGATCCACGCCCAACCCGGCAGACTCAAATGCTTTTGGATGCGTTCGACTTCGTGGTGCAAAAAGAGAATCGGAACGCTGAGAGTGAGGCCCAAGATCGTCACCCGGCGAAGCGGGATCATCACGTTCACCACCCGCGGCCGGCGCAACGCCTCGAACACGAACAGGCAGAGCACGCCGTTCACGAGATAGAGCAAACCGATGATGTCCTCACTCGGCGTGAAGTCTCCCCATTGGGTTCTGAAGATCGTGGTGGTCGAGGCCAAGTCGGCGCTGAGGAAGGCGGGGAGGCCGATGAGGCAGCCCCACAGCACCCAACGCACGCGCTGATAGTCTTCGGGCTTCTGGGTTCGCCGCCTGATCAGCAGGATTACGACTGCGCAAAGAGCGACGAGGAAACCCATGAGAATCGCGACGCGGGTCAGCGTCTCGGCGGGATAGCCGAACAAGCTACGGTAGGAAGCGAGCGACACGACCGCAAAGACCAAAGCGACAATCGGCAACGCCCGTTCGACGCCGCGCCACCTGGCTTCGGTCTTGCTATTCGGCACGCGCAGCACAAAGAGCAGGAGCCCCGCATAGCCGGCGGACTGCGCGACGACCGTCGCGATCTCCTGCGCAAGCAGGAGCACCGGCCATGGCTCGAGGATGGCATAGAACACAAAGGCCAGACCGGGATTGAACCAGTTCACGTAGAGGAAGAAACCCCAGCTCATCGCCGATGGCCGCGTCCACACCAGCCACGCGGCGGCAAGCACGACCAGGACGCCGGCGATCTGACAGAGGACATTCACCGCGCGGACGAGAAAGTTCGACGGAGGCGGCTCCGCGACGACAGTCACCTGCCGCGCCGGCCGTCCATCTGTCGCGGCAAAGTCGAGCGTGACCGTTCGTCCCGGCAACAGATATTCGACGCCGGTAAGCACGGCGATTGTGCTGCCGCATTTTGCCAGCTCGCCGAGCGTGCAGCGCATGGCTTTAAGGTCGAGCCGGTCGCCGACCCTGATCCCGGCCCGCCACGCGGGCGAGGCGGCCTCATCGGGGAAAGTCTTGGTCACGTCGGTGACGAGGCCGTCATTATTGACGAAAAGACCCAAGGACCCGAGCGGCTGCGTGACCCTCAGCAGGTCGGGAACGATCATCACCAGCCCCCACAAAGTGAGCGCCAGAAGCAGATATCGGCTCGGGGTCATCGGCAGCTTCATCGCTCGCCTGACAGATGTGGAATCGCGACGCTCCCATTGCCAGGATCGCGTAACCATTCCGTAATTGCGGGTTCTGGCAAGGGCAAAGGTGGCGTGCCAGAGACATTGGCCGAAAATCGATCGCCGACCGTCATCACCTCTCTGCTTGCGTACGAGGTCGCGCCGTCAAGCGCGGGTAACACCTAGTCCCCTCACCCGCCTCGCTTCGCTCCGCACCCTCTCCCGCGAGGCGATGTTCCCCCTCTTGACATAAGGGCTTCATGTGCATATATCCTGTTCTATAGGAGGCACGCCATGACCCGCAGAAAGCAGCCCAAGCCCGTTCACCAGCTTACGGTCAAGCAATTCGAGGCTATGTTCCCGGATGAGGACGCCTGCCGCGCCTATTTGAAGGCGCGTAGGTGGCCCAACGGCGTCCATTGCCCGCGTTGCGGCAATCCCCACGTCTATGAGCTGCATACCCGGCCGTGGCACTGGCAATGCACTCAGTGCGCCCCCGGCGGCTCTACCGGCTATCGGTTTTCGATCCTCACCGGGACCGTTTTCGAGAACACGAATAAGCCGCTCCGCGACTGGTTCCACGTCACCCATCTGCTGCTTACCGCCAAGAAGGGTATCAGTGCGCGCCAGCTTTGGCGCTACATGGGCTTCGGCTCGCTCAAGACCGCTTGGTACATGGCGCACCGGATCAGGGCCGCGCTTTCGGATCATCCTGTCGAGAAGCTTGGCGGGATTGTCGAGGTTGATGAGACCTATATCGGCGGCAAGTGGTATAACAAACACAAGGACAAGAGAGGCGGCGGGTCTGGCGGTCTCGGTTCTGGCAAGTCTGCCGTCATCGGTGCGATCAGCCGGAAGGGCAATGTTGTGCTTCGCGTGATCGACAACACCGACACCCGCACGCTTGATAGCTTTGTGCGCGAGACGGTTTGCACCAAGGTCAGCCTGCTCGCTACCGACAATCACTCTGGCTATCGGCTGCTCAAGGATAAGTATCCTCATGGCGTGATCTGCCATGAGGAAGGCCAGCACGTCATTGGTGCTGTTCACACCAACACGATTGAAGGCTTCTGGTCGATCCTGAAACGCGGCGTGGTTGGCACCTATCACAAGGTCAGCCGCAAGTACCTTCCGCTCTATGTTGCCGAGTTCCAGTTCCGCTATAACAACCGCATGAATGCTGACATTTTCGGAGCGGCGGTAGCACGTTGCTGAGGCGCAATAAGAGCCGCAAGAGGAAGCGGAAGCGCACTCAGAAGTAGGACGCTTTGGGGATGTGCAAGCTTCCGACCGCAATTCTCCCGCAATGGCGTTATTGGCCTGCCGTCCCACTTGTCGGTCTTTTTCTGCTAGGCGTGCTTGGGTCATCGTGTGAACCACAGAACACTGCACAGCACGAGCACGCCGCCCAAAATGCCATAGACGATAAGCCGACCTTCTTCTTCTGGGTCTGGCAGTTGGCCGACACGCACAACAAGGGCATCGAAGCCATCTCTGCGGCCCTGCTTGTCGTTATCACTGCGTTTTTGATGTGGGTTGCTTGGCAGCAATTCAGGACGGCCCGCGCCGAACTGCGGGCCTATGTCCAGATGTCCCACAAGCCTCCAGGATTGAGGCTTGATGCTGACAGGGCGTCTGTCGTGATGCAGATTAAAAATCACGGGAGCACACCGGCCCGAGTAGAATATGTGCTTATGAAATTTGAGGTACTTCACCCAGGCGAAAAATTGCCCATCGAGCCGGACTACGTAGGAGGAACCAAAATGCCCTCTAGCGCCGCCTTTTTGGTTTCCGGCAAAAAGTTTTACATTCCGGGGATTCTGAATATTCGGACGAATGACGCCGCTGATCTTCGGAACGGGTTAGCACGGCAATCGTCTACGGCTACGTCCAATATCTTGATGCCTTCCGACGAAGGCACCGAGCTGGCTACGCGAGGCAATACATTCCATCGTGGCAACCCAACAATCTCGGCTTCGTGAACGAGGTCGCCTACAACTATGACCGCCGCCGCTGGTGGTGGCAGAACCACTAGCGAAGTCCCAAAACAACCCAAGAGGCCGGCCTGTCGCAGCCACCTTAGTAGCTTATTCCCCTTATGTCGAGTAGGGGAACATCGCCCTCCCGCGAGGGGAGAGGGACATACATTGAATGTTGGCGGCGACCGGCGCGAAGGGATATTCGCTGTTCCGATAGGAGCCCGGCCAGGGGGGAGCGGGAGGCCGGCGTACGGCCTTGTAACGCCTACCCCCCTCGGCTATGAGGGTCGCCGGCCTTAATCAAATCGCCGTAAGTGACCACATGGATACCGAAGTACCCAAGGACGCGCCGCGGCACGGCGGCAACATTTTCACGATCTTCATCACCTCGCTGAGCGCCGCCATCGTCGTGGCCGGCGGGCTCGGCATCGTGCTCCAGGCCGGCATCTTGGCCGCGGTGGCCCGGATGGGGCTTGGCCCTTCCTTCCTCTGGGCCGGGACCGCGATCAATGCCGCGCTGACCCTTTGGCTTGCGGTCTGGACCTTCGCCCGTTCTTGGCACGTGGAGCGCCGTCTTAAGGCCGGCCTCGAAGTGGACGAGCCGAAACTCTCAATACTGGCCAATTTCCGCGGCTCTTGACCATGGCCGCACGGTCGGGCCGCGGGCGCAAGTGATTCCGCATGCGGCTCCGGCCAAAAGTCCCTATGCTTTCGCCAAAGCAACAATTTTTGAGGGAATTCCAATCATGTCGATTTGGGGCAAGCTCGCAGGTGCGGCCGCAGGGCTCGCGGTCGGAGGCCCGATCGGGGCGCTGCTCGGCGGCGTGGCCGGTCACTACGTCATCGATCGCGACAAGGAAGAGGAGGGGCCGGCCGAGAACCAGGTGGCCTTCACCGTGGGCGTGATCGCGCTCGGCGCAAAGATGGCCAAAGCCGACGGCGTCGTCACCATGGACGAGGTCAACGCCTTCAAAGAAGTGTTCAAGGTCCCCGAGGGCGAGATGAAGAACGTGGCCCGGGTCTTCAACCTGGCCAAGCAGGACATGGCCGGCTACGAAGCCTATGCCGAGCAGCTCGCCACGATGTTCAAGGGCAACCGCAAGGTGCTCGAGGACGTGCTCGAAGGCCTGTTTCACATCGCCAAGGCCGACGACGCGTTGCATCCGCGCGAGGAACAATTCCTCGGGGGCGTCGCCAAGCGTTTCGGTATGACCGACACCGAATTCGCCTATGTCAAGGCTCGCCACGTCGTCGCCGCCAAGCGCAATCCCTACGACGTGCTTGGGGTCAAGCCTTCAATCACCAACGAAGAACTCAAGAGCCATTATCGGCGGCTCGTGGCCGAGAGCCATCCGGACAAGCTGATTGCCCGCGGGGTCCCGAAGGAGTTCGTTGTGATTGCGACTGAAAAGGTCGCGGTCATCAACGAGGCCTATGACCAGATCGCCAAAGAGCGCGGCATGTAGTCGGCGTCGCGATCGCTTGCCGCCGGTCATGGCGGGCTGGCTCCGGTCCTCCGTGAATTTTGCATTCTGAACATACATGCTCGACACGCGGATGCCCGGCGCGAGCTTGGGCCCGGGCGGGCGAAGCCGGACCGGGTGGCCAGGCATGACGAAAGCAGATCGAGATCGAGTCATATGATCGCCGCTCCCGACAGTCCGCTCGCCACGCTTTGGTGTCCCTCGCCGAACTGCGAGACACGGCGCGCCGACCTGAAGCCTGACATGCTGATCTTGCATTACACCGGCATGGAGTCGGCCGAGGCCGCGCTTGACTGGCTGACGCGCCAAGAGTCAGGCGTCTCGTGTCATTATTTCGTCGACGATGAGGGACGCATCGCGCAACTGGTTTTGGAGTCGGAGCGCGCCTGGCATGCCGGTCAGAGCCTGTGGGCCGGCGAGATGGATCTCAATTCATGTTCGATCGGCATCGAGATCCACAATCCCGGCCACGATTTCGACTATCCGGATTTCCCTGACGCCGAGATGCGGGCGGTCGAGGAATTGTGTCTCGACATTTTGAGCCGCCACGCCATCCCGGCGCATCGCGTGCTCGCCCATTCCGACGTGGCCCCGGGACGGAAGCGCGATCCCGGCGAGAAATTCGATTGGAAGCGGCTGGCGCAGGCCGGCATCGGCTTGTGGGTGCCGCCCGCGCCGCTCGCAGGCGATACCGGCATCGGCCCTGGCGATGAAGGCGAGAGCGTCACCGCGCTACAGCGCGCGCTTCTCGATTTCGGTTATGGCGTCGAGGTCACGTCCACCTATGGCACGGGCCTCGAGAAGGCGGTCGAAGCTTTCCAGCGCCACTTCCGCCCCGCCCGCATCGACGGGCGTGCCGACACCTCGACGCGCGACACTCTGGCCCGACTGCTTATCGCGCGCGCTCAGGCGGCAATGGTATGACGCCGACGACAAAGGCCCGCCCCTTGCGGAGCGGGCCTTTGCGCGACTTAGGTGAAGCCGCGGGTCCCGGCGGTCAGTTGGTGACTTCGAAATCCATGCCTTCGAATGTATAGCGGGGCTGTTGCGTCCAGATGCCGTCCTCCTGCACCGGAACTTTATGCATCTTGACTTCGGCGACCGTGAGCTTGCCCGACTTGTCATCCAACCAGAAGTCGATGTCGTAATACTCGTCCTTGCTGCCGGGCTTGCGGAAGTCGGTGCAGGCGAAATACTGGCCGCCCTTTTTCAGATGCCGTACTGGCTGATGCATCTCGATGAATTCGAGCGGAACGGTCTCGCCGGTCTTGTCGTCCTTCACCAGGACGTTGCCCTTCTCATCCTTGTTGGCGGAGATGTAGTTATGGATCGCGCTCATCACGTGCCAGGCGCGTCTGACCTCCATGTCGCCGGGATGCTCCTGCACCGGGAGCCACCACCAAGCAACCGGCATGCGGGTGACCATGTAATAGCTGTCGCCGTCCTGCTTGGGTCCTTTCTGCACCCTGATATCCATCAGCGTGAGCTTGTCGCCGTCGGGCTTGAACCAGAAATCGATGGCGTATTGCTTTTTCGGCGTGTCCTTGTCGTGGAAGATGACATTGGCGAACCAGCCATAACCCTCCATGCCGCGCACGCCCTTGATCTGGTCCATCTCGAGGTTGAGGTCGGCGTCGAGCTTGGGGTCGCGGAACACGAAGGCTCCGTCCTTTGACCGTTCGGCGATGACTTCCTCGACTCTCTTATTGACGTCCGCCTCGGTGAATTCTTTCGCGCCCGAAGCCTTCGCGGTTTGCTTGGAGGCAAGGAAATCTTTTGCCTTCTTGATGTTGCCGGCGGGGTCTTTGAGGAAGGCTTCCTTCGAGGGCTCTGACGAGAAGCAATAGACATGGCCATCCTCGTCGGTCCAATTCACCGAGCAGTCGGTCTTAACCGTCTGCCCTGAGGCGAGACCCATGGCGCATTGATCGTCGAATTCGCCCTTGGTCTCTGCAGCCGAGAGCGGGGCGGCCAAGGCCAAAGTGAGGGCGGCGGCAAAGAGGACCGTACGGACCGGCCGGAGAACTTGACGATTGCCGAGCATTTCTATCATCGCTTTGATGTCCTTCGACGTTTTGGGGGATTTCGAGATCTGCTTTCTGTTTAGTCACGGGGCCAGCGCCGGTCTGTAACCCAGGTCACTATCCGGTTCCCGCGTAAATCTCCTCCTCTATGTTCCTTCTCCCCCGGCATACCCGGCCAGCGCGGCACGATTCTTGACCTCGATCGAACCTCGCGAAGCGTGCACCCACCCCATGCGCTCCCATTCGGCGAGATAACGGCTGATCACCTCGCGCACGCTCCCCAGATCGAGGGCAAGCTGCTGGTGGGTCTTCGCCACCACGCCCTCGTCATTGGCCTCGGCCAGAAGCCGGCGGGCGAGCCGTAGATCGAGGCTGGCGAATGCCACCTCGTCGACCAGCGTAATCAGGCTCGATAACAGGTCCCCGTAATTGTCGAGCACGAATTTTCGGAAACGCGGGGAGGCGCCCATCAGCCGATGGAATGCGCTGGCCGGCAGCGCGGCATGGAGCACGTCGGTTTCCGCCGTGCTCTCGGCCGGGAAGGGGCTTCCCGCCATCAGGCAGGAGGTGGTGAGCACGCAAGTCTCGCCGGGGCCGACTTGGTAAAGCAAGATCTCGCGCCCCGATTCGGAGGTCTTGAACACGCGCGTTTGGCCTTCGAGGCACATCACATAGTTTTGGCAAGTCTGCCCCTGCCGATAGGCGATATCGCCGTCGCGCAAGCGGCTGAATTGCATGCTGCCGAGCAGGTCGCCGCGATGCCCCTCATCGAGCTCCGCAAGCTCGGGGAAGGAAGCGAGCAGGCGCGACATCAAGTCCTGACTGGTCATTGGCGACACATGTTTCGTCATCCGGCGGTACATCCCCTGGTCGGGTCAGCAGGAACCAGGACCCGACCGCGCCCGGGGATCGCGACGGCCCAAGCCTAGGGGGAGGAACCCGGATGCGGCCGGTTCACGCGTAGAATATGGGAACTGGGAGCCTGGGAGCGATCAAAATGCCGTTACGAGCAGGCGATGCATCATGGGCTCTTGCAGGGCGCTAGAGACTTGGAATCCGCCATTTCAAGCCAGGGAAACGCGCGTAGTCGCGGTCGAGCGTGATCCATTCGCATCCCCATTCGATGGCGAGAGCAGCGTACCAGGCATCGGTGGCGCGAGATCCACGCGTGTCGGTTTCAGTACAGAGGCGCTTGAAAATGTCGAAGTGCCGCTCACCGGGCTCCACGATCTGACAATTGGGTTGGCTCAGAATGTCTTCGCAGAAGCCAAATGCTTCCTCGAGCGTACTCGGTTCTTTGTAAGAACGCGGATTGGTGGTGATACGCACGATCGCGGCCAAAGCGAGTGGAGACACGCCGAAGCGGGAGTCGCTCGCGACAATGCTGTCGAGCCAAGCGCGGCACGCTGCGTATTGGGGAACATCGGTGCGAAAAGCATAGATAAGGACGTTGACGTCCGGCAGGATCATTTGAAGTGTTTCATCCGCTCGACGTATTCCAGGTCATCCATCTCCTGTAACGCCGAGCCATCGGTGATATCGATTCCCGGCATCGGACCGCCTGTCGCCTTGCTGACGCGCGGTAGGACCCGTTCAGTCTTGGCTCGCCGGGGTTTGGATACGACAAGGCGCAAGCCTTGCTCGATCAGCGCCGTCAGCGTGCGGCCCTCTGCCGCCGCTTTGCGCTTGGCACGTCTGATGAGGTCCTCAGGGAGCCTGACGGTGGTGCGCTCTGTCATATGTCAAGACATACGTATGAAGCATTCATATGTCAACGATCTCGAACTTTGTTGCTGTTAACGCCTCAAAAGGCCCCCTAAGGACGGCACGTGGGTCGATGCTTGACTCGTATCTGCCCAACCCCCTTATTAGCCTCGTCAGCAAGCCGGATGGCCGCTCCGCTCTATGTTTCGCGTATCGGGCGGGGAGGAAAGTCCGGGCTCCATGGAAGCACGGTGCCGGATAACCTCCGGCGGGGGGGTGACCCCAGGGACAGTGCCACAGAAAGCAAACCGCCCCGCCAGTTTGCAGGCGGGGTAAGGGTGAAAGGGTGCGGTAAGAGCGCACCGCGTTCTTGGCAACAAGGACGGCACGGCAAACCCCACCGGGAGCAAGACCGAATAGGGGCGGCGCGGGAGCGGGAGACCGCTGCCAGTCGGCTTTCAGATCAGCCGCCCGGGTTGGTTGCATGAGGCGCGCCGCAAGGCGCACCCGAGATGAATGGCCATCGCCCCGTCTCGCTTCGGCGAGCGGGGTACAGAACCCGGCTTACAGGCTTGGTGACACGATATGGCCGGCGCGTGGGTGGCCCCTGCGCGCCGGCCTCCAATTTTTGCACATCTCGGATCAGCCGCCAATGAAGCCCTTGAGCAACCGGAGCGTCGATTCCGGCTGCTCCTCCTGCGGCATGTGCCCGCAACCCTCGACCAGCCGCAAGGTTGAGTTGGGCAAGGTTCGCCGGAGCTTCAACCCCACCTCCAATGGCACGATGCGGTCGTGGTCGCACCACAGGATCAGCGTCGGCAGCGCGATCGTCTTGTAGCGCTCCGAGAGCTCGGCGATGTCCTCGGGCACGATCTGCCGGGCGCTGTGGATGATGGCGTGCTTTCCGGCCGCGGTCTTGAGCGGCGCGGCATAAATCTCGACTTCCTCGGGATCGATCTTGCTGTCGTCGAAATAGGCGATCTGCAGCGCGACCCGCGTCTGCACCACGGGCGGGACCATGCGCACGCCGACCTGCGAGACCAAAGGCATGTCGAGCAGGCGGAAGAACATCGGAATCTGCTGCGGAAAGGCGATCGAGTCGAGCAGCACGAGCCGCGCGATGCGCCCGTCAAGCCGCTGATTGGCCTCGAGCGCCAAAAGAAGCGCAACCCCTCCGCCGAAAGAATGCCCGACGATCGTCAGGTCGCGGAGGTCCTTGTCCTCGATGAGCTGGGCAAGCAACGCGGCCTGATCGAACACCGAATAGCGCTCGTCGAGCGGCTTGTCGGATTGGCCGAAGCCCTTGAGATCGACCGCGATGACCCTATGGGTCAGAGCAAGCTCGGGCGCCACGTGCCGCCAGGTGAACGTGCTCGTGCCGAACCCATGAATGAGGAGGACCGGCGCCCCCTTGCCCTGTTCCTCAAAGTAGAGATTGACCGGAGCATCGGGGGGCCCGAGCCGGGCATAGGGACCGCCGACCGTATCGCCGGCGCTTAGCCCGCACGATCCGAGCATAAGGGCGATGGCGGCAAGGCCTAAGGTCGCCTTCACCTCTCTCTTGGCCATGCACCCCCTCAGACCCAGCGTGGGTCCCTCGTCCTTTACGCAACGAAACCGGCGTCGCCCCGTCGCAGCTGCTGCGCGTAACCCGAATCAGCGGGAAGGCGCCGCCGCCGCTCGCTTTGCGGTTCTACCGTGCTTCGACCGGAAGCGGCAATCGCCAGCGGTTAACCAAAAAACAAGAACGGTATGGCTCTTTTACGCCATTTCCCCGGATTGAGCGGCCCTCTCCCCGGTGCCGTCCATTGACGCCCATACAATCCCATGATATCCCGATTCTGCCCGTTCGGTGAGTAGGGTGGGTGAGGCTGGTCGCGCTCCTTAGAGGCCACGGGGGGATCTGCGCCGCCTCACCCACCCAAATTTTCGGGCGAGCGGCCTGCACCCCAGGCTTTGGCAACGGTCCCGCGTCGGCTCGGGTGCGTGAGGGGGAGATGGATCAGTTTGTGTCGACATTCACCAATCGGATCGACACCAAAGGCCGCGTTTCGGTCCCCGCTTCTTTCCGCACGGTTCTCGCCAAAGACGGGCTCGACGGCATTTACTGTTATCCCTCCCTCGATACGCCCGCGCTCGACGCCGGCGGCAAGCGCCTCATCGACAAGATCAATGCCCTGGTCGAGGACCTGGCCCCTTATTCCGACGAGAAGGACCAGCTCGCCACCGCTCTGTTCGGCACGAGCGAGGTGCTCTCCATCGATCAAGATGGACGCACCAGCCTCTCCGAACGCCTACGCGAGCATGCCGGCATCACCACCCACATCACCTTTGTCGGGCTCGGCGAGAAATTTCAGATGTGGGAGCCAAAGCGTTTTGAAGCTCATCTCGCGGGGTCGCGCCAGAAAGTGCGCGACCTTCGCAAACTGCTCGGCGCGGGGCGCCGCGGAAGCGGCGGGCCAGAGGGAGCACGGGAATGATGGCGGGTCGCGGCAGCTCGGCTGCCGCCGGCGGACCGGCCCGCCACATTCCCGTGATGCTCTCGGAGACGCTTGCCGCGCTTGATCCCAAGGACGGCGACATCGTCGTCGACGGGACCTTCGGGGCGGGCGGCTACAGCGAAGCCAATCTCAAACGGGCCGACTGCAAGGTCATCGCCATCGACCGCGATCCCGAGGCCTTTCGCTTGAGTGGCCAGCTTGTCGAGAAATATCCGGGCCGATTGCTGGCCGTGCTTGGCCGCTATAGCGACATGGACGCGATCGCCGCGAGCGAAGGCTTCACCGCCGTCGATGCCGTGACCCTCGATCTCGGCGTCTCTTCCATGCAGCTCGACCGGCCCGAGCGCGGGTTCTCCTTCATGCAGGAAGGTCCCCTCGATATGCGCATGGGCGAAGGCGGTCCCTCCGCCGGCGACATCGTCAACGCCCGATCCGAGCAGGAACTCGCCGAGATCATCGGCAAACTTGGCGAGGAGCGCCGCGCCCGCGCCATCGCCAAGGCCATCGTCGCGCGGCGCGCGGAAAATCCGATCGCCACGACCGCCGAGCTGGCCGAGCTCGTGGCCAAAGTTCTCGGCCGCAAGCGCGAAGACACCAAGCACCCCGCCACCCGTACCTTCCAGGCGCTCCGCCTCTTTCTCAATGAAGAGCTCGACGAACTGGCCAAGGGCCTCGCCGCCGCCGAACGGCTGCTCCGGGCCGGCGGGCGCCTCGCCATCGTTACCTTTCACTCGCTCGAGGACCGCATCGCCAAACGCTTTCTCGCCAGCCGCAGCGCGCCTCCACCCCGCGCCTCGCGCCATCTCCCCGAGGCCGCAGGCAAAATTTTTACCCCAAGCTTCCAGCTTCTTAACCGGCGTCCGTTAGAACCAAGCAAGGGGGAGATTGCGCGGAACCCGCGGGCCCGCTCGGCGCGGCTCCGAGCCGCCGTGCGCACGGCGGCGCCCGCTCATCCTCTCGACCTCTCCGCGCTCGGGGTGCCGCGGCTTGGTCTAACCGTTTGAGGGTCGCTTTCAGTTCGCGAGTAACACCATGCTGCGTTTCGTCAATATCTGCCTTGTCCTCAGTCTCGTGGCGCTGGCCTATGTCATCTATCAGGTGAAATATGAGGCCCGCGCTCTCGACGCCGAGATCGCTGCGCTCGCCAAGCGTATCGATGAGGAGCGCGATGCAATCGCGGTGCTGCGTGCCGAGTGGAGCCTGCTTAACCGCCCTGAGCGCATCCAGCGGCTGGCCCAGAAACATCTGAAACTCGCGCCGGCCAAGCCCGGTCAGCTCGTCACCCTCGATACGGTGACGAACCGCGATTTCGACCGAACCCGCCTGGAGCGGTTGGCGCCGGCGGCCGTCCCGGCCACGAAGTCGACCAAGCCGTCCGGCAGGCCGTCGGTTTCCGTCGCGAGTGCGCCCGAGGCGGCGGGGTCGCCGCACGCTGCCACGCCCTGGCCCGAGGCCAAGGTTGTTAGACCCGTAGAAGCCTCAGCCCAATAGGCCGCGAAGACCGTGAGCGACACCCCAAAACCCGATCCCGCCGCCTCGCGCGCCGAGCGCGCCTATCTTGCTCGCGGCCGCTACCGATTCCGCCTGTCCTGCCTTTGCTTTGCCCTTGCCTTTATCGCGATCGGGGCGCGCCTGGTGACCCTTGGCTTCGCCGCCACCGGGCCGAGCGCCGGCGGTCTCTTCGACATCTCTTCGACGGTGCACCGGCCCGATATTTTCGATCGCGACGGCAGGTTGCTCGCGACCGATATCAAGGGCGCGACCCTTTACGCCGATCCGGCTCGCGTGATTGACATCGACGAGCTGGCCGAGCAAGTCGCCAGCGTTCTTCCCGACGTCAAGGCCCGCGACCTTCGCACGCGACTGAAGCAGGGACGGCGCTTCGTCCGCATCAAACGCGAGCTGACACCGAAGCAGCAAGCCGAAATTCACGAACTTGGTGTGCCGGGTCTCGGTTTCATCGACGAATATCGCCGCGTCTATCCGATCGGCGCCACCGCGAGCCATGTGGTCGGGCTCGTCGACGTGGACAGCAAGGGACTGGCCGGCATCGAGAAATTCATCGACGACAATCCCCAGCTCGCCATGACCGGCAAGGAGGGGGTCACGCTTTCTCTCGACCTCGGCGCCCAACATGTGCTGCGCGAAGAGCTTGGCCGCGCGATCGCCACCTACCGCGCCAACGCCGCTGCGGGAATCGTCATCGACGTGCATTCGGGTGAAGTGGTGGCGCTGGTGTCGCTGCCCGACTATGACCCGAATCGCCGCGAGCAGGCCCTCGACAAGGAGCGCCTGAATCGCATCGGCTTCGGCGTCTATGAAATGGGCTCGGTGTTCAAGGTGTTCACGGTCGCCGGCGTGCTCGACACCGGCCAGGCGACGCTGCGCTCGAGCTACGACGCCTCGGGTCCGATCCACTACGCCTCCTTCACCATCGACGACTTCCACGGCAAGCGGCGCGCCTTAAGCGTGCCCGAGGTCTTTATCTATTCGTCGAATATCGGCGCGGCCAAGATGGCGCTCGACATGGGCGTTGACCGTCACCGCAGCTTTCTCAAGAAGCTCGGGTTGATGAGCCGCGTCCCCACCGAGCTTGGCGAAAGTGCCGCACCGATCATTCCCCCGCACTGGCAGAAGCTGAACAGCATGACCATCGCTTTCGGCCACGGCCTGTCGGTGACACCGCTCCAGCTTGCCGCCGCGACGCTGCCTCTCGTCAATGGCGGGATCGCCGTGACCCCGACCTTCCTGCCGCGATCCCGCGAGGGCGGCATGAACAGTGGCGAGAGAGTGCTCAAGCGCAACACCAGCGCTGCCATGCTGAAGCTGATGCGCCTCAACGTGCTCAAAGGGACGGCCAAGCGCGCCGACGCCGAAGGCTATCGCGTCGGCGGCAAGACCGGCACCGCCGAGAAGGTGGTGGGCGGCCGCTATTCCACCTCGGCTCTGCTGACGAGTTTCCTCGCCGTCTTTCCCACCGATGCACCGGAATATATCGTGCTTGTCATGCTCGACGAGCCGCAGCGGGTGGCGCAGTCGGGCAACCAGGCGACAGCCGGCGTCAATGCCGCGCCCACCGCCGGCCGGATCATCGAGCGCCTCGCGCCCGTCCTCGGCGTGGCGCCCAAACTTGAAGGCGATCACCGCAAATTTGACGCCAAGCTGCTCGCCTCCTATTAACGGACGCCCGCCCTTCACCGGGTTGGCCAAATCCTTGATCCTCAAGGAAATGCCACTTTTCGGGGCGCATGTGCGAGCATGACTCTGGGTGAGCTGCTGGGCCGCGAGACCAAGCTTCCTGCCGGCCTCGACCGCGTGCCGATCAGCGGCCTTGCGGCCGACAGCCGCGAGGTCAAGCCGGGTTATCTCTTCGCCGCCTTGCCTGGCGTGAAAACCGACGGTGCCCGTTTCATTGCCGATGCTTTGCAGCGAGGCGCCGCCGCGATCCTCGTGCCGCGCGGCGCAGGGCCCGTGCCGACCCCCGCGGCGATCATCGAGGATAGCGATCCGCGCCGGCGTCTCGCTCTCATCGCGGCGCGCTTCTTCGGACTTCAGCCGAAGACCGTCGTCGGCGTTACCGGCACCAACGGCAAGACGTCAGTCGCGTCCTTCGTGCGCCAGCTCTGGTCTGAGCAGGGATTCAAGGCGGCGAGCCTCGGCACCGTGGGCCTCGTGAGCCCATCCGGCACCAAGACCCTGACCCACACCACGCCCGACCCGATCGAGCTGCACCGCATCCTGGCTGCGCTCGCTCGTGAGGGCGTCACCCATCTCGCGCTCGAAGCTTCGAGCCACGGCCTGCAACAACGTCGCGTCGATGGCGTCGTGCTCGCGGCGGGCGCCTTCACCAATATTTCGCGCGATCATTTGGACTACCACCCAAACTTCGAGGACTATTTCGCGCAGAAGCTCCGCCTCTTCACCGCGCTTCTGCCGCCAGGCGCCGCCGCCGTGGTTGATGTCGACAGCGAGGCGGGAAAGCGCGTGGCCGCCGCGGTGGAAGCGGCGAAGCTCGATCTTGTTTCGGTCGGATGGGAAGGACAGACCTTACGGCTCGCCTCCGCCGAGCGCGACGGCTTCGGTCAGCGTCTCGTGATCGAGCATGACGGCGCGCGGCACGCGGTGCGCTTGCCGCTGGTCGGCGCCTTCCAGGCGTCCAATGCGCTCGTCGCGGCCGGGCTTGCCATGGCGACCGGCGCGAGCGCCGCCAC
>JACMJU010000082.1 GCA_014380485.1 Methyloceanibacter sp.
GGACCTGTTGTCGCGCCAGCGGCATAGCAGGGTAGCCAAGTGCGGAAGGGATAACCGCTGAAAGCATCTAAGCGGGAAACCCACCTCGAAACGAGTTCTCCCTTGAGAGCCGTGGAAGACCACCACGTTGATAGGCTGGGTGTGGAAGCGCAGCAATGCGCGTAGCTAACCAGTACTAATCGCTCGATAGGCTTGATTGCTCTCATTGTCAGCGCCCATCTTTATGGTGCGTTGTGAAGACCAGATTTGACACCGCCCTTCGCTGGCCTGGTGATTTTGGCGGAGCGTGAACACCCGATCCCATCCCGAACTCGGCCGTGAAAAGCTCCAGCGCCGATGGTACTGCGTCTCAAGACGCGGGAGAGTAGGTCGTCGCCAGGCTTGCCAAGGGCGGGTCATGAAACTTGCGCTATCGGCCTCCGGGCCGCTTGAGCGCGAGCACGGGCTGCCAGAGCCCTCATCGAGATACGCGCTAGCCGCGTCCCCTCTTTCACGATCGTTGGTTTGGTCGAAAGCCGCCGCCGGAGAAATTCCGCGGCGGCTTTTTTGTTGCGCTACCGCGCTTCGCGCGACTTGAGCGGGTTTTTGTTCGCGCTACTTGAGCGCGTTCGATTTGCGCCTAGGGTCCGGTGATGACCAAGCAGAGCGCCGGCATCTTGATGTATCGCGACAGCGGCGCCGCGCCCGAGCTTCTGCTCGTGCACCCGGGCGGCCCGTTCTGGGCGAACAAGGATCGGGGCGCCTGGTCGATCCCGAAAGGCGAATATGAGGCGGGCGAAGACCCGCTCGCCGCGGCCAAGCGCGAGTTCGCCGAGGAACTCGGCAGCGCGCCTCCGCACCGGGCATTTCTCGACCTTGGCGAGATCAAGCAGCCGAGCCGCAAAATGATAATAGCCTTCGCCGTCAGAGGCGATTTCGACCCTGACAAGCTCAAATCGAATCGGATCGAGCTCGAATGGCCGCCCAAGAGCGGACGCACGCAATCCTTCCCCGAAATCGATCGGGCGCAATGGTTCACGCTCGCGGAAGTGCGCGAGAAAATCCAGCCAGGGCAGGCGCCCTTCATCGACCGGCTGCTCGAAAGCCTCGGCGAGGAAAGTTATGGTAAGCGTTAACTTGCCTGCTTTGGCCGTTGCGCGAGCCCTCGGGATCGTCCATTTTTTGACACCAAAACCTGAACCTATGCCGCTCCGGTGCCTGCGAGGGAAGCTTTCATTGGAATGACCGCCACACGGCCGGCAAGAGGGCGCGCCGCGCTGCAATTCGCCGCACCGGCACTTACGACAACCTTGCTGGTTGCGGTGCTGCTGTCGTCGCAAGCAGCGCTCGCCCAAAACCCTTTCAACCCCTATGGCAGCTTCACCGATAGCGGCCCGGTCACGCCCGAAGAGCGGGCGCGCCGGGAGCAGGTGCGCACCGACCTCTACGATCGGCTGAGCCCGGACTACCGGCTCGACATGCCGCTGGTGAGCGAGGCCTCCATCGCCGCGCTCGAGCTCGCCATTCAGCGCTACCAGCAGATCGCGGGTTCGGGCGGCTGGCCGCTCACGCCCCAGAAGGTGACGCTTAGACCGGGCGACACGAGCTCGGAGATCGCCACGATCAGACAGCATCTCATCATCGAGAGCGATCTTGCTCCCGGCGCGCGCGGCAGCGCGACTTTCGATAGGGAATTCCTCGACGGCCTCACCCGCTACCAGATCAGGAACGGGCTTCGCGTCAGCGGGTTCGTCGATCAGAGGACCTTGGCCGCGCTCAACGTCCCGGCCGGGGAGCGCTTGGCGCAGCTTGAGACCAATCTCAAACGCCTCAGAGGATTGATGCGCATCAACAAGGCGCCCCGCTACGTTCTCGTCAACGTCCCGGCCTTCTTTGCCCAAGCCGTCGAGCATGGCGCTCTGGCGCTCGAAACCAACGTCATCACCGGTAAGCCGGCGCGGGCGACGCCGCAAATTTCGGCCCAGATCGTCGAAGTCAATTTCTACCCGACCTGGAGCGTTCCCGAGATCGTGGCCCAGCAGGATCTCATTCCCAAGATTAGAAAGGATCCGTCCTATTTCAGCGCCGAGCACTTCACCGTCATGACCGATTGGGGGTCGCCTCCGCTCGATCCCGCAACGGTCGATTGGGAGTCGCCGCAGGTCGTGAGCTACAAATTCCGCCAAGAGCCGGGGGCGTTCAATGCGCTCGGGGTCGTGCGCATCAACATGCCCAACAAGCACTCCGTCTATATGCACGACACGCCGCTGAAGCAGCTGTTCAGCCAAAGCGCGCGCGCTTTCTCGTCGGGCTGCGTGCGCGTGCAGAAGGTGCTCGAGCTGGTTGCCTGGCTGATCGGCGAGCAGGGCGGATGGACGTTGGCCAAGGTCGAGGCACAGATCGAGAGCGGCAAGAAACTCGACGTCAAACTTCCTCAGCCGGTGCCGGTGCACTTCGTCTATCTGACGGCGTTCGCCAGCGGAAACGGGATCGCGCAGTTCAGACCCGACATTTACGGGCGCGATGCGACCTTTGACGCTCCCGACGACCAGCAGGATGCGGTCATCGCCCAGCAGGCCCGCGCGGTCACGCCCTAGCCGGCACTTTGGCCGGCGACGCATCGTGGCTCGGTGAGGCGCGGGGGCAAGCCCCGCGACATCGCGGCACAAGACAACGGCTCCCTCGCAACCTAAGCAGGAGGAAAAGCTTTCCCTTGGGTCTCCCGGAGGAGAGAATGTTTGGGCTCACGAGGCTACGCGTTGTCGAGGTCGGTATCGCCCTCCTGCTTACGCTTGCGGCCCTCCTCTTTGTCGGGTTCACGGTCTGGGCCAAGGACGTGACGCCGATCGAGACGCCCGGCCGAAGGTGAGGAACCGGAAACAAAGCTTTCGGCGGCGAGGCTTTTCCAGAGCTTCCCTTTTTGGTTGGTCTCGCTTATGCCTGATACTTCACCAGATCGCCCGGTGAACCCACCCGCTGTCTGAAATCGGGGTTAGGCGAGAGAAATGGCGGTGAGTCTGAAGAATCTCACCCTGTTCGAGCAGGTGCTGCTCGCGGTCTCGCTCATTCTCGTCGGTCTGCTGATCGTCGATCCTTTCATGTTCGAGCAGTCGAAGGCGCTTGCTCCGGGCGTGCGCAAATTCTTTCGAACCATCACCGATATCGGCAAATCGAATTGGATGCTGATTCCGACCGGCGCGGCCATCGCGCTCGCCTTCGTGCTGCGAAATCGCTATGGCGGATCGAGGAACGCGGCCGCCTATGGCTTGATCGCGAGCACCATCGGCTTTGTGTTCGTCAGCGTCGGTGGGGCCGGGCTCATCGCCAATCTCGCCAAGAACATCATCGGCAGGGCGCGCCCGAAACTGTTCGAAACTTCCGGGCCACTCGACTTCGAATTGTTTGCGTTCGACCCGGACTACGCCTCTCTGCCGTCGGGCCATGCCACCAACATCTTCGCTCTTGCCACGGTGATCGCCATCCTCTGGCCGCGGGGGAGGGTGTTGCTCTACACGCTGGCGGCCTGGATCGCGGCAAGCCGCGTGCTGATCGGTGAACACTACGTCACCGACGTGGTGCTTGGCGCCATCCTCGGGACCGTCTTTCCCTATATCGTGCGTGACCGGTTCGCCGCCCGCCGCTGGTTGTTCGAGCGCACGCCCGAAGGCGGCTACCGGATCCGCGGGGCGCGGACCCAGCGCTGGCTCGGGTGGCCGCAGGTCGAGCAGCCGGCGCCGGAAAACGCGCGGCAGCCGGTCTAGGGAGCTTGTGCAAAAAACCCTGCC
>JACMJU010000083.1 GCA_014380485.1 Methyloceanibacter sp.
AAGGCGCGGTCCTTGTCGAGCTCCTCGCAAGCCTGGCGCAACGAGCCGCACACCGTCGGCACCTTCTCGAGTTCCTCCGGCGGCAGATCGTAGAGATTCTTGTCGATCGGATCGCCGGGGGTGAGCTTGTTCTCGATCCCGTCAAGACCGGCCATGAGCATGGCGGCGAAGGCGAGATAAGGATTGGCGGCGGGATCGGGGAAGCGCACCTCCACGCGTTTGGCCTTCGGTCCCGAGCCGAGCGGAATACGGCATGAGGCCGAGCGGTTGCGCGAGGAATAGGCCAGCAACACCGGCGCCTCGTAGCCCGGCACCAAGCGCTTATAGGAGTTGGTGGTCGGGTTGGTGAAGGCGTTCAGCGCTTTGGCGTGCTTGAGGATGCCGGCGATGTAGTGCAGCGCGATGGCCGACAGGTCGGCATATTTGTCGCCGGCGAAGACCGGGGTCGAGCCCTTCCAAATCGATTGGTGGGTATGCATGCCCGACCCGTTGTCGCCAAAGACGGGTTTCGGCATGAAGCAAGCGGTCTTGCCATAGGCCTGCGCCACCTGGTGGATAACGTATTTGTAGATCTGCATGGCGTCGGCGGTCTTTACCAGCGGCCCGAACTTGATCCCGAGCTCGTGCTGGGCGGCACCCACTTCATGGTGATGCTTCTCGGTTACGACGCCCATATCGCCCATCACCGACAGCATCTCCGAGCGAAGGTCCTGCGCCGAGTCGACCGGCGGCACGGGGAAATAGCCGCCCTTGGTCCGCGGCCGATGGCCGAGATTGCCCATCTCATAGTCGGTATCGGTATTGGACGGCAGCTCCATCGAGTCGATCTTGAAGCCGCAATTGAACGGCTGGGCGGCGAAGCGGATGTCGTCGAACACGAAGAACTCGGCCTCCGGCCCGAACACCGCGGTATCGCCGACGCCGGTCTGCTTCAAATAGGCCTGCGCCTTGCCGGCGATCGAGCGGGGATCGCGCTCATAAGGCTCGTTGGTCAACGGTTCGAGCACGTCGCAGAAGATGGCAAGCGTGCTCTGCGCGAAGAACGGATCGAGCACGGCCGAGGCGGGATCGGGCATCAGTTTCATGTCCGACTCGTTGATGACCTTCCAGCCTGCGATCGAGGATCCGTCGAACATGATGCCGTCGGTGAACGCCTCCTCATCCATGATTTTTGCGTCCATCGTGACGTGCTGCATCTTTCCGCGCGGATCGGTGAAGCGCAAATCTACGAACTTGATTTCGTCGTCCTTGATCTTCTTCGTCATACTCTTAGCGTCTGCCATTTCACTCCCCTGTCATTGGCGTAATGAGCGCCGCCCATTTGCGTTTTGGCGGCGGAAACTTGCTCCGGCCCGCGCCGGCTTTAGGCTGACCATCCTCCTCAGATGGCGTCGTTCCCCGTCTCGCCGGTGCGGATGCGCACGGCTTCTTCCACGTTCGATACGAAGATCTTCCCGTCGCCGATCCGGCCGGTCTTGGCCGAGGCGACAATGGCGTCGATCGCCTTCTCCACCATGTTGTCGCCGAGCACGAGCTCGAGCTTCACCTTGGGCAGAAAGTCGACGACATATTCGGCGCCGCGATAAAGCTCGGTGTGGCCCTTTTGGCGTCCGAAGCCCTTGGCCTCGGTCACGGTGATGCCCTGGAGACCGATCTCCTGTAGCGCCTCTTTCACCTCATCCAGCTTGAACGGCTTGATGATTGCTTCGATCTTTTTCATCGTTTCGCTGCACCTCCCATGGACGTGAAATAGCGCTTAGCCGCGCGCTTCCGTCCGTGACCTCGCCGGACCCCAGCCAAAGCACGCCCTATGCCAATCCTCAAGCGGCAAGTTTTGTCTTACGTTTCAAGACCTTGTGACGGCTGAGGGAAGGCCGGGGCGGGGCAAGAATTGATGGCTGCTCAAGACTTAGGCTGTATGCATAAGAATTAAGCAGGATTCAAAGCCTGTGTCTTGACCCGTCTTCTTGTCGCCACTTGCTTTACAAGAGGCGCTCACGCTCGCGGATGCACGATGCTGGAGCTTCTGACTGCCGATGAGATGGAGCGCGCCGACCGTCTTGCCATAGATGGCGGCGTGAGCGGCGCGACCCTTATGGAGAATGCCGGCTGCGCCGTCGCCGAGGAGGTCGGTCGCCGTTTTCCCGACCAGGAGAGCGTCGTCGTCTTATGCGGGCCCGGGAATAACGGCGGCGACGGTTTTGTCGCCGCGCGCCACCTCGAGGAGCGAGGGTACAAAGTCAGACTTGGCTTCGAAGGCGATGAGGCGCGTCTGCCCGCAGACACCGCCGCCATGGCCAAGCGCTATACCGGGACAAGAGAGCCCCTTGGCGCCGGCCTGCTCGCCGGCGCCGACGTGGTGGTTGACGCCCTGTTCGGCGCAGGGCTTGCCCGTCCGGTCGAGGGCAGGCTTGCGCGTGTGATCGAGACGGTCAACGCATCGAATCTTCCCGTCATTGCCGTCGACGTGCCGAGTGGCATCGACGGCACGACCGGCGAGGTGAGAGGCGCGGCTATTCGCGCAACCGCGACGGTGACGTTCTTTCGCCTGAAACCGGGGCATCTCCTCCTGCCCGGGCGGACTCATTGCGGGGAGGTGAGCCTCGCCGATATCGGGATTCCGGCGAGCGTCCTCGCCGCCATCGCGCCCAAGACCTTCGCCAACGACCCGGCGCTCTGGCTTGCACGCTTTCCCTGGCCGCAGCCAGAGAGCCACAAATACGCGCGCGGCCACGCCGTCGTCGTGTCGGGGCCGGTCTATAGCACCGGGGCCGCGCGGCTAGGCGCCCGCGGCGCGCTCCGCATCGGTGCCGGGCTTGTCACGGTGGCCTCGCCCCGGGACGCGCTTGAGGTCAATGCCGCCCAGCTTGCCGCCATCATGGTGCGCGAGGCCGATGATGCTCGCGGACTGGCGAGCCTTCTCGCCGATCGGCGCAAGAACGCCGTGTTGATCGGCCCGGGTCTGGGGGTGGGTGAACGCACCAAAGAATTGGCCCTCGCCGCGCTACATTCCGACGCCGCCATCGTGCTCGACGCCGACGCGCTCACGTCTTTCGCCGAGGATCCCCGTCCGCTCTTCGCCGCCATCGCCTCGCGCAGCGCGCCAGTCGTGCTCACCCCTCATGACGGAGAGTTCGCGCGCCTGTTCGGCGACCTGGCCGCAACATCGAAACTCGACCGCGCCCGGGAGGGTGCCTCCCGCGCGGGCGCCATCGTCGTGTTGAAGGGCGCCGACACCGTGG
>JACMJU010000084.1 GCA_014380485.1 Methyloceanibacter sp.
AGGCATCGCCATGGGCTTGATCAAGGACGGCGAGCGTTTCGCCGTGTTGTCGGACATTCTCGGCGACGAGGACCATCTCGGCGACATGGACTTCAAGGTCGCCGGCACCTCTGAGGGCGTCACCTCGCTCCAGATGGACATCAAGATCACCGGCATCACCGAGGAGATCATGAAGGTCGCGCTCGATCAGGCGCGCGACGGCCGCATGCACATCCTCGGCGAGATGAATAAGGCGCTGAACACGGCCAGGCCCGAGCTCGGCGAGTATGCGCCGCGCATCGAGACGATCCATATTCCGGTCGACAAGATCAGGGAGGTGATCGGCTCGGGCGGCTCGGTCATCCGCGAGATCGTCGCGGAATCGGGAGCCAAGATCGACATCTCCGATGACGGCACGGTGAAGATCGCTTCGGCCAATGCCGAGTCGATTCGCGCGGCGATCAATCGCATCAAGGGCATCGCCGCCGAACCTGAAGTCGGCGAGATCTACAAGGGCAAGGTTGTCAAGGTGATGGAGTTCGGCGCCTTCGTGAACTTCTTCGGCGCTCGGGACGGCCTGGTCCACATTTCCCAGCTGGGGGAAGGCCGGCCCAAAGCCGTCACCGACGTCGTCAAGGAAGGCGACCAGGTGTGGGTGAAGCTGCTCGGCTTCGACGACCGCGGCAAGGTCAGGCTGTCGATGAAGGTCGTCGATCAGAAGACGGGCAAGGAGATCGCGAGGGCCGAGGCGGGCTAGAACCTGAAGCTGCCGAGGACGGGTCTCGAGGGGCGCTTTGGGCGCCCCTTTCTATTGGGCCTTGTCGTTCTTCACGCAGCGCCAGCCGATGACGAAATACTGGCTGTTCTGGCGCTGCCACTCGTTGGACTTGTCGCCGCCCTGCTTGATGCAGCTCACCACGTCGTTGGCCGAGGCTCCGGGCACCGTGAACTCCTGGCACTTTTCGGGCGTCGCCAGGAGACATACCATTACAATGAGTTGGGCCATGCCTTGCTCCTACATGCGGTTCAGGCGGTCACGATTTGCGCGCTAACAGGCCTGATCTTGTTCGTGGACGGGTAACATTGTTAGACGGTCCGGCGCTGTCAATACGACCACGCCAAACCCTTACTGAGCGGCCTCGCGCGGCGGCGCTTTCTCGGCGGCAGACACACCCTCCTCGGCCTGCTCCATGGTCTTGAGCGCGGAAATATTCGGCATGGCGATGGTCGAATAGCCGCAATCGACGAAATGCACCTCGCCTGTGACCGCTCCGGAGAGATCCGACAGGAGATAGAGCGCGGCGCCACCGACCTCATCGAGAGTGGGCGAGCGGCGCATTGGCGCGTGGCGTTGCTGGAAATGGAACAGCGTGCGCGCGTCCGAGATGCCGGCGCCGGCCAGAGTTCGCATCGGCCCGGCCGACAAGGCGTTGACCCTGATCCCCTGAGGGCCGAAATCCGAAGCGAGATAGCGCACGCTTGTCTCGAGCGCCGCCTTGGCAACACCCATCACGTTGTAGCAGGGCACCACGCGGGTCGAACCGCCATAAGTCAGCGTCAACAGCGAGCCGCCCGACGGCATCAGCTCTGCGGCCAATTTGCAGATCTCGGTGAAGGAGAAGCACGAGATCACCATGGTGTGCTCGAAATTCTTGCGCGTGGTGTCGGAATAGCGGCCCTTTAGCTCGTTGCGGTCCGAGAACGCGAGCGCATGCACGACAAAGTCGAGCGAGCCCCATTTGTTGCGGATCGCCGCGAAGACGCGCTGCACGCTCTCAAGGTCCTCGACATCGGCCTCCACGATGATCTTGGCGCCGATCGATTCGGCAAGCGGGACCGCACGGCGTCCAAAGGCACCGCCTTGATAAGAGAAGGCAAGCTCGGCGCCCTGTCCGTGCAGCACCCGCGCAATGCCCCAGGCGATCGAGCGGTCGTTGGCGACCCCCATCACCAGCCCTCTCTTCCCCGCCATCAACGGCGCAGGCTTAGCGATATCTTTGGTTGTTGCCATGATGCTTACTCTGGTTATAGGTCAAAGCCACATTTCTCCTCTTCTCTCAGCCATCGAAACGGCGAAATACCAGCGTGGCGTTGGTGCCGCCGAAGCCGAAGCTGTTCGACATCACGCTGTCGATTGCGACATTATCCTTGCGCTGACGCACGATCGGCATGTCGGAGACCGCAGGGTCGATGGTCTCGATATTGGCGGATTCGCAAATGAAACCGTTATTCATCATCAGCAGCGAGTAAATCGCCTCGTGCGCCCCGGCCGCGCCCAGCGAATGGCCGGTGAGCGATTTGGTGGCGCTGATCGGCGGGCAGTTGTCGCCGAAGACCTCGCGGATGGCCTCGATCTCCTTGACGTCGCCGATCGGCGTCGAGGTGGCGTGAGGATTGATGTAGTCGATGCCATCGACATTCCGCATGGCCATGCGCATGCAACGCACCGCGCCCTCGCCCGAGGGCTGTACCATATCGTAACCGTCGGAGGTGGCGCCGTAGCCGACCAGCTCGCCATAGATGCGGGCCCCGCGCGCCTTGGCATGATCGAGATCCTCGAGCACGACCACGCCCGCGCCTCCGGCAATGACGAAACCGTCGCGATCGGCGTCATAGGCGCGGCTCGCGACTTCGGGGCGGTCGTTGAAATCGGAGGACATGGCGTTCATGGCGTCGAACAGGACGGACAGCGTCCAATCGAGCTCCTCGCCGCCGCCGGCGAACACGACGTCTTGCTTGCCCAGCTGAATAAGCTCGGCCCCGTTGCCGATGCAGTGAGCGGAGGTCGAGCAGGCCGATGAGATCGAATAGCTCACGCCCTTGATGTGGTAGGGCGTGGCGAGCGTGGCCGAGTTGGTCGAGCACATGGCTTTCGGCACCTCGAACGGACCAACCTTCTTGGGACCCTTTTGGCGGGTGGTGTCGGCGGCCTGGACGATGGCGCGCGTCGAGGGCCCGCCTGAGCCCATGATGAGGCCGGTCCGCTCGTTGGAGACGTCGTTCTCCTCGAGCCCGGCATCGCGAAGCGCCTGCTCCATGGCGAGGTAGTTCCAGGCGGCACCTTCTCCCATGAAGCGGCGCACCTTGCGGTCGATCATTCCCTCCCAGTCGAGCTTGGGCGCGCCGTGCACCTGGCAGCGGAAGCCAAGCTCGGCATAGGTCTCGGCCTTGACGATGCCGGATTTCGCTTCGCGCAAGGAGGCGAGCACCTCCTGGGCGCTGTTGCCGATGGAGGACACGATGCCCATCCCGGTCACGACCACACGTTTCATCGGGTCAAGATCCTAGGAAGCCGGTGCCGCTAAGTTGAGAAAGGGTCAGACACTGGCGGGTGCGGCTTCGCCCGCCTGGAAAAGGCCGACCCTCAGGTCCTTGGCAATATAGATGGTCTCGCCGTCGGCCTTCAGCCAGCCATCGCCGGTGCCAAGCGTGAATTTGCGGCGGATCACGCGCTTCAGCTCGACGATATATTCGAGCCTTTTCATGGTCGGCAGCACCATGCCCGAGAACTTGACCTCTCCCACGCTTAGAGCGCGTCCCTTCCCCGGCGCGCCGAGCCAGCCCAGAAAGAACCCGAGCAACTGCCACAGCGCGTCGAGCCCGAGGCAACCCGGCATCACCGGATCGCCCTTGAAATGGCACGGAAAGAACCAGAGATCGGCGGTCACGTCGAGCTCCGCCACGATGCGCCCCCGGCCGTGCTCGCCGCCCTCCTCCTTGACTTCACAGATACGGTCGAACATCAGCATGGGCGGAAGCGGCAGCTGGGCGTTGCCCGGGCCGAACAATTCGCCCCGCGCGCACGCCAAAAGATCCTCGTATTCGAATCGATCCCGCCGCTCAGACATCGGTTTTGGCTTCCTCCCGGCCCAGCAGCCGGTGGTTTCCTAACACAGACGGAAGCCCTTCAAAAGCCCGCGTCGCGCCGCGTTATCGGCGGCCGGGGCGGCGCTTTCCCGGCTGAAGGGGCGTCCGCAGGCCCTGAGCGGGAATTCTCTCGCCTCAAGGGCTAAGTTGACGCAGGATCACGGGCGGCGACGTTGCGGCAGGACCGCGTTTCCGGTTATATTTCCTGGACGTCCTCTGAGACACGGATCACTCGATGCATCGGTCGCCTTCAGTCCCGAATAGATTGCCAGCCGCACCCACGCCGGCAGACGTGGCCAAAGTCCTGCGCGAGGCGGGTCTCAGGCCCACGCGCCAGCGCGTGGCGCTCGCTCATCTGCTATTCGCCGGGGGTGACCGCCACGTCACCGCGGAGACGCTGCACGAGGAGGCATTGGCGCGCAAGGTGCCCGTCTCGCTCGCCACCGTGTACAACACGCTGCACCAGTTTACTGAGGCCGGGTTGTTGCGGGAGGTCGCGGTCGAGGGTGCCAAGGCCTATTTCGACACCAACACCTCCAATCACTATCATTTCTTCTGCGAGCATTCCGGCAAGCTCATGGATATCGCCACCGGATCGATCCGCATCGAAGGGCTGCCGGAAGCCCCCGAGGGCACGACCATCTCGCGCGTCGATGTGCTGGTTCGCCTCGTCGACAAGCGGTGACGGCCAGCCCCTGAACGGGCCGGCGCTATTTCACTTCCTCGCCGCGATAGACGCCCCAAAGCTTGTCCTGCTGCACGTAGCCGGAATAGTCGTCGACCGAGAGGTTGCACCATTCCCCGTCACAAGACAGAACGTTGCCGAGGACGCCCGCTTGAAGCGCCGCCACGGCGCGGGCGCTGGTCGATTTTGAGCCGTAAAGGGGAACGCTTTCTTCGCCCTTCGTCCAGGGGGCGACGAGAGCGGTGCGGCGGGCGCTAAGCAGGCTGCGAAACACCCAGCCATCGGCCCCTTCGCTGTCACGCACGCGCCGCCAATTCTCCGACTCGGCAATAATTTCGACGGGAAGGCCGGCGCGGGAAAACACCCAGACGATGGCCTGATCGGTACTCGGCCCTCGACGAACGTTCACCTTGTCGGATTTCAGGCTGACAAAGCGCGGAACGGGGAGCGCCGCCTTGCCGGGGGCATCGACCGCCGCCTGCTTCACATCGTCATCGGCAGCGTAGCCCTGGCCGGCCCAAACGAGCAGACCCAAGGCCGCCGCGATGCCAATCCAGTTCCGAAAACTCACCGTTCCACCCCCGCTTGGCGCTTGACGATGCCGCCCTTGAGCGGGCGGCCCCCCTTCCGAATCGGCCTGTTGCGACCACTTTGATGACCTAGAAAAGTGAAAGGATCGTGGCCTATGCCAAGATGACGCTTTATCTCGCAAAGCCGCTTCTGTTAGAGAATGCGGCGCGTGCTCACCAGAGCGGCTCAAACTGACGCCGGAAGGCCCCCTTCCGCCCCAAATCCTAACTGGACCGGTAATGGCTGAACGACCACTCGTTATCGTCACGCGTAAACTCCCCGATGTGGTTGAGACGCGCCTTAGGGAGCTTTTCGATGCAAGGCTCAATCTCGACGACAAGCCGTTCACGCGCGAGGAGCTGATCGATGCCGCCAAGACCGCCAATGTGCTGGTGCCCACGGTCACCGACCGCATCGATCGGGGGGTGCTGGGCCAGGCCGGCCCCGACCTCAAGCTGATCGCCCAGTTCGGCACCGGGGTTGACAATATCGACCTCGAAACGGCGCGCAACCGGTCGATCCTGGTTACCAACACGCCCGGCGTGCTCACCGAGGACACTGCCGACATGACCATGGCGCTGATCCTCGCGGTGCCGCGGCGGCTCACCGAGGGTGCCACGCTTTTAAAGAGCGAGGCCAATGGCTGGCACGGCTGGTCGCCGACTTGGATGCTCGGGCATCGCATCTTCGGCAAGCGGCTCGGCATCGTCGGCATGGGGAAGATCGGCCAGGCCGTGGCCAAGCGAGCCAAGGCGTTCGGCCTTCAGATCCACTATCACAACCGGCGCCGCGTACCGCCCGAGATCGAGAAAGCGCTCGAGGCGACCTATTGGGACAGCCTCGATCAGATGCTCGCGCGCATGGACATCATCTCCATCAATTGCCCGCATACGCCGGCCACCTATCACCTGCTCTCGGCGCGCCGGCTGGCGCTGATGAAACCATCCGCCTATATCGTCAACACCGCGCGGGGCGAGGTGATCGACGAGAACGCGCTGGCCCGCATGATCGAGAACAACGAGCTTGCCGGGGCCGGGCTCGACGTGTTCGAGCACGAACCCGCGGTCAACCCGAAGCTTCTGAAGAGCAGCAATGTGGTGGTGCTGCCGCATATGGGCTCGGCCACGCTCGAGGGCCGCATCGACATGGGCGAGAAGGTCATCATCAACATCAAGACCTTCCTCGACGGCCATGCGCCGCCCGACCGCGTCCATCCGGCAATGTTCTGAGCCGACGCCCCTTCAGCCAGCGCGGGACATCTCGGGCGTACGCACATGCTCGGGGCGGAAGCCCATACCAACGAGCCGCGCCGGCAGACGGCGGAGCAGCGCATAGCGATCAAGCAGTCGCGCCGCCAATGGCGGGCGCGGCGTCTGGGTCATGGTCAGCACATTGCTGATGATGCGGTTCTGCACGAAGAGCTGGACGGATTGCGTCATCGCGGTCGGCCACTCGCGCCGCTCTTGCACCTTCCGCAGCAGATCGACGGAAACAGCGCCTTGGCGAAGCGGCAGCGCCAGGATGTTCGCGGCGGCGACCGCGTCCTGGACGGCGAGGTTGATGCCCACGCCGGCGATGGGCGACATGGCATGGGCGGCGTCGCCGATGCACAGGAGCCCGGACCGGTACCAGCGCGTCAGGCGATCGACGCGCACCGTAAGCAACTTGGCGTCGTCCCATGACGCGATCTCATTGACCCGATCGGCCAGCGTCGGCGCAAGCGCGACGATGGCGGCGCGGAAGGACTCCAAGCCCTGGCGGCGGAGCGCGTCGAACCCGCCTTTGGGGATGACGAAGGCGCATTGCCAATAATCGCCGCGGTCGAGCATGACGAAGAGCCGTCCGGCCTGGATGCGGCCGAGGCTCTGCGACCCGTCGCCCGCGCGCTTGGAAAGACTGAGCCACAAGACGTCCATGGGCGCACCGAGATCCTTGACTTCGAGCCCGGCCAGGTCGCGCACCGTCGAGTGCCTGCCATCGGCGCCGACGACGAGGCTCGCGCGGACCTTGAGCCGTCCTTCCGGCGTCTCGGCTTCAAGACCCGATACTGAATCGCCGTCTATCAGCAGCCCTTTGACCTCGGCCCGCACGCGCAGATGGAAGCCCGGATAGCGCTTGGCGTGCTGGACAAGAAAATCGAGGAAGTCCCATTGCGGCATTAGCGCGACAAACCGGCAATGGGTGGGCAGGTGCGAAAAATCGGCGAGACTCACGCGTGTGTCGCCGATCTCGCCGGTAAGCTCGCGCAGCTTCTGGTGGGGGCGCTTGAGGAAATCTTCGAGGATGCCAAGCTCGTGCATTACCTCGAGCGTCGAGGGATGGACGGTGTCGCCGCGGAAGTCGCGCAGGAAATCGGCGTGTTTTTCCAGCACGACGACATCGACGCCGGCGCGGGCGAGAAGAAGCCCGAGCATCATGCCGGCAGGGCCGCCGCCGGCGATGGCGCACGTCGTGGTGATTTGCTCGGCCGCCATGTCTGCTCCTACCTTGCCGCTATTCCGTCCTTCCGGCGTAAGACGGAATCCCGCCCCCAATTCGTCATGCAACTACTGGATACCGGCTTTCGCCGGTATGACGAGCAAGCGAGGCCAGTGTCCCTCACCCGCTTGCGCGTACCAGGATCTGGCGGTGGTGGGACAGGTCATGGAAGCGGCGAACGCGGCCGTTCAGCGGATTGTCGGGGTCCCAGCCATAAGCCACGGTGCTGAACCGAGCCTGGAGGGCATCGTAGAGGAGCAGCCTGCCGACCAGGCTTTCGCCGATCCCGAGCAGCTCCTTGACCACCTCGACCGCGGCAAGAGTGCCGATCACGCCCGCAACGGCACCGAGAATCCCGGCCTCCGAGCAGGGCGCCACCGTGCCCTCAGGGGGCGGCTCGGGGAAGAGACAGCGATAGGACGGGCGCGGATTGCCAACGCGATCGGTCTCGAAGGCGCGGAAGGTGGTGAGGTGGCCATCGAAGGGGCCGACCGCCGCGAAGACGAGTGGCCGTTTGGCGAGATAGCAAGCGTCGTTGACGAGGTAGCGCGTGGCGAAATTGTCGGAGCCGTCGGCGACGAGGTCATAGTTCCCGATGATGCCAAGCGCGTTCTCGGGCACGAGGCGCGTCGAGTAGAGGCGGGTGGCGACATGCGGATTGAGGCGCTCGATCGCCGCCGCGGCGCTTCTGGTCTTGGACCGGCCGACACTCTTGGTATCGTGGACGATCTGGCGCTGGAGATTGTCGAGGCTCACGCGGTCGTCGTCGATAATCCCGATCTCGCCCACGCCGGCAGCGGCAAGATAGAGGATCAGCGGCGAGCCGAGCCCTCCGGCACCGATCACGAGCACGCGGGCGGCCTTCAGCTTCTGCTGGCCCTCGCCGCCGATCTCCTTCAGCACCAGCTGGCGCTTGTAGCGCTCGATCTCGTCAGGGGTGAGGGTCATGCTTGAACATAAGACATAGCGTCAAGCGTTGCCATCCAACGCAATACCCGAGGAGTGCCGCGTCATTCCGGCGCAAGCCGGAATCCGGGGGGTCAGGCACGGTGCGCAGGGCACTGGATACCGGCTTTCGCCGGTATGACGGATCAAGCTCGCGAATGTAAGCCTGGCCGGGTGTTCGTCAGCACTGGACGTCATTCCGATGCAAGAGTTTCCCCTCTCCCCTCGTGGGAGAGGGTGGCGAGCCGCGTCAAGCGGCGAGCCGGGTGAGGGGGCTTCCATGACGGCGCTTCGCGCCTAACCCCTCACCGCGCACCAAGGGCGCGCGTGCTCTCCCTCCAGGGGAGAGCGGGAAAATAAGAAGCGGCATAAGGCTTCGTCAGCCGGTCGAGCCGAAGCCGCCCTGCCCGCGTGCCGTTTCACCGAGCGCGTCAGCGGCGACGATCTCGGCTTGCGCGACCGGCGCGATCACGAGTTGCGCGATCCGATCGCCGCGGCGGACGACGAACGGCTCCGTTCCGTGATTGACGAGGATCACCATGAGCTCGCCGCGATAGTCGGCATCGACGGTGCCTGGACTGTTGAGGAGCGTCACCCCGTGCTTCAGCGCGAGCCCCGAGCGAGGGCGGACTTGCGCCTCGTAGCCATGCGGCAATTCGAGCGCGAAGCCGGTAGCAATGAGACCGCGGGCGCCGGGCAGAAGCTCGACGGGCGTCCCCTCCGGCACGCCGGCCACCACATCGAGGCCGGCGGCGTGGCTCGACCGATAGGACGGGAGCGGCAGCCCCGCGCCGTGCGGGAGCCGCTTCAGGCGAACGGTAACGCTCATTCAGCGGCCGAGCGCTTGGCGGCGAGGGCGTCGGCGGCGCGGGCAAGGAGGCGGGACGCGGTCTCGTCCTTGCTGAGAGATGGCCAATCCTCCACGCCCGCCGCCGTGACGAGATGGATTTGCGTGACGTCGCCGCCCATCGCCCCTGTACCGGGCCTGACGTCGTTGGCGACGATCCAGTCGGCGTTCTTGGCGCGGCGCTTCTCCGTTGCGTTGGCGATCAGGTTTTCGGTCTCAGCGGCAAAACCGATGACAAGGCGCGGGCGACCGGGCGAAGGCTTGGCGATGGTCGCGAGAATATCGGGATTCTGGGTGAGCCTCAGCAAAGTCTCCTCACCTTGCTTCTTCAATTTCTGCGCCGCTTCGCCGGCCGCGCGCCAATCGGCGACGGCGGCTGCACAAATGGCAATGTCGGCGGGAAGGCTTTCGAGCGCGGCGGCAAGCATCTCTTGCGCGGTCTCGACTTTCACCATGCGCACGCCTTGGGGGTCGGGGAGCGCAACGGGTCCGCTCACCAGCGTCACCTCGGCGCCGAGCGCGACAGCGGCGCGGGCCAAGGCATGACCCTGTTTGCCGGAGGACCGGTTGGCGAGGTAGCGCACGGGATCGATCGGCTCCTGGGTCGGACCGGAGGTGATGAGCACGTGCCGGCCGGAGAGCGACCTTAACGCTGCAAGCGGCGCGGTTCTGTCCGCTCCGAGCGTCCGCGAGATGGCGTCGAGGATTGCTTGCGGCTCGGCCATGCGGCCCATTCCGTATTCGCCGCAAGCCATCTCGCCTTCGTCGGGTCCGACAAAGGCGACGCCGTCGGCGCGCAGCGTCGCGAGATTGCGTTTTGTCGCGGGATGCTCCCACATGCGCACATTCATGGCCGGCGCGGCGAGCACCTTCTTGTCGGTGGCGAGGAGCACGGCGGTGGCGAGGTCGTCGGCCAAGCCATGCGCCATCTTGGCGAGAAGATCGGCGGTCGCAGGCGCCACCACGATGAGATCGGCCTCGCGCGAGAGACGGATGTGGCCGATCTCGGCCTCGTCCTTGAGATCGAAGAGGTCGGTAAAGGTTCTCTCCTCGGTGAGCACGGAGAGCGAGAGCGGGGTGACGAACGCAGCGCCGCCGCTTGTGAGGATGGCGCGCACTGAAGCGCCCCGGTCCTTCAAGCGGCGCACGAGATCGAGGCTCTTATAGGCGGCGATGCCGCCGCCGACGATCAAGAGGATGCGCTTGCCTTGCACGTCCGTTTACTCCGCTGTCATGCCCGCGCAGGCGGGCATCCAGTAAGCCGAGTTTACAGCAACGCCCTCTCGGGGGTTACTGGATTGCCCGGTCAAGCCGGGCAATGACAAGGAAATAGGGTTAGCGGTCAACACTCAAAAGAGCAATGCGAGCGCGATGCCGGGTGAGGGGGTTTCTATGACGGCGCTTCGCGCCTAACCCCTCACCGCGCCGCTTGCG
>JACMJU010000085.1 GCA_014380485.1 Methyloceanibacter sp.
CGGCACGATCGACAGCATTCCGCGTCCGAAGCGCAAGGATGAGGCGCTGGTGAGCGAGGCCGTTCGGCGCAGCGTCCGCGCCGCCGTCAACCAAGCCTGGGGCAAGAAGCCCGTGTGCTCGGTGCTTCTGACGGTGTTATAGGAATTGACTGCCTGCCGTGCTGCTGAACCGGAGAGCCTTGGATGATCGGCCGCCTGAACCATGTCGCCATTGCCGTGCCGGACCTCGCTGCCGCCACGCAAGTCTATCGCGACACGCTTGGCGCGCGCGTGTCCGACGCGGTCGACCAACCCGAGCATGGCGTGACCACGGTGTTCATCGAGCTCCCCAACACCAAGATCGAGCTGCTCGGTGTACTTGGCGAGGGGTCTCCCATCGCCGGCTTTCTCGAGCGAAATCCGAATGGCGGGATTCATCACCTTTGCTACGAGGTCCCGGACATCAGAGCGGCGCGCGACCGGTTGATGGCGCAAGGCGCTCGCGTGCTTGGGCAGGGTGAGCCCAAGATTGGCGCGCATGGGAAGCCGGTTCTGTTCCTGCACCCCAAGGATTTTTGCGGGACGCTGGTCGAGCTCGAGGAGGCGTAAGCGATGACCATCGCCTTCGCGCTCGCGCTCTACTTCATCATCTGGTGGATCGTGCTGTTCGCGATGTTGCCGATCGGCGTTCGCACCTCCGAGGAGGCAGGCGAGAAGACCGCGCCGGGGACCGCCGAGAGCGCCCCGCATATGCCAAACCTGCTGCCCAAGATGGTCGCGACAACAGTGGTCTCAAGCATCATCTTCGCCGCGCTCTACGCCATCATCGTGCATCATGTGATCACGCTCGACGATATTCCGTTCTTTCCGCGCTACGATCGCGTGCAGTGACCGGCGATGTGGCCTTGGCGCTGCAAACGGCGCAACACGGCATCAGTCAAAAAAAAGCAAGGCCGAACCGGCCTTGCTCAGTAACGCACTCCTTATCTCTTGAGCCACCAAGGCTCGCTCGTCAGTTGCGACAATGGAGATTTGCTGGCTTTAGAGCGGCTGCGCCCATGCGTGAAGCAAGATTGGCGCGCCCGGAGCTACTTCCTCCCAAGACTTGGACCAGGTCCAATCTCAACGCCTGACTCCGAGATCGCGACTGGTCCCGAACTCTCCGACGTTGTGGGTGGGACCCTACGCTAGCCGTGCCAAATTGTCACCATGATTGTGGCCGAGCGCCGCGAAATCGTGCTCTGAAAGCGTGCGACCGACGGGCACTCTCGGCATAAGACCAAGTAGCATCACGCGTTTTTTCTGCACCCGGCAAAAGCGCCGCGCCGCGCGTCAAATCGGGCACGCCTGAGGCAGCGATGGTGAATAGGGTGGGCACCTCTACCTCCCGTTGCGCCGCTCCAACTAAGTCCAAGCCGCGCCGCGGTCACATGATCTGCCAGCCTGACACTTGCGTGGGACCGCCTTGCGCCCCAAGCAGCTTCTGTCCCAGGATTGCTTACCCGCGCGGAAGTAAGCTATGAGCGGCCACGGGCCGGCGGGGAGGGAGACCCTCCGCGTAAGGCATGGCTCATTTTCACCGGGCGCGGCGCGACCGCACACCCCGCCCCAAAACGCCAAAATTGGTGCCCATGCGCCTCAGCCGCTACTTTCTCCCGCTTCTTCGCGACGATCCGAAGGAAGCCGAGATCGCCTCTCACCGGTTGATGCTCCGCGCCGGTCTGATCCGCCAGGCAAGTGCCGGCATCTATTCGTGGCTGCCGCTCGGGTTCCGCGTTCTGCGCAAGATCGAGGACATCGTGCGCGAGGAGCAGGATCGCGCCGGCGCGCTCGAGCTTCTCATGCCCACGATTCAGCCGGCGGAGCTGTGGCAGGAGAGCGGCCGTTACGAAGTCTACGGCAAGGAGATGCTCCGCATCAGCGACCGCCACGAGCGTGCAATGCTGTACGGGCCCACCAATGAGGAACTGATCACCGCAATCTTCCGCGATGCAGTGAAATCCTACAAGGATTTGCCGCGCATTCTCTATCACATCCAATGGAAGTTCCGCGACGAGATCAGGCCGCGCTTCGGCGTGATGCGGGGACGCGAGTTCTTGATGAAGGACTCATATTCCTTCGATCTCACCGTCGAAGACGCGCGCAAATCCTACAACAGGATGTTCGTCTCCTATTTGCGGACCTTCGCCCGGATGGGGCTGAAATCGGTGCCGATGGTTGCCGAGACCGGCGTGATCGGCGGCAATTTGAGCCACGAGTTCATCATCCTCGCCGACACGGGAGAGAGCGAGGTCTATTGCCATCGGGATCTCATCCAGCTTGAGCCGCCCGGCGCCGACATCGACTATCAGGGCGATTTGGCGCCGGTGATCGAAGCCTTCACCGGCAAATACGCCGCGACCTCCGAGAAACACGACGCCGAAAGTTTCGCCCGCGAGGTGCCGGCGAAGGACCGCGTGACCGCGCGCGGCATCGAGGTCGGTCACATTTTCTTCTTCGGCACCAAATATTCGGAGGCCATGGGATGCAAGGTCCAGGGGCCCGGCGGCGACCTGGTGACGGTGCAGATGGGTTCATATGGGATCGGCGTGTCGCGGCTCGTCGGCGCCATCATCGAGGCCTCGCACGACGATGCCGGCATCATCTGGCCGCAGTCCGTGGCACCCTTCGATGTCGGTCTCATTAACGTCAAGGCCGGCGATGCGGCAACTGACGCCGCCTGTGAAAGTCTTTACGGCAAGCTTGAGACCGCCGGTTTGAGCGTGCTCTATGACGACCGCGATGACCGGGCAGGGGCCAAATTTGCCGCCATGGATCTCATCGGACTACCCTGGCAGATCATCGTGGGACCCAAGGGCGTGGCTTCCGGCGAAATCGAATTGAAGGAGCGTGCGACCGGCGCCCGCCATAGTCTTACCGTTGAATCCGCCTTGAATCGCCTCCTTCAATCGTCGCGCGAGGCCAGTAAGGAAGCAGCATGAGCGCAGAGACGGGCACGCGGGCCTTCGCGCCCTTCGAGTGGATGGTAGCCCTCCGTTACCTGCGGGCGCGCCGCAAGGAGGGTTTCATCTCGGTCATTGCCGGCTTCTCTTTCCTCGGCATCATGCTCGGCGTCGCCACGCTCATCATTGTGATGGCGGTGATGAATGGCTTTCGCCAAGAACTGTTCAGCAAGATGCTCGGGCTGAACGGCCATGTCGTGGTCCATAGCCTCACCAATTTCACCGATTACGATGATGTGTCGACCCGGATCCGCGCCGTTCCGGGCGTCAAATTCGCCCTTCCTTTGGTCGAGGGGCAGGTGATGATTTCGACGCCGTCGACATCGACCGGCGCCCTGGTGCGGGGCCTGCGCGAAGCCGACCTCAAGCAGCTCAACGCCATCGCCAGCAATATCCGCTTCGGCACGCTTGACGGTTTCGACAAGGTTCCCGGGCTTGCGCTCGGCACAAGGCTGGCCAACGAGCTTAACGTCAAGGTCGGCGATCAGGTCTCGCTGCTCACGCCGCGCGGGGCCGCGACCGCGCTCGGCACCGCGCCGCGAGTCAAGCGCTATCCGGTCGTGGCGATTTTCGAGATCGGCATGTCCGAATACGACGCCAGCATTCTGTTCATGCCGCTCAACGAGGCCCAGCTCTATTTCAACCAGCCAAATATGGTCACGGTGCTCGAGGTCGTGCTCGATTCTCCCGACGATGTCGGCAAGTTAGCGCCCAGGATCGTCACGGCCGGCGGATCGAGCATCTATGTCAGCGACTGGCGCCAGCGCAACGCAACCTTCTTCACTGCGCTCGAGGTCGAACGCAATGTCATGTTCCTCATTCTCGCGCTGATCGTGCTGGTCGCCGCGCTCAATATCATCTCGGGCCTGATCATGCTGGTGAAGGATAAGGGTCACGATATCGCCATCCTGCGCACCATGGGCGCCACCCGCGCCGCCGTGATGCGCATCTTCTTCATCACCGGCGCGAGCATCGGCATCGTCGGTACGCTTGCCGGGCTGTTGCTCGGCGTGCTCGTCTGCGCCAACGTCGATCGTTTGCGCGCTTTCATCGGCTGGCTGACCGACACCGAGCTGTTCGCGCCCGAGCTTTATTATCTTTCGCGGCTGCCCGCCGAGATGGACCCTACCGAAACCGTCTCGGTCGTCGTCATGGCGCTGATCCTGTCGATACTCGCCACGCTCTACCCGTCGTGGCGGGCCTCCCGTCTCGATCCCGTCGAAGCGTTGCGTTACGAGTAGGGGCTAGAAGTGGATAGCAAGACCTCACCGGTGCTTCGCCTCGAGCGGCTCGAGCGCGCTTACACCCAAGGCAATCGCCGCATCGATGTCTTGAAAGGCGCCTCCGCCTCCTTCTTGCCCGGCGAAGCCGTCGCCTTGCTTGGGCCGTCCGGCGCCGGCAAATCGACGCTCCTCCATATTGCGGGACTTCTCGAGCGCCCCGACGGGGGCCAAGTGCTCATCAACGGCATCGATTGCGGCCGCCTCTCCGACAACGAGCAGACCCGCGTGCGCCGCATGGAGGTCGGTTTCGTCTATCAGTTCCATCACCTGCTGCCGGAATTCTCGGCGCTCGAGAACGTGGTGCTGCCACAGCTCATTCTCGGGTTGAGCCGCGACCAAGCCGAGATCCGGGCCAAGGAGCGGCTCAAATCGCTCGGTCTCGAAGAGCGCTGGGATCATCGACCCGCACAACTCTCAGGCGGCGAGCAGCAGCGCGTGGCGATTGCCCGCGCCGTTGCCAACGATCCCAAAGTGCTGCTGGCCGACGAGCCCACGGGCAATCTCGATCCGCATACCGCGCAGCTCGTGTTCGAGCAGCTGTTGAAGCTGGTGCGGCAGTCGGGCGTGGCGGCAGTCGTGGCGACGCATAATCTCGACCTCGCCGCCCGTATGGATCGCACGCTTCGCCTCATGGAGGGACGCCTCATCGAGGAGGAGGTGGTCGTGGCAAGGGCGGAAGCCGGGCGGCGCTAGCCCTTCCGGCTTGATTGGAACAAAAGAAGAACGTAAGCTAACCTAATCCGCCTGCTTATCCGGGAAAGCGGGGATATGTCAGGCGATCTCTTCAACGTGGCCGTCGAATCCGTAGAGGGTGAAGGGCGCGCGCGGTTAGGAACGGGCTGGTGAGGCATGGCGAGCGAACCCTTCGTGCATCTTCGGGTGCATTCGGCCTATTCGCTGCTTGAGGGTGCGCTGACCATTCCGAAATTGGCCGCGTTGGCGCGTGCCGATGGGGCGCCTGCGCTCGCCCTGACCGACACCAACAATCTCTTCGGCGCGCTCGAATTTTCCGAGGCGCTCGCCGAGGCGGGCGTCCAGCCGATCGTCGGCATGACGCTGGCGCTTAGCTTTGCGGCACGGTCGGGCGCTGGCAGCGCCGTCCCCCAGGGCGACTTTCACCGGCCCCGTGCCGAAGGACGCATCGCGCTCCTCGCCAAGGATGACCAAGGCTACGCCAACCTCATGCGCCTCTCGACCGAGGTTTATTTTGCCGCGAGCGAGACGGGGGAGGTGGTTGCCGCCATCGCCGATCTCGCCGAGCGGGCCGAGGGTCTCATCGCTCTAACCGGCGGACTTGAAGGACCGATCGACGCGAGCCTCGCCGAGGGTAATCCCGAGCTTGCCCGCGCCCGGGTGGAAGAACTTCGCACAATTTTCGGCGACCGGCTCTATGTCGAGCTCCAGCGCCACGGGCTGCCGCAGGAGCGGGCGGTCGAGCCTCTGCTGCTCAAACTCGCCTATGATCTCGACCTTCCCATCGTTGCCACCAATGAGCCCTATTTCGCGAACGCAGACGACTTCGAGGCGCATGACGCGCTGCTCTGCATTGCCGAAGGAAGCTATGTCGCCGTCGATGACCGCCGCCGCCTGAGCCCCGAACATTATTTCAAGACGGGAGACCAGATGCGGGCATTGTTCGCCGATCTCCCCGAAGCTCTGGACAACACGATCGAGATCGCGCGCCGCTGCGCCTACCGTCCCCGGGAACGCCAGCCGATCCTCCCGCCATTCCTGGCAGCAGGTGCTGCTTCGAACGCACGCGGCGAGACCGAAGCGGCGGAACTCCGGCGCCAATCCGAGGCAGGCTTGAAGGAAAGGCTCGCTCAGTACGGCACCGCGCCTGGCCATGACGCGGTTGCCTATGCCGAGCGGCTTGCCTTCGAGCTCGATGTCATCACCGGCATGAACTACCAGGGCTATTTCCTGATCGTCGCCGACTTCATCAAATGGGCCAAGGCCGAAGGCATTCCCGTCGGGCCGGGCCGCGGCTCGGGCGCGGGCTCGCTGGTCGCCTATGCCCTCACCGTCACCGATCTCGACCCAATCCGCTTCGGCCTCCTGTTCGAGCGCTTCCTCAACCCCGAGCGCGTGTCGATGCCCGATTTCGACATCGACTTCTGTCAAGACCGCCGCGACGAGGTGATCGCCTATGTGCGCGAGCGCTATGGCGCTCATCGCGTCGCCCATATCATCACCTTCGGCAAGCTCCAGGCCCGCGCGGTGCTGCGCGACGTGGGCCGCGTGCTGCAAATGCCCTATGGCCAGGTCGACCGGCTGTGCAAGCTCGTGCCGATGAACCCGGCCAATCCCGTTACGCTGCCGCAGGCCATCGCCGCGGAGCCCCGGCTCCAGGAGGCGCGCGACGCCGAACCGATCGTGGCGAAGCTGCTCGATATCGGCCAGCGCCTCGAAGGCCTCTATCGCCATGCCTCGACCCATGCCGCCGGCGTGGTTATCGCCGACCGGCCCTTGATCGAGCTCGTGCCGCTCTACCGCGACGCGCGCGCGCAATTGCCGGCGACCCAATTCAGCATGAAATGGGCGGAAGCCGCCGGGCTGGTGAAGTTCGATTTTCTCGGCCTCAAGACCCTGACCGTGATCGAAACGGCGCGGAAGCTCATCGCGCGGCGGGGAACCGAGATCGATCCGGCCACGCTTCCTCTCGACGATCCGGCAACTTACGACCTGCTCCAAAAGGGCGACACGGTCGGCGTGTTCCAGCTCGAAGGCCAGGGCATGCGCGATGCGCTGCGAAAGCTCAAGCCCGACCGCTTCGAGGACATCATCGCCATCGTGGCGCTTTACCGGCCGGGGCCGATGGACAACATCGATTCCTACGTGAACCGCAAGCACGGGCGTGAAGGGATCGAGACGCTCCACGCCATGATCGAGCCGATCCTTGAGGAGACCTACGGCGTCATCATCTACCAGGAGCAGGTGATGCAGATCGCTCAGGTGCTGTCGGGCTTCTCCCTCGGCGAGGCCGATCTGCTTCGCCGAGCCATGGGCAAGAAGATCAGGAAAGAGATGGCGGCGCAGAAATCACGCTTCGTCGAGGGCGCCGTCGCGAACGGCGTGGACCGCGCGCGCGCCGAATACATCTTCGAACTGGTGGCGAAGTTCGCGGGCTACGGCTTCAACAAATCGCATGCCGCCGCCTACGCCTTGATCGCCTACCAGACCGCTTACTTCAAGGCCAACTACCCGACCGAGTTCCTGGCGGCGTCGATGACCCTCGATATGGGCAACGCCGACAAGCTGAGCGGCTTCGCCCAAGAGGCGCGCCGTCTCGGGCTGAGCATCGAGCCGCCATCGATCAACCGCTCGGAGGTCGGTTTCGTGCCGAGCGATGGCGCTATCCGCTATTCGCTCGCGGCGCTGAAGAATGTCGGCCGCCACGCGGTGGAACATCTCACCCAGGAGCGCGAAGCGCGAGGGCCGTTTCGCGAGGTCTCGGACTTCGCCCGGCGCATCAATCCGCGCCTTCTCAACAAGCGCGCCTTGGAGACACTTGCCGCCGCCGGCGCCCTCGATGAGCTCGGGCTCGATCGCGCCACCGCCTTCGCCAATGTCGATCGCATCATCGCTGCCGGCAACCGGTCGCTGGAGACGAGCGCCGAAGGCCAGGATGATCTCTTTGGTGGCGCAGAGCACATTCCGCCTCCCGTCGAACTTCGCGCTGCGAAACCATGGGTGCCGACCGACCGGCTCTCGCGCGAGTTCGAGGCCGTCGGCTTTTTCCTCACCGGCCACCCGCTCGACGACTACAAGGACGTTCTCGAAGCGCTCGGCGCCGAGACCTGGGTGGCGTTTGCCGCCAAGGCGCGCCTTCGCCGCGTAGTCGGCACGCTCGCGGGTACCGTGCTTCACGCCCGGGAACGCAAGGGCAAGAGCGGCAATGCTTACGCCTTCGTCGCCTTTTCCGACCCCACCGGCCAGTTCGAGGCGGTGGTATTTTCCGAGGCCCTCGCGGCCTCGCGGCTTCTCCTGGAGCCCGGCACCGCGGTCCTGCTCAACGTCGAGGCCGAGGCCGATGGCGAGAGCGTCAAGGTCAGGGTTCAGAGCCTCGTCTCGCTTGACCGCGCCGCCGAGGCCCGCCACGCCGGCATGAAGATCTATGTCGAGGACATTCGTGCCTTGGCTCCTCTCGCCGCGCAGGTGGGATCGGGCGGCGGGGAGGGGCAGTTTCGTCTTGTGCTTCGCCTCGACGACCTCGCAAGCGAGGTCGAGTTCGTGCTGCCGCAAGGCATCGATTCGACCCCGAAGCAAAGGAGCGCGCTCAAGCTCGTGACCGGGGTGGCTGCGATCAGCGCGCTTTGAGAGGCGGAGCGGGGCGTAACTTCCGCGGGCGGGGGCCCTTGCCAAGAAGGGATGCCCTCCCTATAAACCGCACCATCTCACACGCGGGACGCTAAGCGTCACTTAGGCCTTCTCAAGCCTTTGCGCTCGCTCCGGTGACTTGGGCTCAGGCCCGGGTCTTCCTGTCCCGCGGCGGCAGAACCGGAAAAAGGAGTTCGCAGGCCAATGGCACTGCCCAATGTCACCATGCGCCAGCTGCTCGAGGCCGGCGTGCATTTCGGTCATCAGACCCACCGCTGGAACCCAAAGATGGCGCCGTTCATCTACGGTTCCCGCAACAATATCCATATCATCGACCTCACCCAAACCGTGCCGCTCCTCCATCAGGCGCTGCTTACCGTCTCCGACGTCGTCGCCAAGGGCGGCCGCGTTCTATTCGTCGGTACCAAGCGCCAAGCCTCGGAGGCCGTGGCCGATGCGGCCAAGTCCTGCGCCCAGTACTTCGTCAATCACCGCTGGCTCGGCGGCACGCTGACCAATTGGCGAACCATCTCAAACTCGATCAAGCGGCTCAAAACGCTGGAGGAGATGCTGCAAGGCGAGGCTCACGGCCTCACCAAGAAAGAGCTGCTTCAACTCACCCGCGAGAAGGACAAGCTGGAGCGGTCGCTCGGCGGCATCAAGGATATGGGTGCGCTCCCGGATCTCATGTTTGTCATCGACACCAACAAGGAGGCGATCGCGATCGCCGAGGCGCGGAAGCTTCATATGCCGGTGGTGGCGGTGGTTGACTCCAATTGCAATCCGGAAGGCATCAGCCATCCCATCCCCGGCAACGACGACGCCGGACGCGCCATCACCCTTTATTGCGACCTCATCGCGCGGGCCGCGATCGACGGGATTGAACGGGCGCAAGGGGCGATCGGGACCGATCTCGGCGCCGCCGAGGAGCCTGGTTCGGAGCAGGGACTTGAGGGCGACGAAGAGGGCGAGGGCGGAGCGCCGCAGGCCGATCGCCGTCCCCGGAAGAAGCCCGCGCGTGGCGAGGTCAGGGGCCCCGGCCGGGGCAAGACCGATGGCCGGAAGCCTGGGCGGAAAGCCAAACCCGCGGCGTCGGACAATCAAGCACTCGCGGCTCAAAAGGACTGAGAGCAACGCCCCGCATCGACGAGGCGCGTGCGGCAGCGACAGAGGCAAGGGATGGCGACGATTACCGCAACCATGGTGAAGGACCTGCGCGATAAGACGGGCGCCGGCATGATGGATTGCAAATCGGCCCTCGCCGAGAACGATGGCGACATGGAGGCCGCGGTCGATTGGCTGAGAGCCAAGGGGCTCGCCAAGGCCGCCAAGAAAGCCGGACGCGTCGCGGCCGAAGGTCTGATCGGGCTCGCCACCGACGCCAAGGAGGCCGCGCTCGTCGAGGTCAACTCCGAAACGGATTTCGTTGCCCGCAACGAAACCTTCCAGAATATGGCCTCAGGCATCGCCGAGGCGGCGGTCGCGGCCAAGGGCGATCTCGACAAGCTGCTCAAGGCCAAGTTTCCGGGCGGCAAAGCCACCATCGCCGACACCGTCAAGGAGATGATCGGCACCATCGGCGAGAACATGACGTTGCGGCGCACCGCCTACCTCGCCGTCAAAAACGGCACGGTCGCGAGCTACATGCACAACGCGATGGCGCCCGGGCTCGGCAAGATCGGCGTCATCGTGGCGCTTGAGTCGAAGGGCGAGCCAAAAGAGCTCATGGGCTTCGGCAAGCAGGTCGCCATGCATATCGCCGCCGCCAATCCGCAGGCGGTCGATGTCGAGAGCCTCGACAAGAACGTGATCGCGCGCGAGCGGGCGGTGCTGACCGAGCAGGCCAAGGATTCGGGCAAGCCCGCGCCGGTCGTCGAGAAGATGGTCGAAGGCCGCTTGCGCAAGTTCTACGAGGACGTGGTGCTGCTGGCCCAGGCTTTCGTGCACGATCCGGAAACGACGGTGGCGAAGGCCGTGGCCGACGCCGAGAAGGCGGCAGGCGCGCCGATCAAGATCACGGGTTTCTATCGGTTCGCGCTCGGCGAGGGCGTCGATCGCGCCGCCGACGAAACCGCGTAGGATGGGCGAGCATTAGTTCGCCTTTGGCATGGAGCGCGCCGTCGAGGCTCCATTGCAAGCGGGAGGAAGGTTGATGGCAGGGACGGCAGGGGCCAAGAACCTTCGCTATCGCCGGGTGCTCTTGAAGCTCTCGGGCGAAGCGCTCGCCGGCGACAAGGGCTATGGGATCGATCTCGACGTGGTGGCGCCGATCGCGCGCGATATTGCCGCTTCAGTCGCTTCCGGCGCCGAAATCTGCCTCGTCGTCGGCGGGGGCAATATCTATCGTGGGCTGATGGCGGCCGAAGGCGGCGTCGACCGCGCGCGCGCCGACTATATGGGCATGCTGGCCACGGTCATGAACGGTCTCGCGCTCCAGACCGCGATCGAGCGTCAGGGTGCAACGGCGCGCGTGCTGTCCGCCATCCCGATGCCGACCGTGTGCGAGGCCTATATCCGCGACAAGGCGCTCGATCATCTTGCCAAAGGCCGGGTGGTGATCTTCACCGGGGGCACCGGCAACCCCTATTTCACGACCGACACGGCGGCGGCGCTGCGGGCCGCCGAGATGGGCTGCGACGCCCTGCTCAAGGCAACCCAGGTCGACGGCGTCTATAGCGCCGACCCGCGAACGACGTCTGGCGCACGCCGCTACGACCGGCTTTCCTATGATGACGTTCTTAAGCAAGATTTGCGCATCATGGACGGGGCCGCAATCGCGCTTGCCCGAGACAACCGGATTCCGATAATTGTGTTTTCCATCAAGAGCCAAGGCGGCTTGGCTGAGGTCTTGAAAGGAAAGGGCTCCGCAACCACCATCGATGGCGGCGGGGCATAAGGAAGCGCCCGGGCGAATTCGCGGTGCCAATTGGCGGCCCCGGGGATCGCCCGACGGGAGCGCCGACGCGGAGGCAGGGAAGGCGACATGGCTGGCTTCGACCTGAAAGAGATCGAGCGGCGGATGCGTGGCGCTCTCAGCGTGCTGAAGCAGGAGTTCGGCGGCCTGCGCACCGGCCGCGCCAATGCGAGCCTGCTCGACCCTATTACCGTGATGGCCTACGGCAACCCAATGCCGCTCAACCAGCTCGCCACTATCAACGTTCCCGAGTCGCGCCTCATCACGGTGCAGGTCTGGGACCGGAGCCAAGTCGGCGCCGTCGATCGCGCCATCAGAGAGTCGGATTTGGGGCTCAACCCCGTGGTCGAGGGCCAGCTCTTGCGGCTGCCGATCCCGGAGCTGAACCAGGAGCGGCGTCACGAGATCGCCAAGGTCGCTCACAAATACGCCGAGCAGGCGCGGGTGGCGGTGCGCAATGTGCGCCGCGACGGCATGGAACATCTCAAACGCGCCGAAAAGGACCACGAGATGGGCAAGGACGAGCACCACGCGCTTTCGACCAAGGTGCAGGATTTGACCGACAGGATTATCAAGGAAATCGATGAGGCCCTTGCCAGCAAGGAAGCCGAAATCATGCAGGTATAGTCAGGCGGGGCCAGAGACATGCCGTTCCCCTTAACCCGGAGCAGCCGAACGTGACGCTTGCGGCCGATAAGTTTGCGTGGCAGGCGGCCGACGGATCGGCCGTTCGCCACATCGCGATCATCATGGACGGCAACGGACGCTGGGCCGCCGAGCGGGGCCTGCCCCGGGCCGAAGGCCATCGCCAGGGCGTTGAAAGTGTGAGGCGCACGGTCGAGGCCGCGCTCGCGCTCGGCATCACCCATCTCACGCTGTTTAGCTTCTCCTCCGAGAACTGGGCGCGCCCCAAGCAGGAGATCAGCGACCTGTTCGGTCTTTTGCGCCGCTTCATCCGCCGCGACCTCGCCGATCTGCACAAGAATGGCGTCAAGATTCGTGTGATCGGCACCCGTACCGGTCTCGAGCCGGACATTCTCCGGCTGATCGACGACGCCATCGAGCTCACCAAGAATAATACCGCGCTCAATCTCACCATTGCCTTCAACTACGGGGCCCGTGACGAGATTGCCCGGGCCGCGCGGAGCATCGCCGAGGCGGCGGCCGAAGGGTCTCTCGCTCCTTCCGACGTGACCGAAGAGCGCTTCGGAACCTATCTCGACACCGCCAATCTTCCCGATCCCGACCTCCTCATCCGCACCAGCGGCGAGCTGCGCCTGTCGAACTTCCTGCTGTGGCAGCTTGCCTATGCCGAATTCGTGTTCGTCGACACCTATTGGCCGGACTTCTCGCGCGAACAGTTGGAAGCGGCAATCGCCGAATATCAGCGGCGCAGCCGCCGCTTTGGCGGAACTTCGGCGAGATCGACCGCGTGACGCTGACGGGAGCGATCTCCGGCCGACAGCGGGAAATCGTGCTGCGCGTGGCCTCGGCCGTCGCGCTTGCGGCCTTGGCGCTCGGCGCCGCGATCTTAAGTCCGTGGAGCTTTCTCGCCCTGGTTATGGTGGGGGCCGGTCTCGTTGCCTGGGAGTGGGGACGGCTCACCCGGGGCAACGGCTTCGATCGCACCGCCTTGCTCGCCACTGCCACCGTTGCCGCGCTGGCGATCTGCGTCGCCTTTGGCCGGCCCGCGTATGGGTTCTTCGTCCTTGCCGCGGCGGCGGCGACGATCTGGCTGGTGGGCCAAAACGTCCCCAGCCGCACCTGGGCCATCGCCGGGTTGGCTTACACCGCCCTGCCGGTCGCAGCCTTGGTCTGGCTTCGCAGCGATCAGGCCCTTGGCGCCGTCGCCGTGGTCTATCTGTTTGCCGTCGCCTGGACCGCCGATACGGCCTCCTACGCCGCCGGACACCTCTTGGACGGCCCCAAGCTCGCGCCGCGCATTTCTCCCCAGAAGACTTGGAGCGGGTTTCTTGCCGGCGCGCTCCTCCCTTCACTTGTCGGCGTTGCCTTTGCCACGTACCTAAAGAGCAGTTCAGCCCCGCGTCTTGCGCTGGTGAGCGTGGGCCTAGCCGTGGCCTGTCAACTTGGAGACCTGCTGGAGAGCTGGGTGAAGCGCCGCTTTGGTGCTAAGGACACGAGTCAGCTCATTCCGGGCCATGGCGGCGTTCTCGACCGCGTCGACGGATTGCTGCTCGCCGCCGTCCTGGCGGGTCTCATCGCGCTGCGGGATCCCGCCGCTCCCGCCCGCAGTCTGCTTATTTGGTGAAAGTTGGGCTTCCGTGTTTCCGTCCCTCACATCCCTCAACCTCGAGATCGAGCGAAGTGTGGTGCGGCAGCGCCGGATCTCCGTCCTTGGCGCCACGGGCTCGATTGGCGAAAGCACGCTCGATCTCATCGGCCGAGACCCATCGTCTTATCAGGTGATCGCTCTGACCGGCGGACACAACGCCGCTCGCCTCGCCGAACTCGCCATTCGGCATCGGGCCGAGCTCGCGGTCATCGCCGATCCGGAAGGATATCCGGTGTTGCGCCAGGCGCTTTCCGGCACCGGCATCGAGATTGGGGCAGGGGAGGCGGCGCTGCTTGAGGCGGCGGGCCGGCCCGCCGATTGGGTCATGGCCGCGATCGTCGGCGCGGCAGGATTGAAGCCGACACTCGAAGCCGTGCGGCAGGGAAGTCTGACCGCGCTCGCCAACAAGGAATGTCTCGTCTCGGCAGGGGACATCTTCATGGCCGAGGTGGCGCGGGCCAAAGCGACGCTGCTCCCCGTCGATTCCGAGCACTCGGCCGCCATGCAGGTCATGGCGGGCGCGCGGCCGGAACGGATCGAGGGGATTTGCCTCACGGCCTCCGGCGGCCCGTTCCGCAATTGGAGCCTCGATGCGATGAGGACGGCGCGGTGCGAACAGGCCCTCGATCACCCCAACTGGTCCATGGGGCCGAAGGTCACGATCGATTCGGCGACGCTCATGAATAAGGGACTCGAGCTGCTGGAAGCGCATCACCTGTTTTCGCTTCCCGCCGCCAAGCTCGACGTGCTGATTCACCCGCAGTCGATCGTGCATTGTCTCGTCTATCTCAGCGACGGATCGGTGCTGGCGCAGATGAGCTGCCCCGACATGCGCACGCCCATCGCCTATAGCCTCGCCTGGCCGGAACGCATGCACGCGCCGACCGAGCGGCTCGACTTGGCAGCGCTCGGCACGCTGAGTTTCGAGGCGCCGGATTTCGAGCGTTTTCCGGCGCTCCGTTTGGCCCGTGAGGTCCTTGCCGCGGGCGGAAGCGCCGGCACGGTGCTTAACGCCGCCAACGAAGTGGCGGTCGAGGCTTTTCTCGGTGGAAAGATTGGCTTCCTCGCCATCGCCGCTCTGGTTGAGGCCACGCTCGAATCGAGCGCCGATCTCAGCGCACGCCATCGCCGCAGCGTCGAGGACGTGCTTGCCATTGACGCCGAAGCGCGCGCGAAAGCGCGGTCTTTGCTTAAGCGGTTTGCATAGAGAAGGGAGAGCCACTAAGTAGTCTCAATCTGCTGCTTGAACCGCTGATCCACTGGCCCCCGAAACTACCGGTACGGACAAATCGATGTACACGATCGTCGGCTTATTGTTCGTGTTGACTGTCGTCGTGTTCTTTCACGAGCTCGGTCATTTCCTGGTCGCCCGCTGGTGCGGGGTTGCGGTCAAGACCTTCTCCATCGGCTTCGGCCCCGAGATCGCTGGCTTCAATGACCGGCATGGGACGCGGTGGAGCCTGTCCTGGATTCCGCTCGGCGGCTACGTGAAATTCATCGACGACGAAAATGTCGCCAGCGCGACCCAGAAACCGCTTTCGCAGCTAACACCCGAGGAACGCAAGGGGAGCTTTCAAAGCAAGCCCTTGGCGGCGCGCGCCGCGATCGTCGCCGCCGGCCCGATTGCCAATTTTGTTGTCGCCATTGCGATCTTTACGGCGATCTTTGCTCTTTTCGGCGAGCGCATCACGCCCGCAAAGGTCGATGTCGTGAACCCCGGAAGCGCGGCCGAACGGGCCGGATTCCTGCCGGGGGACCTGGTGATCAGCATCGACGGCCAGAAGATCGAGAGCTTCGGCGAGATGCAGCGCATCGTCGCCACGAGCCCCGATCAGCCGCTCCGTTTCGTGATCGATCGAGGGGGCAAGAGCATCGAGATCGCCGCGACTCCGGAACGCAAGGAGATTACCGACCATTTCGGTAACACCGTACGGCAAGGTCTCCTGGGGATACAGCGCAGCGCCGCTCCCGACGACTGGACGCTGAAACGCCACGATCCATTGACCGCTTTCGGCATGGCCGTGAAGGAGTGTTACTTCATCGTCTCCCGATCGCTCGGCTATCTCTATGACGTGGTGACAGGGCGGGAGGCTGCCGACCAGCTTGGCGGCCCGATTCGAATCGCCCAAATCTCCGGACAAGTCGCAAGCGTAAGTTTTGCCGCGCTTCTCAATCTTGCAGCCATCCTCTCCGTCAGTATCGGGCTCCTGAATTTGTTCCCAATACCGATGCTCGATGGCGGTCATCTTCTCTTTTACAGCATTGAGGCGATCAGGGGCCGGCCCTTAAGTGAAACGACGCAGGAAATTGGGTTCCGCATTGGCCTTGCGCTTATTCTCATGCTGATGATCTTTGCAACCTGGAATGACTTGATTTATAACAAATTTTTGTGAGAATAAGGGCGGACAGACGGGATACTCAGCGGGGGCCTTAAGGCCCCCGCTGGCACAATGAGGCGGGAACCAAAAATCGGCCACAAAAGGTGGCCACTTTCGCCTTTAGAAGCCGTAGCGGCGGCGGGGATCGGCTTTGAGGGGAAGACACCAGTAATGGTGCGGTGGACGTTGGCCAGAGGGCTGCTTGCGGCCCTCCTTGTGTTGAGCGCCGTCCCGCTCTCGCTGGGCCTCGGCGCCAGCTTTGGCGAGCTTTCCGCGCATGCCCAGGGCGTCGTCCAACAGATCCGAGTCGAAGGCAATAAGCGGGTGGAGCCGGAGACGATCCGGGCCTATCTCACCTTTGCGCCCGGCGATACCTACGATCCGGCCCAGATCGACGAATCGCTGAAAGTGCTGTTCGCGACCGGTCTGTTCCAGGACGTTCGCATCCGGCGCGACGGGCCGACCATCGTCATCGTCATCGTCGAAAATCCGATCGTGGGCCGGGTCGCCTTCGAAGGGAATAGAGAGATCGAAGACGATACGCTGTCCTCGGAGGTGCAGCTCAAGTCCCGCGCGGTCTATACCCGTGCGCGCGTGCAAGCCGACGTCCAGCGCATCCTCAACCTTTATCGGCGCCAAGGTCTCTACGGCGCCCAGGTCGATCCCAAGATCATCAACCTCGATAGCAACCGTATCGACGTCGTGTTCGAGATCGCCGAGGGACCGACCACCAAGGTGCGCGCCATCAATTTCATCGGCAACGCCGCGTTCAGCGACTCGCAACTGCGCTACATCATCTCGACGACGCAAACGAACATCCTGAGCTTTCTCAAAGGCACCAATATCTACGATCAGGACCGCCTCAGTCTCGACCGCGAGCTGCTTAGGCAGTTCTACATGAAGAACGGTTACGCCGATGTCCGCATCATATCGGCCACCGCTGATCTCGATCCCGCCGGCCGCGGCTTCTTCATCACGTTTACCATCGAGGAAGGGGAGCGCTACCGCTTCGGCATCATCGAGGTTGAGAGCGCTCTGCCTTCGCTCAAAACCGACGCTCTCGGCCCATACATCCTGGTGAAGAGCCGTAAATGGTTCAACTCCGATAAAGTCGAGAAGACGGTCGAGGCGCTGACCCTCGGTGTGTCCCTCCAAGGCTACGCCTTCGGCCAGGTGAAGCCTCGCTTCGACCGCGACCTGTCGAACCGCACGATAAACATCGTCTTTGTCATCGACGAAGGACCCAGGGTCTACATCGAACGCATCAATATTGCCGGCAATATCCGCACCGAGGATCGGGTGATCAGACGCCAATTCCGCCTCGCCGAGGGCGACGCATTCAATCGTCTGTTGGTCGAGGTCGCACGCAAGAGGCTGAGGGCACTCGGCTTTTTCAAGACCGTCGAGGTCGAGGCCGAGACCGGCAGCTCGCCCGATCGCGTGGTCCTCATGGTCAAGGTCGTCGAGCAGCCGTCCGGTGAGTTGTCGTTCGGGGCCGGATACTCCACCAGCGAAGGCGTCATCGGCGATGTCGCCATTACCGAGCGCAACCTGATGGGCAAGGGACAGTATGTCAGGCTCGGCTTCTCCGGGAGCCTCGACCGCGCCCAGGTGGATTTCAGCTTTACCGAGCCCTATTTTCTTGATCGCAACCTCGCCGCCGGCTTCGACCTTTTCCACAAAGAGGTCAACTTGACCGAAGAGTCGTCGTTCAGCCAGCGTGACACCGGCGGCAATCTCAGGCTCGGCTTCCCGATTGCCGACAATACCCAGATGGGCTTGCGCTACCGCATTGCGCAGCAGGACCTCTTCGATGTGGCGAATAATGCGTCTTTGGCCGTCAAGGAGGCGGAAGGCGTTTCCATCGTTTCGAGCGTGGGCTACACCGTTGCTTACGACTCGCGAAACATCCCCTCCTCTCCCACCAGCGGTTATTTCGCATCGTTCTCGCAGGACTTCGCTGGGCTCGGCGGCGACGTGAACTACGTCCGCTCCGTTGCCGATGCGCGCGCTTACTACCCAATCACCAACAAGATCACCTTGGTCGGCCGGGCCCAGGGGGGCAACATCCAGGGCTGGGGAGGGGAGGATGTACGCCTGACTGACCTGTTCTTCAAAGGCGGCGAAACAATACGCGGCTTCAAGCGCGCCGGCTACGGGCCGCGCGATGCCTGCGAAAGTCCGATTACCGGTGGTCGCGTACCCATCTGTGCGAAGGACTCCCTCGGAGGACAATTGTTCTGGGCAACGACCGCCGAGGTCCGCTTTCCCTTCCCCTACATTCCCGACAGTATTGGCATGCAGGGCGCCATTTTCGTTGACGCCGGATCACTTTGGGACCCGAGCCAGCTCGCGTTGGACGCCGTCGCCCAAGAGGGGAGCTTTATCCTCGATAGCGCCGGGGTGCGGATGTCGACCGGTTTCAGCATCATTTGGCAATCGCCACTCGGTCCGCTCCGCGCCGATTTCGCCGAGGCCTTGCTTAAGGAAGATTTCGACAAGACCGAATTCTTTCGCTTTGGCGCTTCGACGAACTTCTAAAGGGAGCGATTTCCCATTATGGCTTTGCGCCATGGCCCATGCCGCGGCGTTTTCCCGCCCCCAAAGAATTTGATGGAACATCCAGGCTTCTTCGACCGTGCCGGCCCTTTCTCCTTGGGGGCTATCGCCGAGGCCGCCAATGCCAAAACGGCGGACGGCGCCGATCTCGGCGTCGCGATCAAAGATGTCCGGCCTTTGGACAGCGCCGCCGAGGGAGACCTCTCTTTTCTCGACAATCCGAAATACCTGCCCCTCTTTGCCGCCACGGGCGCCACGGCCTGCTTGGTCGCTCCGAAATTCGCCACCCAGGCTCCCTCCGGCACCGCCTGCCTGATAACGCCGGAACCCTATCGCGCGTTCGCGCGCGCGCTCCTCTTGTTCTATCCCGACGCCCTCAACCCTAAGGGCGCGCTGATGGACGGCACGCCACGCTCGCCGTTGATTCATCCGGGTGCGGTGCTTGAGCATGGGGCGACCGTCGAGCCCGGAGCGGTGATCGGAGCTGAGGCGTATATCGGGCGCGGGACCACCATTGCCGCCGGCAGCGTCGTCGGCTTTCGCGTCCATGTTGGGCGAAACTGCTATATCGGACCGAACGCCTCGCTCACCCACGCGCTCGTCGGCAACCATGTTATCGTCCACGCCGGAGTCGCCATCGGCCAAGATGGATTCGGCTTCGCCATGGGCAAGGGCGGTCACTTGAAGGTGCCGCAAATTGGCCGCGTCATCATTCAAGATGGCGTCGAGATCGGCGCCAATACCACCATCGATCGGGGCGCTTTGCGCGACACCGTGATCGGGGAGGGCACCAAAATTGATAATCTCGTGCAAATCGGGCACAACGTGGTGATCGGACGGCATTGCGTCATCGTGGCCCAAACCGGCATTTCGGGAAGCGCGGAACTCGGCGATTTCGTGGTTCTCGGTGGCCAGGTCGGCGTCGTCGGCCACGTCAAGATTGGCGCTGGCGCGCAGATTGCTGCGAGCAGTAATGTGCGGGGCGACGTGCCGCCAGGCGTGCGATGGGGCGGCACCCCAGCAAAGCCCGTGCGTCTCTGGTTCCGCGAGCTCACGCTGTTGCAAAGACTTGCCGAACGAAAGGATTTGAAGCTTGATCAGGACGAGGGCGAAGGGGGGACCGGCGCGTAGCCTGTCCCGGCGCTAGTCCACAGGGAGCCGATATTTATGAATGAGAGCGGCGTGAAGGCGAAGCTCGGGACGGCGGAGATTACCGATATCCTGAAGCTTCTACCGCATCGTTATCCTTTTCTCATGGTCGATCGTATCGTCGACATGGACGGCGACCGCTCCGCCACCGGGATCAAGAACGTGACCGCCAACGAGCCCTATTTCCAAGGACATTTCCCGGGCAATCCGGTCATGCCCGGCGTGCTCCTCATCGAGGGCATGGCCCAGACCGCGGGCGCTCTCTGCATGCGCCATCTCGAGGCGTTCAAGCAGCCGCCGCTGGTCTATTTCATGGCCATCGACAAGGCCAGGTTCCGCCGCCCGGTGGTGCCCGGCGATACCGTCCACTACCACGTTCAAAAAATGCGCAATCGCGGCCGCGTCTGGCGCTTTCGGGCGCAGGCGCATGTCGACGGCACCCTCGTCGCCGAGGCCGAGGTGAGCGCCGTCATCGTTGAGACTTAGCCAGGGCGAGCATGGCCAACATCCATGCGACCGCTGTGGTCGATCCAAGCGCAAAACTTGGGACGGAAGTGGAGATCGGTCCCTTTTGCGTGATTGGACCCGATGTGGAACTCGGTGACGGCACCATGGTGCATTCCCACGCCGTGATCACCGGCCGCACGACGCTCGGGGAACGCTGTCAGGTGTACCCCTTCGCTTCCGTCGGTCAGAGGCCCCAGGACGTGAAGTATCACGGCGAGCCGAGCACACTCACCATCGGTCCGAAGACGACGATCCGCGAGCATGTCACCATCAACCCCGGCACCGAGGGCGGGCATATGGCGACCAAGGTCGGCGCCAATTGCCTTCTGATGATCGGCGCTCATGTCGCCCATGACTGCGAACTCGGCGACAATGTCACGCTGGTGAACGGCGCGACCCTGGGCGGCCACGTTTCCATCGGCGAGGGCGCCATTATCGGCGGCTTATCCGCCGTGCACCAATTCGTTCGCATTGGCGCCTATGCCTTTATCGGCGGTATGTCCGGCATCACCGCCGACGTCATTCCGTTCGGCATGGCCATCGGCAATCGCGCCAATCTTTGCGGCCTCAACGTTGTCGGGTTGAGACGCAAGGGCTTTCCGCGCGAGCAGATTCACGAACTCCGCCAAGCCTATCGCATGCTGTTTTCAAGCGAGGGTACGCTGAAGGAACGGCTTGAGGATGTCGAGACCATGTTCGCGGCGAATCCGCTTGCCAAACAGATCATCGACTTCATCAAAACCGAATCCGGTCGCTCTTTCTGCGTGCCGAGCAATGCCGCAACGCCGGTTTCCTGACAGAAGCGCCGCACCGTGCCCGATTCTGTCACAATAGAAGGCCCGCTCGGAATCATTGCCGGGCGAGGTCTGTTACCTTGCGTGCTCGCCGAAGCGGCGTCGGCGCGGGGCCTTACCCTCCATATTGTCGGCATTCGCGGCGAGGCGCGGGACGAGATCGAACGGTTTCCGCATACTTGGGTCAAGTGGGGAGAGATCGGCAAGATGTTCCGCGCCCTCGACGAGAACGGGTGCGGGGATATCGTGATCATCGGCGGGGTCGATCGTCCGGATTTCTCCAATGTCCAGCTCGACCTCGGCGCCATCAACACCTTGCCCTTCATCCTCAGTCTCGGCAAAGGCGGCGACGATCATGTGCTGTCGCGGGTCGTGCGCTTTTTCGAGCAAAAGGGATATCGCGTACACGGCGCCGGCGACGTGGCGCCCGAGCTCTTGGCGGGCGAGGGCGTTCTCGGCGGCAGGACCCCATCGGCTGAGGATAAAGCCGATATCGCGTTGGCCCTGCGCGTGGTCGGCGCGCTCGGGCGCCTCGATATCGGTCAAGCCGCCGTCGTGGTCAAAGGCCATGTGCTGGCGGTCGAGGCTGCCGAGGGGACCGACGCAATGCTGACCCGCTGTGCCGAGCTGCGCGCGACGGGACGGACCGGCCGGCGGAGCCGGGGCGGCGTTCTCGTCAAGGCCCCGAAGCCCGGGCAGGAAGAGCGTGTCGACCTTCCCACCATCGGCCCGGACACGGTGACGAAGGCGGCAGAAGCCGGACTTTCCGGCATTGCCGTGGCGGCGGGAGGGGTGCTGATGGCCGAGCGCGGCGCCACGATCGGGGCCGCCGACCAGCACGGGCTCTTTCTCGTAGGCGTTACTCTCGCGGAACGGAATGGCGCCTAGCGCGCATCCATCGGGACGTAAGCGCGCTCGGTCGCTCCGGTATAGAACTGGCGCGGCCTGCCGATGCGCTGCATTGGATCCGCCAGCATCTCTTTCCACTGGGCGATCCAGCCCACAGTGCGAGCGATGGCGAACAGCACGGTAAACATGTCGGTCGGGAAGCCCAGCGCCTTGAGCGTGATCCCGGAATAAAAATCGATATTGGGATAGAGCTTCTTCTGAACGAAATAGTCGTCGGAAAGCGCAATACGCTCGAGTTCGAGCGCAACCTTCAGGATCGGATCGCTGCGATGGCCGACGGCCTCGAGCACCTCGTGGGCCGTCTTCTGCATGATCTTCGCCCTGGGATCGTAGTTCTTATAGACCCGGTGGCCGAAACCCATGAGGCGGAACGGATCGTTCTTGTCCTTGGCGCGCTTGATGAACTCGGGGATGCGATCGACCGAGCCGATCTCCTGGAGCATGGTCAGCGCGGCCTCGTTGGCGCCCCCATGGGCGGGACCCCACAAGCAGGCGATGCCCGCCGAAATGCAGGCGAACGGGTTGGCGCCCGATGAGCCGGCGAGCCGCACCGTGGAGGTCGAGGCGTTCTGCTCGTGGTCGGCATGCAAGATGAAGATGCGCCGCATGGCGCGCGCGAGTACGGGCTCGACCTTGTACTCTTCGCACGGCACCGCGAAACACATATGCAAGAAGTTGGCCGAGTATTCGAGCTCGTTCTTGGGATAGATGAAGGGCTGACCAATTGAATATTTGTAGGCCATCGCGGCAATGGTCGGCATTTTGGCAATCATGCGGATGCTCGCCATTTCCCGCTGCATCGGATCGCTGATGTCGATGGAGTCGTGATAAAAGGCCGAGAGCGCGCCGACCACGCCCACCATAACCGCCATCGGATGGGCGTCACGCCGGAAGCCGGTATAGAACCGCGTCATCTGCTCATGCACCATCGTGTGCCTGGTGATGCGCTCCTTAAAATCCTTGAACTGCTCGGCTGTTGGGAGCTCACCATAGAGCAGGAGGTAAGCCGTCTCGAGAAAGGTACCCTGCTCGGCGAGCTGATCGATCGGATAGCCGCGATAGAGCAGGATGCCCTTGTCGCCGTCGATGAAGGTGATCTTCGACTCGCAGCTCGCCGTCGAGGTGTAGCCCGGGTCGTAGGTGAAGCAGCCGGTATCCTGGTAGAATGAATTGATGTCGATGACATCGGGACCCAGCGTGCCCTTGCGGATTGGCAAGTCGTATCGCGCGCCGTCGATCAAGACAGTCGCCTCGCTAGCGCCCGACGCGCGGAGGTTCTCTGCGACGCTCATCTAAAGGCTCCTTTGATCATCGTGACCTCGCCGGTCGATTGCGGACGCCGGCTGGAGGTATTTTTTGCACTGCCACATAATCGCGCCGATTGTCCCGCAGTGCAACAACCGGGCTTGCCCAAATGTTAAGCAGGCTTGCTTGCATGCACTTGATCCCGAAGCCGGGCAAGCGATTCCTCGCGCCCAAGGATCTCGAGCACATCGAAAATACCCGGAGAAGTTGGCCGTCCGGTTAAGGCCGCCCGCAAGGGCTGGGCCGCTTTTCCGAGCTTAAGGCCCGCCTCGTCGGCAAAGGCCCGAATCGCTGTTTCGAGACCCGCTTGCGTCCAGGGCTCGACCACTTCGAGCCGCGGCAGGAGGGTGGCGAGCGTATCGCGCCCCGAACCATCGAGGAGCTTGCGCGCTTGTTCATCGAGCGCAAGCGGCCTTGTCGCGAAGAGAAAGGAAGCGTTGTCAAGAAGCTCGACCAGCGTCTTGGCCCGCTCCTTCAGTCCCGGCATGGCGCGCTCCAATTTACGCCAGCCTTCTTTGCCGATTCGCTTGGCGAGCGCCGCCCCATCGGGGAGCTCGGGGAGGAGCGCCTCCAGCCGTTTGACGATCTCGGCATCGGGCATGGCGCGCAGATAATGTCCATTCAGATTCTCGAGCTTGACGAAATCGAACCGCGCGGCGGAGCGGCCGATCGCATCGAGATCGAACCACCGGATCATCTCTTCCGTCGACATGATCTCGGCATCCCCATGGCTCCAACCGAGCCTGACGAGATAATTGCGGAGCGCCGCCGGCAGATAGCCCATGGCCCGATAGGCCTCGACGCCGAGCGCGCCATGCCGCTTCGACAATTTGGCGCCATCGGGACCGTGGATCAGCGGCAAATGGGCGTAGATCGGCGTGTCCCACCCCAGGGCCTTGAAGATTTGCGTTTGCCGGGCCGCATTGGTGAGATGATCGTCTCCGCGAATGACATGGGTGATGCCCATGTCGTGATCGTCGACCACCACTGAGAGATTGTAGGTGGGCGTTCCGTCGCTGCGCAGGATCACGAGATCGTCGAGGTCCTTGTTGGCGAAGACGACCCGGCCCTGGACGCGATCCTCGATCACGGTTTCGCCTTCGCGCGGGGCCTTGAAGCGGATCGCCGGCTCTACCCCCGTAGGCGCCTCTGACGGATCGCGATGGCGCCAAGTGCCGTCATAGCCGGGCGCCCGGCCCTCGGCGCGGGCGCGCTCGCGCATGGCTTGAAGCTCCTCTGGGCTCGCATAGCAGCAATAGGCTTTGCCCTCGGCGAGCAGCTGCTCGGCCATTTCGCGATGGCGCTCCGCCCGCGTGAGTTGGTAGACCGGCTCCCCGTCCCAATCGAGCCCGAGCCAGCGCAGGCCGTCGAGGATGGCCAGGATCGCACCCTCGGTGGAGCGCGCCTGGTCGGTATCCTCGATGCGAAGCAGCAACTGGCCGCCCTTGGCCCGCGCATAGAGCCAATTGAACAGTGCCGTGCGCGCGCCGCCGATATGGAGATAACCTGTCGGCGACGGCGCAAATCGCGTGACGACTTTTTCGCTCATGGGCGCTCTGGGGGCCGTTCTCATGCAGGTCTAGGGGCTGACGCGGGCGTGATGTAGCATAGGGGTGGATGTTGGGTAAGGGCAGGGCAGAGGCGGCTCTGCCGGTTCTGAGCATCGACCATGCCGGATCGGGGCGAACGGGAGCGGGACGCCAACGAAGGCGTCCACGCAGAACGACGGGAAGGGTTGTTGTCGGCGTCGGTCGCGGCCGCTGCCCGCGCTCTCGAAGCCGAGTATGAGCGCTGGATACTCTGGCTCCCGGTGCTCTTTGCCGCCGGTATCCTTTTCTATTTCGCTCTTGCCGACGAACCGGGGACGCGACTGGCGATCGCGCTGTTGCTCGGCGCCCTCGGATTGAGCCTTGCGGCGAGACATGCGCGGCTCGGATTGTGTATCGGCGGGGCGGCACTTGCCTTTGCCTCGGGCTTCGCCGTCGCCAAGCTCCGCACCGAGACGGTGCGCGCGCCGGTGCTCGCTCATGAGCTCCGCTATGCGCGCGTGGCGGGCTTCGTCGAGACCCATGAGCTGCGTGACAAGGGAAGGGCGAGGATCACGCTGCGAACCCTCGCCCTCGACGACCTGAAGCCCGACGAAACCCCCTACCGCATCCGCGTCAGCATGCCGGCGAGGGATGCCGCCGGCGTGAGGATCGGCGAAGCCGTCACGCTTCATGCGACGCTTCAGCCGCCGCCCGAGCCGATCGAGCCGGGCGGCTTCGATTTCGCGCGCCAAGCCTGGTTCTCCCGGCTTGGCGCAACCGGCTACGCGACGAGCAAGATAGCCTCGCTCGACGGGGCGCCTGCGCCGCCGTGGGACCTGGCCGCCTGGGCGCGTGTCGATGCCTTGAGAGAAGCGGTGAATGTCCGCGTCAGGGCGGCGTTGCCGGGCGAGACCGCCGAGATCGCGGCCGCTCTCATCACCGGTGAACGCGGCGGGATCTCAAAGGACGTGACCGAGGCCATGCGCGATTCCGGCCTTGCCCACATCCTCTCGATCTCCGGCCTGCACATGGCAATCATGGCGGGGACCGTTTTCTGGCTCGTGCGCGCGCTGCTCGCGCTCGTGCCGAGACTTGCGCTCCGCTATCCCATCAAGAAATGGGCTGCCGCCTTGGCGCTTGCCTCCGCCTCATTCTATCTTGCCCTCTCCGGCGCCGCCGTGCCCGCCGTTCGCTCGTGGATCATGATGAGCATCGTGCTGATCGCGGTCATGCTCGACCGGCCGGCGCTCACTATGCGCAACGTTGCGCTCGCGGCGATTGCAATCCTCATTGTCGCCCCTGAATCGCTGTTCGACCCAAGCTTTGAGATGTCGTTTGCGGCAGTGATCGGGCTCGTCGCCCTTTATGAGTGGCTGTCCGAGCGAAGCCGCGAGGCGCTTCGCGACGCCAGTCCGGTATGGGGAAGCCTTCGCCGGGGCGCGATCCTCGTCGCCGGCGCAGCCGCCACCTCGCTGGTCGCGGGGACTGCAATCGCGCCCTTCGCGCTCTATCACTTCCATCGCATGACCCATTACGGGCTCATTGCCAATCTGGTGGCAGCGCCTCTCGTCAGCGTCTTGATCATGCCGATGGCGGTGTTGAGCCTGGCCGCCATGCCTTTCGGTCTCGAGTTCTGGCCGCTTCAAGTGATGGGCACCGGCATCGAGCTGATGGTCGCGACGGGGAAATGGATGGCCTCGTGGCCCGGCGCCGTCTCGGTCTTGCCGCAAATCTCCGGCTTGGCGCTCGTCCTCATCGTGCTCGGGGGCTTATGGCTCTGTCTGTGGCGGACCCATGCCCGGACGATCGGTCTGGTGATTGCCGCCGTCGGCTTGGCGCTAGCGCCTCAAGGAAAGCGGCCCGACGTGCTCATCGAGCGGAACGGCGACATTGCGGCGCTGAGATCCGCCACCGGCAGTCTCGTGTTCCCGCCCGCGACGGCCGGCGACTACAGTGCCGATAACTGGCTCCTTGCCGACGGCGACGAACGCGACGCCGCGACCGCGCAGGATGAAGCCGTCTTTCAATGCGATTCGTTGGGCTGCATCGGCCTCGTGAAGGGGAAGACCGTGGCGCTCATTCGTCATCCGGGCGCGCTCGAAGAGGACTGCCGCCTGGCCGACATCGTCATTGCCCCCTTCACCGTCGGCAAGACGTGCCGCGCCGCGCGCGTCATCGTCGACAGGCGCAGGTTGAAAGCGGAAGGCGCCCACGCGCTTTATATCGAAGGTCTCTCGATCAGGACCGAGACTGTCGCTGCCGCGCGGGGGCGGAGGCCTTGGGTGCCTGATCGCGCCATCGTCGTCACCCCGGCGCCTCCATCCAACTCAGGCCAAGCTGTCCACGAGGACGATGAAGATGCAGGCAGCGACGCCAAAGGCGTCGACGGCGACCCTGACGACTAGGTCTCAGTAGCGGCGGATCAGGCCGACCAGGCGTCCCTGCACGCGCACGCGGTCGGGGCCGAAGATGCGCGTCTCGTAGGAAGGATTGGCGGCTTCGAGCGCAATCGAGTCGCCGCGGCGCCGCAAGCGCTTGAGCGTCGCTTCCTCTTCGTCGACGAGCGCCACGACGATATCGCCGTTGCTGGCATCGTCGCATTTCCTGACGATGATGGTGTCGCCCTCGAGGATGCCGGCCTCGATCATGGAATCGCCTTTGACCTCGAGCGCGAAATGTTCGCCCTTGGTCAGAAGCTCGGGGGGCACCTCGATCGTGCTGAGCCGCGTCTGGATGGCCTCGACGGGGACGCCGGCGGCGATCCGGCCCATCACCGGCACGGAAACGGTCTGGGGCAGGCTCTCACCTTCGGCCACCTGGGGAACACGCCCAAGGCTTCCCTCGATCACGCTCGGCGAGAAGCCTCGGCTCCGCGCCGCGAGCCCTTGGGGCACCGAATCGGGCAGGCGCACGATCTCCATGGCACGGGCCCGGTGGGGCAGGCGGCGTACGAAGCCTCGCTCCTCGAGCGCCGTGATAAGCCGGTGGATGCCTGATTTCGACTTGAGGTCGAGCGCCTCCTTCATCTCGTCGAAGGAGGGCGGGACGCCGGTCTCCTTCAACCGCTCATGGATGAACATGAGAAGCTCTTTTTGCTTCGTAGTGAGCATCTGGTCCCCTTCGAGCGGTTAGGATCGGTCCCTGTTCGACGCCCTAGCGATTCGTTTTAGCTGTACAAATCATGAACACTTTATCTGTTCTGTTTGTGTTCCGCAAGAGTCTAAGGCCCAACCTACGGGGGCTGGCGCCAGGGGCAGCTAGCAGCAGCACGTCGCGTGATTCGGGTTTCGGGCCCCTTAACCGCGATCGAGCGGCACGATCCTGACCCGCGCGCCGCGGGGGAGTGCAGGGGCATTCGGCGGACGCACGATCAGGCAATCGGCTCGCGCGAGCGCCGCCACCAGGGAAGAGTCTTGCGAGGGTAGGGGGGTTACGACCCGCATCCCATCTTGGCGCCACGCCGAGAGCGCCCGCATGTAATGCTCGCGCGGCCCGTTGGCGCCAAGCGCCTCGCCGAGGACGGCCTCGGGCTCCGAATGAAGCTGCTCGGTAAGCCCGAGCAACTTGTCGAGCATGGGGATGAGAAACACATGGGCGCAGATGAGCGCCGAGACCGGGTTCCCCGGCACCCCGAGCACCCTCTGGTTCCCCATCCAGCCAAAGAGCAATGGCTTGCCGGGGCGCATGGCGATCTTCCAGAAATCGAGCGCGAGCCCCTCCGATTTTAGCGCGGCCGCGACCAGATCGTACTCGCCGACCGAGGCTCCGCCGATCGTCACGAGAATGTCGGCGGCGCTACCGGCGCGGGCGAGCGTGATGATGCTTTCCGGTTCGTCCTTGGCAATGCCGAGCGCCATCGCCTCTCCGCCATGGCGCGCGATCAGCGCCGCAAGTCCGTACGGCACCGAGGAGATGATCTGATCCGCCTCAAGCTCCGAGCCCGGGGGCACGACCTCGTTGCCGGTGGCGAGGATCGCCACCTTCGGCTTGCGACGGACGGGGAGGTCAGCCTGGTTCATGGCGGCCGCAAGCATCATTTCGCGCGGCCCAAGCCTGGTGCCGGCGGTCAAGAGGATCTCGCCCTCGGTGAAATCCTGCCCTCGCAGGCGGATATGAGGCTCCCCTGCGGCCTCCTTGATAGTGACGGACGCCTTCTCGTCTTCGGCATTCTCCTGGATGACGATCAGGTCCGCGCCTTCCGGCACCGGCGCGCCGGTAAAGATGCGCACCGCCTCGCCAGGTCCCACTCTGCCGCGGAAGCCGGCCCCTGCCGCGGAACGCCCCACCACAAGCAGCGTCACCGGCACGGCCGTCACATCTGCGGCCCGGACCGCATAACCGTCCATCGCCGAGGCATCGAAGGGAGGCTGGGTCAATCGTGCCGCGACATCCTCAGCGAGCACGCGGCCGTTCGCGCTTTCAAGGGCCACCCGCTCGACCTCGAGCGGCTTGAGCCCCCTGGTCACACGGGCAAGAGCTTCGGCGACGGAGAGAAGAGCCATTCCCCTAGCGGCGGAAGGTGCCCGAGCGGCCGCCGGTCTTTTCCACGAGGCGGATACCGTAGAACGACATCGCCCGATCGGCCGCCTTGCACATGTCGTAGATGGTGAGACAGGCGATCGACACCGCCACCAGCGCCTCCATTTCGACCCCGGTCTTGGCGTCGACCTTGGCGGTCGCCGCGACCTTCAGGCCGGGTGGATCGCGCGACGGCTCGAACGCGACCGTCACCTCGGTCACCGGAAGGGAATGGCAGAGCGGGATCAACTCATGCGTCCGCTTGGCGGCCATGATCCCGGCGATGCGTGCGGCCGCCAGCACGTCCCCCTTGGGCGCCTGTCCCGAGAGGATCAATTCGAGCGTCGCCTGTGCCATGGCGACGAAACCCTCGGCGCGGGCGGTGCGGGTCGTGATCTCTTTGCCCGACACATCGACCATGCGGGCCTCGCCCTTGTCGTTGAGGTGACTGAGCCGCGCCGTCATTGGGCGGCCTCGGCGCGCGTCAAGGACCCGGTCAGAAGCGCGCGCGTCGCCGCCGCCACGTCCCTTCGCCGCATCAGGCTTTCGCCCACGAGGAACGCATGCACGCTTGCGCCGGCAAGACGCACAAGGTCGGCATGGGTGAAAATGCCGCTCTCGGCAATGACCATGCGATCCGCCGGCACGAGCGGCGCAAGGCGCTCGGTTGTGGCGAGCGTGGTGGCGAAGGTCTTGAGGTCGCGGTTGTTGATGCCGATGAGTGGCGTGTCGAGGAGAAGCGCGCGGGCGAGCTCCGCCTCCTCGTGCACCTCGGCAAGAACGTCCATGCCGAGAGCGCGTGCGGCTTCCGTCAGCCTCCGTGCCGTCGCATCGTCGACCGCCGCAAGGATAATGAGGATGCAGTCGGCACCTAGCGCGCGCGCCTCCACCACCTGATAGGGATCGATCATGAAATCCTTGCGCAGAACCGGCAGCGTGATCGCCGCGCGCGCGGCGGTAAGATCGGCGGGCCGACCCTGGAAGGACGGCGTGTCGGTCAAGACCGAAAGGCAGGCGGCGCCGCCCTCTTGATAGGCGCGGGCGAGCGCGGGGGGATCGAAATCGGCGCGGATCAGTCCCTTCGAGGGGCTTGCCTTTTTGATTTCGGCAATGAGGGCGTATTCGCCTTGGGCCCGCCGCGACCGCAAGGCGGAAGCGAAAGGCCGCACGGGGATTTGCGCCTCGGCGTTAGCGCGCAGGGCGGCTTCGCTCACCGCCGCCTTGGCGGCATCCACCTCCTTGCGCTTATAGGCGAGGATGTTGTCGAGCACCTGTGCCATGCTCACACTTTATCATGGCTGAGCTTAACGAGCGCTTCGAGCACGGCTCTCGCTTTGCCGCTATCGATGGATTGAGCGGCAAGCGCCACGCCCTCGCGCAGCGTCTTAGCCTTGCCTGCGACCAGCAGCGCCGCCGCCGCGTTGAAAAGAATCACGTCCCGCAACGGACCCGGCTTTCCCTCCAGCACGGCGCGAAGATGGGCCGCGTTCTCGGCCGCATCGCCGCCGATCAGATCCTCGGGCTTGGCTTCGGGCAGCCCGGCATTCTTGGCCGAAACTCTGAAGGTCTCGACCTTGCCGCCGTCCAGCACCGCCACCTCGCTGATGCCCGTGGTAGTGAGCTCGTCGAGACCGTCGCCGCCATGCACGACCCAGGCCCTCTCGGTCCCAAGCAATCCGAGGACGCGTGCGATGGGTTCGACCCATGACGCGCTGAACACCCCCACAACCTGATATTTCACCCCGGCCGGATTGGCGAGCGGGCCAAGCAGATTGAAGATGGTGCGCGTGCCGAGCTCGGTTCGCACCTTGGCGACATGGCGCATGGCGGCATGATGGGCCGGCGCGAACATGAAGCCGAGCCCGCACGCCTCGATCGAGCGTGCGATCGTCTCCGGCCCGCACGCGATATTGACGCCGAGCGCGGCGAGCACATCGGCCGAGCCCGAGCGCGAGGAGATCGACCGGTTGCCATGCTTGGCCACGGGCACGCCGGCGCCGGCAACGACGAAAGCGGCGCCGGTGGAGATATTGTGTGTGCCCTTGCCGTCGCCGCCCGTGCCGCAAGTATCGATGGCGCCTTCCGGCGCGCGTACTTTCAACGCGCGCGCCCTGAGCGCGCGGGCGGCGCCGGCGATTTCTTCCACCGTTTCGCCGCGGACCCGCATGCCCATGAGGAGAGCGCCGATCTGCGCCTCGGTCGCGGCGCCGGACATGATCAGCTCGAAGGCCTCGGCCGCTTCGGTCTCGGTGAGGCTCCCGCCTTCGGCCACCTTGCGCAGCGCAACGCCGATATCCGCAAGCGCCGGCGAGCTCGCGCGCACGGGGCTAGAGGGCACCGGCTGCTTCTCTTGGCGCTGGGCCACGCGCGCGCCGCTCGACGCGGGCGAGGTCGAGAAAGTTGGCAAGCAACTGATGGCCGTGCTCCGAGGCGATGCTCTCGGGATGGAACTGCACGCCATGCACGGGATAGCGCTTATGCTGGAGCCCCATGATCACGCCGTCGGCCGTCTCCGCGGTCACTTCGAGAGCGTCAGGCACGCTCGCGCGCTCGACCACCAGCGAATGGTACCGCGTGGCCGAAAAGTCCTGCGGGATGCCGGCGAACACGCCTTTGCCAATGTGATGGACCTTCGACAGTTTGCCGTGCATCAGGGTCGGGGCGCGAATCACGCGGCCACCATAGACCTGGCCGATGGCCTGATGGCCGAGGCAGACGCCGAGGATCGGCACCACCGGCCCGGCGCGGGCGATCAGCTCGAGGCAGATGCCGGCCTTATCGGGATCGCACGGTCCGGGCGACAGGACGATCGCCTCGGGCGCTCCGGCCAAGACCTCATCCACGGTGATCTTGTCGTTGCGGTAGACGCGGGTCGATGCGCCCAATTCGCCGAGGAAATGGACGAGGTTGTAGGTGAAGCTGTCGTAATTATCGATGAGCGTCAGCATGGGGTGGTGTTACGTCGCGGCCCACGCCCCGTCAAGGCGTGCAGCGCCGGGCCGGGCTAGGCGCGCAGATCCTTCGGCGCGAGGAACAGGTTCAGGGTCCCGCTATTGATCGCCACGTTCGGCCACAGCCCGCTTGAAAAATTGATCACCGCGAGCCCGGCGGTCGGGTATTTCATCCTGAGGCGATCCCGCAAATGTTTCGGCCCCGAGCCCACGAGATCGAGCGCAAAGGAATGAATCTCGGGATTGTGCCCGACCAGCATGACGCGGTTCGCGCCGGGCTGAATGCCATGCAGCATGTCGAGCATCTCCTTGGCGGATGCGTGATAGAGAGCGTCCTCGTAGACGATTTTGGGCTCGACCCGCAGTTCCGGCAGAACGAGATCGAGCGTGTCGCGGGTACGTCGCGCCGACGAGCACAGCACAATCTCGGGATCGATTCCGCGTTCGGCCATGGCTTTTCCCATCAGCGGCGCGTCGGCGAGGCCGCGCGCGGCAAGAGGCCGCTCGCGATCGGCCATCGCGGGGTTGCTCCAACTCGATTTGGCGTGGCGAAGAAGCGTGAGCGTGAGCATCGGCTCGGGGCTCATTGGCCGCGTTTGGCGCGCGCGGCGAAGCGCACGGCTTCATCGGCCGCCTTGAACAGCGCGCGCGCCTTGCTCACGCATTCGGCCTGTTCGCGCTCCGGCACCGAGTCGGCGACGATGCCGGCCCCCGCCCGGACATACATCGTGCCGTCCTTCACCACCGAGGTTCTGAGCACGATGCAGCTGTCCATCTCCCCGCCGGCCGAGAAATAGCCGACGCAGCCCGCATAAGGACCGCGCGCCTCGTCCTCGAGTTCGTCGATGATCTCCATGGCGCGCACTTTCGGCGCTCCCGAGACCGTGCCGGCGGGAAAGCCCGCCATCAGCGCATCGACGGCGTCAAAGCCGGAAGCGAGGCGGCCTTCGACATTCGACACGATGTGTATCACCTGGCTGTAATATTCGAGGAAGAACGAGTCGGTGACGCGCACGCTACCGATCTCCGCCACACGGCCTACGTCGTTGCGGCCGAGATCGAGCAGCATCAGATGCTCGGCGCGCTCCTTGGCATCGGCGAGCAGCTCGTTGGCCAGCACCTTGTCCTCGTCGGGGCTTGCCCCTCTTGGCCGCGTGCCGGCGATCGGCCTGATGGTGACCGTGCCGTCGCGCACCCTGACCAAAATCTCGGGGCTCGATCCCACCACGGCGAACCCGCCGAAATTGAGGTAGTAGAGGAAGGGGGAGGGATTGACGCGCCGGAGCGCGCGGTAAAGTGCGAAGGAGGGGAGGGTGAAGGGCGCCTCGAAGCGCTGGCTTAACACCACCTGAAAAATATCGCCGGCGGCAATATAGTCCTTGGCGCGCGTCACCTTCGCCACATAGGCCTGGGGTACGGTGGTCGCCTTGGGCTCCGGATGCGCCGCGCCCGGGTCGGGCTCGCTCGCATGCGGAAGCGGCTGCTCGAGCCGCTCCACCGCGAGGTTCAGCCGGTCGGCCGCGCGTGCATAGGCCGCTTTGGCGCCGATCCCCGGCGCCGGTCTCACCGGCGTCACGATCGTCATCTCGTCTTTCACGCTGTCGAAGATCACGATCAATGTCGGCCGCACCAGGATGCTGTCGGGAAGGCCGAGGGTGTCGTCCTTCTCGCCCGGCAGGCGCTCGATCAGCCGCACCGTGTCATAGCCCATATAGCCGAAGATGCCGGCCGCCATCGGCGGAAGCTCTGGCGGCAGCGCGATCGCCGATTCGGCAAGGAGCGCGCGCAGCGATGCGAGCGCCGGTAGCGGCGAGGGCGCAAAAGCGTCGGGATCGGACTGCGGCGCCCGATTGATCGCCGCCGTTGCGCCATTGGCGCGCCAAATGAGATCGGGCTCGCAGCCGATGATGGAGTAGCGGCCGCGGGTGGCGCCGCCTTCGACCGATTCCAGGAGGAAACTGTTCGGACGCTCATGCGCGAGCTTGAGCATGGCCGAGACGGGAGTCTCCAGATCGGCGACCAGGCGCGTCCAGGCCACAAGCGGCGCGCCTTCGTCATAGCGGCGCGCGAAGCTCGGAAAGTCGGGCTCGATGGGGCGACCCGTGCCTTGCTGCTCGAGCTGCGTGACCGAGGCTTTCGCCGAACTCATGGCTCGTCGCCGCTGCCGATGAGCTTGGCGAGGGCCTGCTGGTTGATGATCACGCCGTAACGGTTTTCCAGGGCTCTGGAATACTCGTCGATTGCGTCCTGGCTCATCAGGAGTCCGAGTTGGCTCTTGAGCCGTTCGACCTCGGCAGCACCGAGCGGTTCGGGGGGCATGACTTTGTCGACCTGAAAGACGATGCGGCCCTCCTCGACGCCCGACGGGCCCGAGCCGTAACCCTTCTCGGGCAGGGCAAAGGCTTGCGCTACCGAAACTGGCAGGACATTGACGGTGATGCTCTCGCGCTTCAAAGGATCGCTGGTCAGCACCTCGACAGTGAGATCCTTGGCGACATCTTCGAGCGTCTTGCCGCCCTTCAGGCTATTAACCAGGTCTTGCGCATATTTCGCGACCCTGATCCTCGCCTCTTCGGCCCGCCAGTCTGTGGCGACCTGGTCCTTGACTTGATCGAAGGGTTTGACCTGCTCCGGCACCACGCCCAGCACCTCATACCAGATGACCCCTTCGTCTTTGGCATCGATGGGATCGTTCTCGACCCCGGTATCGGTGGCGAAGGCCGCGTTCAGAAGTTCTTTTTGCGCTGGTAAAATGACGGCCGACCCATCCGGCTTGCGGCCCTCGCGGTCGACCTGGTCGATCAGCTGATAGCTCAGCTTGAGCTTGTCGGCGATCTCGGAGAGGGTCGCCCCCGAAGCCAGAAGGTCCTCGATCTTGTCGTGCAGGTCCATGATCACACTCGAAGCGCGCTCTTTCAGGAGCGCCTTTTCGAGATCGGCCTTCGACTCTTCGAGGGTCGGAGTCTTGCCGGGCTGGATCGCGGTCACGCGCAGCAATACGACGCTTCCGAGCTTGCCCGTGACCGGCTCGCTCACCTTGTTGGCTTCGAGCCCGAAGGCTGCCTCGGCAATTGCGGGATCGGCAAGCTCGACGCGGCTTAGCGTGCCGAGGCCGATATCGGCCTCGCTCAGGCCCTGTTCCTTTGCGACCGCCAAGAAGTCGGTCCCCGACTGAATCTTTTGATAGGCCGCATTAGCGGCGGAGAGATCGGGGAAGGGGATCTGCTGGATGAGCCGCTTCTCCGGCGTGCCGAGCTTATCCTTTTTGGCCTCGAAGGTAGCCTTGATGTCAGCCTCGCCGATCTGAACCTGGTCCTTGACGGTTTCGGGCGTGACGGCAAGCACACCGATCTTGCGAAATTCGGGTTGGGTGTACTTGCTCTGGTGGTTCTCGTAGAAGCCCTTGAGGTCGGCCTCGCTCGGTTCGGGAATGGTCCCCGCCATGCTTGACGGCACCAGGACGTAGCGCAGAATGCGCGTCTCGCCATTAAAGCTGTTTAGCGCATCGACAAGCATCTCGGGCGTGTTCACGACCGCGCCGATCGTGGTGAGGATCTGCCGGCGCAAATTGTGCTCGCGCTGCAAGGCCAGATAGCCGTGCTCGGTCATGCCGAGCGAGTACAAAGCCTGCTGGAAGGCGGCAGCGCTGAAATTGCCCGTCGCGTCCTTGAAGGCGGGATCCTTCATGATCGTTTCGAGCAGTGCTGAGTCGCTGATGCCGAGATGGAGCGCCTTCGCATGGGTGTCGAGAGTGGCCCCCCCGACCAGCCGCGCCAACACCTGGCCGTCGAGTCCGAGCGCGCGCGCCTCTTGCAGACTGAGGCTCCGCCCGGCTTGTGCGCTCATCGACCTGAGCACATCCTGTTGAGCGCGCATATACTCTTGCGGGCCGATCTTCACGCCGCCGACGGTGATAATGTCCTGTGTGCCGTAGCCCTGGAACCATCCGGCGGGAAACCAAATGATGAAGCTCGCAATCAATACGAGGACAAACCCTATGCCGATGATGCCTCCTGCGCCCTTGCGCAATCTGTCGAGTGCCACGCCTTTGCAACCTTCCATTCGCTATTTGCCAAAGCCGCGCTGGCGTCCGATGGTTGGACATCCTCGCGCGGCGGCGGCATCATAGGTAGCAAGCGCAGGCCCGGCAAGGCAGGGTATTTGGCCAAGGTCTTGGCGAAGGGTCGAAAAGCGCTTCAGGCAGGGCGCGGGTGGAGGGGGACTTGGCAGCGAAGAGACCGCTCGTCGCCGGCAACTGGAAAATGAACGGCCTCGGCGCCGCCCTGAGCGAGCTCCGGGCGCTGAGGGAGCGCCTGGCTCAAGATCCGCCCGTGCCCGAAATCATGGTGTGCCCGCCGGCGACGCTGCTGACGCGGGCGCATGACCTGCTCGCCGGAAGCACCATCCTCCTCGGCGCCCAGGACTGCCATCCTCTGCCCGCCGGTCCCCATACCGGCGATCTCTCCGCCGAGATGCTTGCCGATTCGGGGGCAGGCGCCGTCATCGTCGGCCATTCGGAGCGGCGCCAGGATCACGGCGAGACCGACGCGGTCGTGAACGCCAAGGCGAGAGCCGCCTTTCGCGCCGGCCTGACCGCCATCATCTGTATCGGCGAGACCGAGCAGGAGCGGCGCGCTGGCACGACTTTGGAGATTGTCCGCCGCCAGCTCGAAGGCTCGCTCCCGCAAGACGCGCGTGCCGCGAACGTCGTAATCGCCTACGAGCCGGTCTGGGCGATCGGAACGGGCCTCACGCCGACCCAAGCCGATGTCGCGGCAGCGCATCGTTTCATCCGCGGCGAGCTCGGCCGATTATTGGGCAAGGAGGAAAGCCGCGATTTACGAATCCTTTATGGCGGGTCGGTCAAACCGGCTAATGCGGCGGAACTCCTTTCCGTACCCGACGTCGATGGCGCGCTGGTTGGTGGCGCAAGCCTTAAGGCGAGTGATTTTTTCGCGATTCTGTCCGCTTATTCCCGCCGGGGGGCCGGGTGAACACCGCGGGGCACAGAGCGACAGGGTTGGCAAACGACCCGATCTTCGCCATTCTGATGTGAGCAATATGCGGTTGGGCACAAGCCGGCGGGACGTTGACATGCCATTGCTGCGCTTCATTGCCGTGGCGTTCCTCACCTGCAGCTCGGCGGCGCTGCTTGGCATGAGCGCCAGCGCCGAGCCGCTCGACAAGGAGTCCTGCCTGAGCCTGCAGAGACAACGCGCCAAGCTGCTCACCCGCGATATGCAAACCGCTCTGGAGCGCGGTCCCGATTGGGTGAAGGACCATCTGGACACCGGAGAGATCGAGAAGGTTCGGGAGTTCCTTGCCGTCGAGGAGACGATCGTCTTCCGCTGCCGCCGCGGCGGCGTGACCAAACCGGCCCTAAGCGCGGCCACAAGCCCCACCGACGCGCAGTCCGTCCCCTTGCCTGATCGCAAGCCCGACCCGCCGCCGAGCACCGTCGCTACGGGCGCCCCTGACATGCCCCTACCGGACCGCAAGCCCGGATCCGCGTCTTCGGCGACGGAAGATGTCGAGCCTAGCCAAACCGTGGCCGATTCGGATAAGACTGCCCCCGCGAAGGCCGAGGCTACACGATGAGCACTGTTCTCCTCCTTATTCATGTCATGATCGCCGTGGCGCTCGTGGGCGTCGTTCTGTTGCAGCGTTCCGAAGGGGGAGCGCTCGGGATCGGTGGAGGCGGTGGCGGCGGGTTCATGACCGGGCGCAGCGCCGGCAATGCCCTGACCAAGACCACGGCGGTTCTCGCCGCCGGCTTCTTCGTCACGAGCCTTGCGCTGTCGATTCTGGCGGCCCGGCAGCAGCCGGCGCCCTCGATCCTGCCAAACGGAGGGGGGCTGGCGCCTCTCCAAATTCCCGGCGCCCCAGCTCCCGCGAGCCCGCAGGCGCCTCCTGCCCCCGCGGCCCCGCAGGTCCCGCAGTCGCAATAACCCAACGCCGAACTTCCGGGGATAACGCACCCGGCGCCGCGAGGGGCGCTGTTTGGGGCTACGACTCAGCCGCATTTCGGTGTATGGTCGAGGCCCATGGCGCGGTACGTCTTCATTACCGGCGGCGTGGTTTCCTCACTCGGCAAGGGGTTGGCCTCCGCGGCGCTCGGGGCGTTGTTGCAGGCTCGCGGGTTTAGCGTGCGCTTGCGCAAGCTCGACCCCTATCTCAACGTCGATCCGGGGACCATGAGCCCCTATCAACACGGCGAGGTGTTCGTCACCGACGACGGCGCCGAGACCGATCTCGACCTCGGCCATTACGAGCGCTTCTCCGGGCGACCCGCCAGTCAGGCCGATAACATCACCACGGGGCGCCTTTATCAGGAGATCATCGGCAAGGAGCGTCGCGGCGATTATCTCGGCGCCACCGTGCAAGTCATCCCTCACGTCACCGACGCCATCAAGGCTTTCATCACCTCCGGCAATGAGGGCGTCGATTTCGTGCTGTGCGAGATCGGAGGCACCGTCGGCGACATCGAGGGGTTGCCGTTCTTCGAGGCGATCCGTCAGCTCGGCAACGAGTTGCCGCGCGGGTCGACCGCCTTCATTCACCTCACGCTGGTCCCGTTCATTCCGAGCGCGGGCGAGCTAAAGACCAAGCCCACCCAGCATTCCGTCAAGGAACTCCGCTCGATCGGCATCCAGCCCGACGTTCTGCTTTGCCGCACCGACCGGCCGCTGCCCAAGGATGAGCGGCGCAAGATCGCGCTCTTCTGCAACGTCCGCCCCGAAGCCGTGATTCAGGCGCTCGACGTTCAGAGCATCTACGACGTGCCAGTCGCTTATCACGCCGAAGGCCTCGACCGCGAGGTGCTGGCCGCTTTCGGCATCACCACCGCGCCCGATCCCGACCTCAAGCGCTGGCGGGAGATTTCCGAGACCATGGCCAATCCCGACGGCGAAGTGACCGTAGCCGTGGTCGGCAAATATACCGGGCTGAAGGATGCCTACAAATCGCTCAACGAAGCACTCGTCCATGGCGGCATCGCCAACAAGGTGAAGGTGAAGCTGCAATGGATCGAGTCGCAGACTTTCGAGAGCGAAGACGCGTCCGCCTATTTGGAAGACGTGCATGGCATCCTGGTGCCGGGCGGATTCGGAGAGCGCGGCTCCGAAGGCAAGATCAGGGCCGCGCGCTACGCGCGGATCCGCCGCGTGCCTTATTTCGGCATCTGTTTCGGGATGCAGATGGCGGTGATCGACGCCGCCCGGGAGGCGGGCATCGAAGGCGCAAGCTCGACCGAGTTCGGCCCGACCGAGGAGCCGGTCATCGGTCTCATGACCGAATGGATGAAGGGCGAAGAGCTGCAGAAGCGGCAGACGAACGGCAATCTCGGCGGCACCATGCGGCTCGGCGCTTACGAGGCGGTTCTTGCCAAAGGCAGCAAGGTCGCCGAAATTTACGGCACAACCCGCATCTCCGAGCGCCACCGCCACCGCTACGAGGTGAATACGCGGTACCGCAACAAGCTCGAAGCCGCGGGGTTGCGCTTCTCAGGCCTCTCGCCCGACGGGCTCTTGCCGGAGATCGTGGAGATTCCCGACCACCCTTGGTTCATCGGCGTACAGTTTCACCCCGAGCTCAAATCGCGGCCCTTCAGTCCACACCCGCTCTTCGCTTCGTTCATCGGTGCCGCCGTGGAGCAGAGCCGTTTGGTCTAGCCGGCCGCTATTCGCTCAGCGGCGTTTGCGCGGCGCCGCGGCCGCGGGTGGAACGTCCGATTTTTGTCCGCCCCGCTCGGGAACGACTTCGTCCGCCGCCAGGATACCGGATTTGAACAAGTAACCCGCGGCCCCCGCGCCGATCAGCGGGGCGAGGATGAACAGCCACACCTGGCCGAGCGCGGTTGGATTGGTCGCGGCGCCGATCAAGGCCGGCCCGAGCGAGCGGGCAGGATTCAGCGACGTGCCGGTGATGTTCAGGCCCCAAAGATGGATTGCGATCAGCGTGAGGCCGATCGCAAGCCCGGCAAGTCCGACCGGCGCGCCTCTCTGCGTGACGCCGAGAATGCAGACCAGGAACAGGAAGGTCCCGATGACTTCGTAGATGAACGCCGAGGCGAGGTTGTATTCGCCGAGATAGCCCGGTCCCCACCCGTTCTGGGCAAGCGACCCGGTCCAGCCGGAGGCCTTGCCTGACAGAACCAGATAGAGGACGACCGCACCGGCGATGGCGCCAAGCACCTGCGCGATCACATAGGTGATGAAATCTGATGTGGTCATCCGGCCCGCGGCCAGCACGCCCAAGCTCACCGCCGGATTGATGTGGCAGCCCGAGACTTGGCCGATGCCATAGGCCATGGCGACAACGGTGAGGCCGAAGGCGGCGGCGACGCCGAAAATTTCGATGGCGATGGGCTCGCTGCCCAATCCCCCGATGACGGCAGCGCCGCAGCCGACAAGCACGAGCGCAAAGGTGCCGATGAATTCCGCAATTGCCTTTTTCATGATGGTGTCCCCCCTTGAGAAGTATTCCATGATGCCATGCCAGACCATCCGAGCCTAGGTAGCAGGATTTTGTGCGATGCGCGGGCCGCAAATTGCCGCGATGATGACGCTGGGAGACGAGCGGGCGGTCCGCGCCGCTTATGTCGAACTTGCGCAAGCGCGCGCCCCTGTTGACGCCTGAGCGTCCCGGTCTCATGGTCCGGCCATGAACGAAGCCCTGAAACCGGTTCCGAGCGCGGTCGTCGCGGCCGGAAAAGCCAAGTTCGGCAATGCGCTCCCCTTGGCTTTGATCGCCGGGCCTTGCGCGCTCGAGAGCCGGGCGCACGCGCTGGAAACGGCGGAGGCGCTAAAAGAGATCGCCGGCAGACTCAAGATCGGCCTCGTCTATAAGAGCTCCTTCGACAAGGCGAACCGCACCAGCGCTTCAAGCGCCCGCGGGCTCGGACTTGACGCGGCGCTTTCCATCTTCGCCGAGATCAGGGAAAGCGTCGGTCTCCCCGTTACGACCGACGTGCATGAGGCCGAGCAATGCCCGCCCGTGGCCGCTGCGGTCGATCTCTTGCAGATTCCGGCCTTCCTCTGCCGCCAGACCGATCTCCTGATCGCCGCCGCGCGCACGGGCAAGCCCGTCAACGTCAAGAAGGGGCAGTTCCTCGCGCCCTGGGACATGAAGAATGTCGTGGCGAAGCTGATCGGCGCCGGCAATCCCAACGTTCTCGTAACCGAGCGCGGCGTCTCGTTCGGTTACAACACGCTAATCTCAGACATGCGTGCGCTCCCCATCCTTGCCGAGACCGGTGCGCCGGTGATCTTCGACGCCACGCACTCGGTGCAGCAGCCGGGAGGGCAGGGGACGGCGAGCGGGGGCGAGCGGCGCTTCGTGCCGGTGCTCGCCCGCGCGGCGGTCGC
>JACMJU010000086.1 GCA_014380485.1 Methyloceanibacter sp.
CCAGCGCCGGAGGCCAAGCCCAAGCCGGCCTCAAAGCCTGCTGCGCAGCAGACCGCCGCCGTAGCGCCGCAGGCCGCTTCCGGTCCGACCAAATATGTCGTGCAGGTCGGCTCGAAGAAGAATCAGACCGATGCGCTCGCAAGCTTCGCCGATATGCAGCAGAAATATCCGACCCTGCTCGCCAGTTACCGGCCGATCGTGCAGAAGGCCGATCTCGGCGCCAAGGGGGTCTGGTACCGGCTGCGCATCGGCCCGATCGTCGACAAGACTTCGGCCAGCAAACTGTGCAGTCAGCTCAAGTCGCAAGGCCTGCCCGATTGCCTGGTGATGGCGCAGTAACGAGCGCCATCCCGCGGCTTTTCTGGCCTTGACCTTGAGCGGCGGCGCACGCTAACCCGCGTCGTGGACTTCAAGGCTTTCATCTCAGGTTGTGCCGGCGCCAAGCTCGGCGATGACGAGCGGCGCTTCTTTGCCGCCACGCGTCCCTGCGGCCTCATTCTGTTCGCACGCAATTGCCAGACGCCGGCGCAACTCCGGGCTCTCATCGCCGCGTTCAAGGATGAAGTGGAGAGCGACGAAGTCCTCGTGCTCATCGATCAGGAAGGGGGCCGGGTGCAGCGCCTGCGGCCTCCCCATTGGCGGAACATGCCCCCCGCGCGCCGTTATGGGCGGTGGTACGAGACCGATCCCACAATGGCGACGAGCGCCGCCTTCGCCGGGGCGCGACTGACCGCCCAGGAGCTCTACGATTTGGGCATCACCGTCAACACCATGCCGGTTCTCGACGTGCCGCAAAAAGGAGCGCATGAGATCATCGGCGACCGCGCTTATGGCACCGATCCCGAGACGGTGATCGCCTTGGGGCGGGCGGTCATGGCGGGCTGTCTCGCCGGCGGCGTGCTGCCCGTCATCAAGCATGTGCCGGGCCACGGACGGGCGACAGCCGACAGCCATCTTGCCCTGCCGCGCATCGATGTGGCGCCCTCCGAACTCGCCGCGGTCGATTTTCTTCCTTTCCAGGCGCTGCGCCACGCCCCCCTTGCCATGACCGCCCATGTGCTGTTGCCCGCCTTCGACGACCGGCGACCGGCCAGTACTTCGCCAGTTATAATGGGCGAAGTGATTCGTGATCGGATCGGCTTGACGGGCTTGGTGATGAGCGACGATCTCGGCATGAAGGCTCTTGGCGGCTCCTTCGCGGAGCGCGCCCGCGGCGTGATCGATGCGGGCTGCGACCTGGCGCTTCATTGCAGCGGCAGCTTTGCGGAAATGGTCGAGGTCGGCGACGCGGTGCCTCCGCTCGCGGGGCTTGCCGCCGAGCGTTTCGCCAATGCCCGCGCCGCGCTGCGCGAACCGGAGCCGTTCGACGTCGCCGACGCGCTGGCGCTCGTGACCGAAGCGGCCGGCACGCAAGTTGCGAGTTTGGGGCCCGACCCGACGGTGCCGGCATGAGCACGATCGAGACCGCCGTGACCGAAGACCCGCAAGGGCAAGATGCACACTCCGATTGGGAGAGCGGCGAGGATCACCTTGCGGCGGGCGAAAGGTTGGTGGTCGATGTCGAGGGCTTCGAGGGCCCGCTCGACCTGCTTCTTGCCCTCGCCCGCACCCAGAAGGTCGATCTCGCCAAGATCTCGGTTTTGGCGCTGGCGCAGCAATATCTCGATTTCATCACCGAGGCGCGCCGCCTCCGGCTCGAGGTTGCCGCCGACTATCTGGTCATGGCGGCGTGGCTGGCCTTCCTCAAGTCGAAGCTGCTGCTGCCCGCCGAGCCGTCCGAGGAGGGCGAGCCCACCGGCGCCGAGCTTGCCGCTCTACTCGCCTTCAGGCTCAAGCGGCTCGACGCCATGCGTGGGGCCTCGGCGCAGCTCATGACGCGCAAGCGGCTCGGCCGCGACGTTTTCGCCCGTGGCCTGCCGGAGCCGACGCGCATCACCCGCAAGAGCGTGTACGGCGCCAATGTCTACGACCTGCTGAAGGCCTATTCCCAGCAGCGTCAGCGCATTGCGGTGCGCAGCTTGCGGCTGCCGCCGCGCATGGTGTGGTCGCTGAAAGAGGCGCGCGATGAGCTGGAGCGGCTGCTCGGCATGAATCTCGACTGGGCGCCGCTCGATCGGCTGTTGGCAGAGTTCCTGGTCGAGCCCGAGCTCCGGCGCACGGCGCTGGCCTCGAGCTTCACCGCGACTTTGGAGATGACGCGCGAGGGCGCGCTGGAAATCCGTCAGTCGAAATCTTTTGCGCCGCTCCTGATCCGCCGCCGCGAGCGCGCCGCATGATCGTGGATTGCATAGCAAGCAACAACAATAGGGGCCCCGGGGATGACAGCGAAACAACTGAGTAGGGTCGAGGCAATGCCGGAAGACGAGACGGAGCGCGAGCGAAGCCGACCGCGCCTTGCTCTGCCGCTCCCTTCCAATGTGATCGCGTTGCAGTCGACCGACCGGCGCGAGAAGCTGCGCATCGTGGAGGCGCTGCTGTTTGCCGCCGCCGAGCCGCTGGACGAGCAAGCTTTGGCCCGGCACTTCATGGAAGGCGAGGACATAAAGGCGCTGCTCGATGAGTTGCAGAGCCTCTATGCCGGGCGCGGGGTCAATCTCGTGCGCGTCGCCGGCAAATGGGCGTTCCGCACCGCCGAGGATCTGTCCTTCCTACTCGAGAAGCAGGCCGTCGAGCAGCGCCGCTTGTCGCGCGCGGCCCTGGAGACCCTTGCCATCATCGCCTATCACCAGCCGGTGACCCGCGCCGAGATCGAGGAGATCAGAGGGGTGAGCACCTCCAAGGGCACCATCGACGTGCTGCTTGAGACCGATTGGATCAAATTGCGCGGGCGGCGCCGCGCGCCGGGCCGGCCGGTGACCTACGGCACCACCGAGGCCTTCCTCTCCCATTTCGGCTTCGACTCGATTGGGGACCTGCCCGGCCTCAACGAGCTCAAGGGCGCGGGTCTGCTCGATTCCAACTTGCCGCCCGGCTTCTCCATGCCGAACCCCGACGATGCGGCCGATCTCCGCGACGACGAAGAGCCGCTCGATGACGAGCCGCTCGGCGACGGCGACGAGGAAGGCGGGGACGGGCCCGCCTGAGCCTCACAACTCATTTCACCGCCTCCTCCTGAAGCGGAGGGGGTCGGCAACCCTCCGCGAGGCGCTGCCGGCCCTCCCGGCGGTTGCCCTTTGGGCGGCGAGTGCGTAGATCAGCGCCATGCTGGAGTTCCTGAAAGCGCGTGTGCGCAGGCCCGCCGCCGGCCGGGACGGCAAAGCGGCGAGCGGCGTCGGTCGCGGCAAGGCCGCCGTCAGCTTCGCCGCCCGCCTCACCTTGGATTCGGTGTCGCGCCGCTACGACGAGGTCCTGGCGCTCGACCGTGTCAGCCTCGACATCGCGCCCTCCGAGATTCTCTGCCTGCTTGGACCTTCGGGTTGCGGCAAATCGACCTTGCTCAGGGTCGCGGCCGGGGTTGAGCGTCCGTCCTCGGGCCGGGTCCTTCTCGACAGCCAGGAGGTCGCCGGGCCCAATGTCTTCGTGCCGCCGGAGAAGCGTGGGATCGGGCTGATGTTCCAGGACTTTGCGCTCTTTCCGCATCTGACCATTCGCGACAATGTCGCCTTCGGCCTCAAATCGCTCACGCGGAGCGAGGCCAAGACACAGGCTCACGCCGCGCTCGAGCGCGTCGGCCTCGCCCATTATGCCGGCGCGTATCCGCACATCCTCTCCGGCGGCGAGCAGCAACGCGTCGCGCTCGCGCGTGCCATCGTGCCGCGCCCGAGCGTGCTGTTCATGGACGAGCCGTTCTCGGGGCTCGACCCGCGCCTCAGAGAGAAGATGCGCGAGGAGACGCTCGCCATCCTGCATGAGACGCGCGCCACTGCGATCGTGGTCACCCATGATGCCGAGGAGGCCATGCGCATGGGCGATCGCGTGGCGCTGATGCGGGCGGGGCAGATCGTGCAGACCGGCAAGGCGCTTGAGCTTTATCGCGCGCCGAAGGACATCCTTGCCGCGCGCACCTTCTCCGATCTCAATGAGCTTGCCGCGCGTGTCGAAGGAGGGAACGCCGCCACCCCGCTTGGCCGTTTTGCCGCCAATGGCGTGCCTGACGGCGCCGAGGCCATCGTCTGCGTGCGCCAGAGGGGCGTGCGCCTGCTGGCGCCGGGCGAGGGTGTACCTGCCCGCGTGCTCGATGCCCGCTTTCTTGGCGACATCGCCTTGGTCGAGGTGGCGGTCCAGGGGCTCGACGCGCCGCTCTTCGCCCGCGTCAAGGAGAGCGATGTGCCGCCGCAAGGCGCGGAGATCGGCGTCGCCATCGACACCGGCGCAGTCCTGGTGTTCGCGGCCGGCAACGGTGACTGGCCTGCGGCTTGAGGCCGGAGGCACTATTCCGCCCGGCTTGCGACCGGCCTGCCTTTGCTGCCATAGTGCCTGCCAGAAACGAGAGCGCGCTGAAGGCTTAAGCCGCGCGCAGTGGAGAATCGGGAATGGGATTGAGTTGGTCGCATATTCTGATCGTGCTCGTGCTCTTCGTGCTGCTGTTCGGGCGCGGCAAGATTTCCGAGCTGATGGGCGACGTCGCCTCAGGCATCAAGAGCTTCAAGAAGGGCATGGCCGAGGACGAGGAGGCGCCCGCCGAGAAGCCCAAGGTTATCGAGCACGAAGGCGCCAAGCCTGGCCTCAAGACGGCCGCCCGCGTCAAGGCTCCGCGCAAGCAGAAATCGGTCTAGTCTCTAGCGGAATTCTGCGGGCGCCCTCGGGCCCGCGGCCTCCTCTGAAGCGCGCACATGTTCGACATCGGTTGGTCGGAGCTTCTCGTCATCGCCGTGGTCGCGATCCTGGTGGTCGGACCCAAGGACCTGCCCAAGCTCATGCGCGGTATCGGTCATTACGCCGGCAAGCTCCGCCGCGCGGCATCGGACTTCCAGCGTCAATTCGAGGAGGCCATGCGCGAGGCCGAGATCGACGAGGTGAAGAAGGCGATCGAGAGCGTGCGGACCGAGACACCCGCGCTCGATTTGAAAGCGCCGATCGACAAGCCCATCATGCTGCCGAAGCCTGGCGCCGCGCCGGAAACGTCGGCGGTAGGCGAGATCAAGCCCGGCCCCGGGGCCTATAAACCCGCGCCCGGCGAGGCGAAGCCCGCGGCCGCGCCGGAAACGGTCTCGTCCGGCCCGGCGAAGCCGCCGCGGAAACGCGCCGCCGCTAAAGCCAAATCTCCCGCCAAGCGGGCCAAGCCAGGCGCGGAGCGTGGCCCATGACCGATGTGGACATCGACGCGAGCAAAGCCCCTCTGATCGAGCATCTGATCGAGCTCAGGCGCCGGCTGATGTGGACGCTGCTCGCGGTGTTCCTCGCCTTTCTCGTCTGCTTCTGGTTCGCCAAGCCGATCTACAATCTCCTGCTCTGGCCGTACCGGGTCGCCGCCGGCACCGACGCGCCGATCGAGATGATCTACACCGCGCCCCAGGAGTTCTTTTTCACCCAGGTCAAGCTCGCTCTGTTCGGCGCCGTCTTCATCGCCTTCCCGGTCATCGCCTCGCAGGTCTACATGTTCGTGGCGCCGGGGCTTTACCGTCGCGAGCGCCAGGCCTTCGTGCCTTTTCTTATCGCCACGCCGATCCTGTTCCTGCTCGGCGCCGCGCTCGTCTATTTCGTGGCGATGCCGCTCGCCATGACGTTCTTTCTGTCGATGCAGCAGACCGACGACACCCAGGTGCAGATCCATCTCACCGCGCGGGTGAGCGAGTATTTGTCGCTGATCATGGCGCTGATCCTGGGCTTCGGCGTCTGCTTCCAGCTGCCGGTCGTGCTTACGCTGCTCGCGCGCGCCGGGATGATCACAGCCGACGGGCTGAAGCGCTATCGCCGCCACGCCATTTTCGGCGTGTTCGTGGTCGCCGCCGTGCTCACCCCGCCCGATCCGATCAGCCAGATTGCGCTGGCCGTGCCGACCGTGCTGCTCTACGAGCTGTCGATCTACGCGGTGAAGCTCGCCGAAAGAAAGCATGCCGCCGCGCAGCCCGCCGCCGCCAAGCCCGCTGCCAAGCGCACTGCTGCCAAGCCCGCCGCCGCCAAGCCCGCTGCCGCCAAACCCGCCGGCAAACCGGCTTGAGCGCGGGAGGCGAGAACGCGTGATCTGGGCCGAAGTGCCTTGGATCCACGAATTTCTGCGTAGCAACGGAGTGAGGCCTCGATGCAGGGATGAGCCCGGCCATGACAAGGATGAGATAGAGCCTTATACGAACAGCCTCGTACGAATCGTCAAAGGACGCGTGGGGCCGTGCTCGACATCAAATGGATCCGCGAAAATCAAGAGTCCTTCGTCAAGGGGCTGACCCATCGCGGCTCCGACGATCCGCGCGCGACGTTGAATCAGATTCTCAGCCTCGACGAGCAACGCCGCGCAACGATTCAGAAATTGCAGGAGGCGCAAGCCCGCCGCAACGCCGCCTCCAAAGAGATCGGCAACGCCAAGGCCAAGAAGGATGAGGCGGCTGCCAGGCGCCTCATGGAGGAGGTCGCAACCCTCAAGACCACGATCCAAGCGGGCGAAGCTAACGAGCGCGAGATCGAGAAGAAATATCAGAATCTGCTCGCTACCATTCCCAACATTCCCGCTTCCGATGTCCCGGTCGGGCCCGATGCCGGCGCCAACAAGGTTTTGCGCGAGGTCGGGGAGCCGAAGACATTTACGTTTCAGCCGAAGCAGCATTTCGAGCTCGGCGAGGCGCTCGGGCTGATGGATTTCGAGACCGCCGCGAAGCTGTCGGGCGCCAGATTCGTGGTCCTGAAAGGACCTCTGGCGCGGCTCGAACGCGCTCTGGCTCAGTTCATGCTCGATCTGCACACATCCGAGCACGGCTATACCGAGATCAACCCGCCGCTCCTCGTGCGCGGTGACACCATGTTCGGCACCGCGCAGTTGCCAAAATTTCGGGACGATCAGTTTTCCACGAGACGGTCTTCGCCGGCCGAAATTCCCCCCGACGAGATCGATCCAAACACGGGCGGCATCGTCAGATCGATGACAACTCCGTTAAGGGATACGCTTTGGCTCATTCCGACTGCGGAGGTGCCGCTCACCAATCTTGTCCGCGAGGACATTATCGACGAGGCGAGCCTCCCGATGCGCGTCACCGCCTGGACGCCGTGCTTCCGCGCCGAGGCGGGCGCCGCCGGCAAGGACACCCGCGGTATGATCCGCCAGCATCAATTCTCCAAGGTCGAGCTGGTCTCAATCACCACGCCGGAGCAATCGGCGGAAGAGCATGAACGCATGACACCATGCGCGGAGAGCTTGTTGAAACGACTCGAAATTCCGTTCC
>JACMJU010000087.1 GCA_014380485.1 Methyloceanibacter sp.
ATCGTAAATGACCAGGGCGTGCATGCCGTTGTCGCGGAAGAACTCACCGATAGACGCGCCTGCGAACGGCGCGAGGTACTGCATCGCGTTCGAGTCGGCTGAGCCGGCCACGACGACGGTCGTGTACGCCATGGCGCCATGCGCGTTCAGTGTGTCCACAACGCGGGCCACGTTCGACATCTTCTGGCCGATGGCGACATAGATGCAATAGAGGCTGGTCTTGTCGTCGCCCTGCGCGTTGACAGATTTCTGGTTGAGGATGGTGTCGAGGATGATGGCGGTCTTGCCGGTCTGGCGATCGCCGATGATGAGCTCGCGCTGGCCGCGGCCGATGGGAATGAGCGCATCGATGGCTTTCAGGCCTGTCTGCATCGGCTCATGCACCGATTGGCGGGGAATGATGCCGGGCGCCTTCACGTCGACGCGCCGCTTCTCTTGAGACTTGATCGGGCCTCTGCCGTCGATCGGATTGCCGAGCGCATCGACCACGCGGCCGAGCAGCCCCTTGCCGACCGGCACCTCGACGATGGCGCCGGTGCGCTTGACGATGTCGCCTTCCTTGATGTGACGGTCGTCGCCGAAAATCACGATGCCGACATTGTCGACTTCGAGGTTGAGCGCCATGCCGCGCGTGCCGTCGGCGAACTCGACCATCTCGCCGGCCTGGACCTTGTCGAGGCCATAGACGCGGGCGATGCCGTCCCCGACCGACAGCACCTGGCCGATCTCGGCGACCTCCGCCTCTTGGCCGAAATTCTTGATCTGCTCCTTGAGGATCGCGGAGATCTCAGCGGCGCGGATATCCATTAGCCAACCTCTTTCATGGCGACTTTGAGAGAATTGAGCCTGGTGCGCAGCGAGGTGTCGATCATGCGGCTGCCGACCTTGACCACGAGCCCGCCCAGAAGGCCGGCATCGATGCGCTGCTCGAGCGCCACATCCTTGCCGAGCGCGGCTTTGAGCGCCTGCTTCAGCGTGGTGACTTGCGTTTCGGTGAGCTTCGACGCCGAAATTACGGACGCGCTCGTCTCGCCGCGATGGCGGGCGAGCATGGCGCGGAAGCCGCGGATCATGTCGGGGGCGGCGAAGAGGCGGCGGTTCTTGGCGACGAGGAGGAGAAAATTCCGGGTCAGCCCCTCGATCTGCAGCTTATCGAGGACGGCGGCGAGCGCTCTTGACTGCTCCTCGGCGGTGAAGACGGGACTCTTGATGAGCCGCGCAAGGTCGTCGACGGCATCGAGCGCGGCACTGAAGCGGTCAAGGTCGGCGGCGACTTTGTCGAGGGCGTTTGCTTCGCGGGCAAGCTCGAAGAGCGCGGTGGCATAGCGCCCGGCAACGCCCGAAACTCTCTGCTCCTCGACCGCCAATGCCTTTTTCTCCCGAACGGGCGCCCGCGCGGCTGCCTCGTCCCCGGACCCAGGAAATGATGGGATTGGCGCTTCCGCGTCAACAGGTTGAAGGCCTATTGGATGGCCCCCGGAAGCCCGCGGAGCCTGTATCATAAGGGGGAGGGGGGTGCAACCGGACGGAGACGTGGTTTGGCAGGCGCCGGGCGGTATCGTTGAAGAGAGGGCGGGGAGGTGGGATAGCGGGAGGTCAGACGGCCTCGGCGCAAGGCCGCGAAGCTTACGCCGCTTGGGATCAGGCTCTGGCCGACTAGGTTGGTACGACCGGAGGTCGCCATTCCGCGCTGGCGCGGCTCCGCTATTGGCAGGAGGCTTGCACGCCCTCGATGATAGGCGATTTCACTTCAGGAACTCGGCAAGTCCCGGCCATTTGCTTCCGATAACAACCGCGCCGGCGAGTAGCCCCAGAAGGGCGCTAAGCAGCGTAATGAATTGAACTAGTTTCAGGTTTTTTAGAAAAGTGCCGACCGTAATGGACTCTGGAGACTTTGCGATGGGTTCGGACTTGTTCGTCCTCTTCGACCGTGCCCCATAGCGCTTTCTCACGCGCCCTGCCCAATCCTGGAAGACACCGAGAAACTCAGGCTCGTGGGTGGTCTCCGCCGACAGTCGAGTCCTGTGAATGTACCAGTCGAATTTCTCTAATAGGCCTTCTTCCCGCAGATTCGGCTCGCATACGATGAAAAGCGGTAATCCCAGGCAGTAGGCTATGGAGGCTTCGACGTGATTCCAAACAGTAGTGAAGCGCAAATCTTTCAGTTGCACGAATTTTGTAGAGGCTGTTCGCTCGCGGCCTTGCTTGGCATAGATCCGCTCAAAAGCAACTATGACGGCGCCGTCGCAGTCGTTCATTTCCTCTTTGATCTTGGCGAGAGGATTTATCGAAGACCACTGAGCCGAGCGCATCTCGAAACCCGCACTGGCTAGACGCTCTTGAAGTTCAGCGATGAACTGCTGCTGCTCCTGGCTCCGTTTCGTCCCGGCGCTCAGAAATACGCGGGGCGCGGTATCACTCATGATTCCTCCCACGTCCTAACTCCAATCGGGCAGCGGCAAAGGAGCCTTCTCCAAAGGTTATTCTTACAAAAAACTATAGGGATCGACATCCACCGTAAGGCGGACGTCGCCCTTGGCCTTGGGGACTTGGCTTAGCCAGAGACGCAAATAGGCTTGGAGGTCGACTTCGCGAGCGGCCTTGACCAAGAGGCGGTAGCGGTGGCGGCCGCGGATCACCGCAAGCGGCGCCTCGGCCGGACCAAGCACCTGGATCTTGGCTGCCGGCGGGGCGCCAAGCGCCACGGCGCGGGCGTAAGTTTCGACCGCCTCGCGCGCGCTGCCGCTCACGAGCAGAGAGGCGAGCCGGCCAAAGGGCGGCAGACCCGCTTCGCGCCGCGCGGCGATCTCCCGCTCGTAGAAGGTTTCGCGGTCGCCCGAGACGAGCGCCTGGATCACCGGGTGCTCCGGCATATAGGTCTGGATCAGCCCGTGTCCGGATATGGCGTCGCGGCCGGCGCGCCCGGTCACCTGATTGAGCAGCTGGAAGGTGCGCTCGGCGGCGCGCGGATCGGCTTGCGCGAGGCCAAGATCGCCGTCGACCACGCCCACAAGCGCGAGCCCGGGAAAATGATGGCCCTTGGCGACGAGCTGGGTGCCGATGATGACATCGACCTCGCGTTCCTCGATCTCGCGCAAGGTCTCGCGGAGATCGCCGATGGAGGGCGTCAGATCGCTCGATAGCAGCACGCGGCGCGCGTCGGGAAAGCGTTCCTTGATCTCCTCGTCGATGCGCTCGATGCCGGGGCCGCAAGGCACGAGCGAATGCTCGGCGCCGCATTTGGGGCAGGTCTCCGGGATCGGCACGAAGGTCCCGCAATGATGGCATTCGAGCCTGCGGCGAAATCGATGCTCGACCAGCCAGGCGGAGCAATTCGGACATTCGAATCGGAAGCCGCATTTGCGGCAGAGCGTGACCGGCGCATAACCGCGGCGATTGAGGAAGAGGAGAGCTTGCTCTCCGCGCTTAAGCGTCTCCGCAACCGCATCGGCGAGAACCGGAGAGAGCCAGCGCCCGCGCTCGGGCGGGCTTGCCCGCATGTCGATGGCGGCGATCTTAGGAAGGCCGGCGCCGTTAGGGCGAGAATCTGGCCCCACACCCGGCGCGCCGGCTATTTGATGCGCTACCGCTTCGCTGTTTGAGCGCGGCGCGCCGACCTCCCCATTAGGGGGAGGTATTGGAGTTTCTTCCTCAGACGATCTCGTTCTAAAACGCCGGGCAAGCCGGATGTGCCGGTAACGGCCTTGCTCGGCGTTGACCAGGCTCTCGATCGAGGGCGTGGCCGAACTCAGCACCACCGGCACCGGGCCGAGATGCCCTCGCACCACCGCCATGTCGCGCGCCTGATAGGTGACGCGCTCCTCCTGCTTATAGCTTGGGTCGTGCTCCTCATCGACGACGATCAGGTCGAGATCGGGGAAGGGGAGGAAGAGGGCCGAGCGGGCGCCGACCACGAGCTTCGCCTTGTTCTCGGCCACGGCGCGCCAGATGCGACCCCGCAAGGGGGCCGACACGCCCGAATGCCACTCGGCCGGGCGCGCGCCGAAACGCTCCTCGCAGCGCTCGATGAACTGACCGGTGAGTGCGATCTCGGGCATGAGCACGAGCACTTGCCGGCCGCGCGCGAGCGCCGCCGCGATCGCCTCGAAATAGATTTCGGTCTTGCCCGACCCGGTGACCCCGTCGAGCAGCGTCACAGTGAAGCCGCTGCCGGTATTGGCGAGCAGCGCGCGGGCGGCGGCTCCTTGCTCAGTGGTGAGCTTCGCGCGCTGACGCGACAGATCGAGCGGCAGCGCGTGCCAGTCGGGCAGCGGTTCTGCGACCAGCGTGCCGGCATCGACCAGCCCGTCGATCACCCCTGGGCTCACGCCGGCCGCCTCGGAGAGGCTCGATTTCAGCCAGATCAGACCGTTCTTCGCCGCTTCAATCACGCGGGCCCGCGCCGGGGTCATGCGCTCGGGCGGCGGTCCGATGAGCCGTACCCCATAGCGGGGCGCGGGCGGGGAGAAGGCGCGACCCGCGCTCATCATCATGCGCAACACCATGCCGGGGGAGGACAGCGTGTAGTTCGCGACCCAATCGGCGAAGTCGAGCGAGACGCGCGGCAGCGGCGGCACGTCCTCGACCACTTCGATGATGGCGCGGAGCTTCTTGCGGTCGATCTCGGGTGGGGGCGCTCCTTGCGGGCGCCGCCATACCGCGCCGAGATAATCCACGGGGCCGAGCGGTGCTATGACGAACCGGCCGGGCTCGGGCCGCGCGCCTTCAGGCAGCAGGTAATCGTAAGGCGCAGGCAACGCGAGCGGCAGCAAGACGGGAACCGTCGGCGGCGCGCCGGCCGGCGCAGTACCAGGCTTGGTCTTAGTTTTGGCCAAGGTCGCTCGCAGAGTTAACGCAAGCCTAACGACTCACTTAGGCATAGTACCTTCGCGCGCACCGTTCACAGTCCAATTAGGGGATCGCGGAATTGGCGGAAGAGGCCAGAGCGCCAGGCACTATGGGGACGCCTTACCTCCGCGAGGCGGTCGAGGATTGGCTCGCCTATCTCACCGTCGAACGCCAGCTCGCGGCGAACACGGCCGAAGCCTATCGCCGCGACGTCTCCCAGCTCCTCGCTTTCCTCGCGCGGCGGCTCAACAGGCTGCCGGACATGAAGCAGCTGCTCGCGCTTCAGACCCGCGACATCCGCGCCTTCCTCGCCGCGCGGCGGAGCGAAGGGGTCGGCAGCCGGAGCCTGTCGCGAAGCTTAAGCGCGCTTCGCATGTTCTACAGATTCCTGGAGCGGCGGGGTTACGGCAAGAACGACGCGATCCGCGGGGTATCGCTGCCGAAGCTGCCGCATTCGGTACCGAAACCGCTCACCGCGCCGAAAGCGACGGCGCTGATCGAAGGCGCCGATATCGCCTCGCCCGATGCGCCGGAATGGGTGCTCGCGCGCGACACCGCCGTGCTCGCGCTCCTCTACGGCTCCGGCTTGCGCATCTCCGAGGCGCTGTCACTCAAGCGCAAGGATGCGCCGGTCAAAGGCCGCGACATGCTGCGGGTGACGGGTAAGGGCGGCAAGACGCGGGTGGTGCCGGTGCTGCCAATCGTGCGCGAGGCGGTCGAGCGCTATCTCAAGCTCTGCCTGCTCAAGCTCGGCTCCGAGGATCCCCTGTTCGTGGGCGTGCGTGGCAAGCAGCTCTCGCCCCGCATCATCCAGCTCAGGATCGCGGGCGCTCGCGCCGCGCTCGGACTGCCGGAGACGGCGACGCCGCATGCGCTTCGCCATTCCTTCGCCACGCATCTGTTGGGCGCGGGCGCCGACCTCCGCGCCATTCAGGAACTGCTCGGCCATGCCAGTCTCTCGACAACGCAAGGCTATACCGAGGTCGATCGCGCCCATTTGCTCAAGGCCTACGACAGCGCCCATCCCCGCGCTTAGCGTGGCTCTCGCCCTTTCGCCGCCTGCGGGCGCCCGCCGTTTCGGCACGTCCGCAGGGTCGGGCGCCGGCCGCCCTGTCGAATTCCCGCGCCTGACCTCTTGCAGTACTGACCAGTCAGTCATAAATTGAGGGCTGGCTATTACGGCAGCGAAGGACGAGGCGATGGCCAAGTCTGGATCGTCAGGACGCAAGGCGGAGACCGCGGGAAAGCGGCGGGAGCGGAGGGATACGCGCCCGCAGGAGATCGTTGCCGCGGCCTTCGAGGAATTCGCGGCAAAGGGCTACGCGGCGGCCAGGCTCGAAGACGTGGCCACACGGGCCAAGGTGAGCAAGGGCCTGCCCTATCTCTACTTCAAAACCAAGGAAGAACTGTTCAAGGCCGTCATCCGCAGCGTCATCACGCCACTCTTTGACGCCATGCGCGAGCGCATGCTGACGACGGATTTGTCGTGCGAGGCGTTCCTCAAAGGACCGTTCCTCTCTTTCATCCAGGAGCTCGTTAAGTCGCGCCGCGTGCTGATCGCGCGCTTGCTTATCGCCGAGGGTCACAAGCATCCCGAGCTCACAAAATTCTACTACGACCACGTCATCGCAAAGGGCCGGGAGACGCTCAAGGCTTTCATCGATCGCGGGATTGAGCGCGGCGAATTCAAGCCGACGGCGTTGCGCGACTTTCCGCAGCTCATCATTGCTCCGGTCTTGCTTGCCGTCGTCTGGCGCACCCTGATCGAGCGCCATCATCATCTCGATACTGACGCGCTCCTTGCCACGCATATCGATCTTCTCATCGACGCGATCAGGGCCCCCGGGCCTGCGCCGCAAGATGAGAGCGGCGAGGGACCGGCGAGATGAAGCGTATCGCCGCCCTCCTTGCCGGCCTCGTGCTGACCGGCGTCATTCTCGTACTCACCACCTACGAGGCCAACGAGGACGGGGCGTTGCCGGGCTACATGGAGGCCGATCTCGTACTCGTTGGTTCCGAACAGGGGGGCCGCATCGCCGAGCTTGCCGTCGAGGAGGGCGCCCGTGTCAAACAGGGCGACCCCATATTCACGCTGGAAAGCTCGGAGCAGGAGGCGTCCGTCGCGGAAGCGAAGGCTCGCGTCACCGAAGCGGAGGCACGGCTTGCCGACGCCAAGGCGGAAGTGCAACGGCCCGATGAGATCGAGGTGCTCGAGGCCGCGCTCGCCCAAGCGCAAGCCATGAGGGAGCAGGCCGACAACAATCTCGAACGCGCACGGTCGCTGTTCGGCAAGGGCTGGATCACCAAGGCGCAGCTCGACGACGCCGTCGCTCAGCACGACCGCAATCGGGCCGCGGTGGCCGAGGCCGAGAAGCGCATTGCGGCAGCCAAGCTGCCCGGCCGTTCTGACATGATCGATGCCGCCGCGGCCAATGCCGAGGCCGCGCGCCATGCGCTTGCAGAAGCGGAGAAGAGTCTCGGCAAGCGCGAGGTGCTGGCGCCCGCGGGCGGAACGGTGGAGGAGGTCTATTTCCGGCCGGGCGAGGTGGTGAATGCCGGCCAGGCCGTGGTGTCTCTGCTGCCGCCGCGTAATCTCAAAGTACGGTTCTTCGTCGCCGAGCCGGAACGCGCCGGGCTCCGCCTCGATCAGCGCATCGCCGTCACTTGCGACGGCTGCCCGCCCGACCTTCACGCCAAGATCAGCTTCATCGCGCGGGAGGCCGAGTTCACGCCGCCCGTGATCTTCTCGCGCGAGCAGCGGCAGAAGCTCGTCTATCTCGTCGAGGCGCGGCCCGACGGCGCCGCGACCGAGCTCACTGCCGGCCAGCCGGTGACGGTGAAACTCGCGCCCGGCGAGCAGATGGTGCGGCGATGAAGGAAATCGCCATCGACGTGAACGGTCTGACCAAGAGCTTCGACGGACGGACCGTGGTTCGCGATTTGAGCCTCGAAGTGCCGAAAGGCGAGATCTACGGCTTCCTCGGCCCCAATGGCAGCGGCAAGACCACGACGCTCCGCATGCTGTGCGGGCTGCTCACGCCCGATTCCGGCGAAGGCACTTGCCTCGGCTACGACATCCGCATCGAGGCCGATGCGATCAAGCGCAATGTCGGCTACATGACGCAGCGCTTCAGCCTTTATGCCGATCTGTCGATCCGCGAGAATCTCGAATTCGTCGCCCGCGTCTATGGCATGCCGGACCCCAAGGGTGCGGCATCCCGCGCCATTGCCCGCCTCGGGCTCACGGGCCGGCAGGACCAGCTCGCCGGCGAGTTGTCGGGCGGCTGGAAGCAGCGGCTTGCGCTCGGCGCCTGCATCCTGCCGGAGCCGCGCCTCTTGCTTCTCGACGAGCCAACGGCCGGCGTCGATCCCAAGGCGCGGCGCGAATTCTGGGACGAGATTCACGGTCTCGCCGCCGAGGGCATCACCGTGCTCGTCTCAACCCACTACATGGACGAGGCCGAGCGCTGCCACGAGCTTGCCTATATCGCCTTCGGCGAGCTGCTGGCCCAGGGGACGGCAAAGGAAGTCGTGGCCCAATCGGGCTTAAGCACCTGGATCGTGTCGGGCGGCGATCTGCATCGGCTCGGCGCCGCCCTTCAGGTTCGCGACGGCATCGACATGGTGGCGCCGTTCGGCGCCGAACTGCATGTGTCGGGCCGTGACGAGGCGGCGCTCGATGCCGCCATCAAGGCCGCCAAGAACGCCGACGGCGCCCATCGCTGGACGCGCGGCGCGCCGAGCCTCGAGGACGTGTTCATCCTGCTCATGGATGAGGCCAAGGACAATTTCGCATGATGGCAGCATCCTGCCAATACAGCGCAGGCGAGCGGCGCGATCCGGGCTTCTTCCGGCGCATGTGGGCGATGGTCGTCAAGGAATTCGTCCAGATGCGGCGCGACCGCATGACCTTCGCCACCATGATCATCGTGCCGATCATGCAGCTCGTGCTGTTCGGCTACGCCATCAACACCGACCCCAAGCAATTGCCGACAGCCGTGCTCACCCGCGACGACGGGCCGCTGACCCGCGCCGTGCTCGCGGCGATGAAAAACACCGACTATTTCGATTTCCGGGTGCAGGTGCGCGATCCGGAAGAACTCGACCGGCTGGTCCGCTCCGGAGAGGTGCAGTTCGCCGTCGAGATTCCGGCGAGCTTCGAGCGGGACGTGCGGCGGGGCGACCGCCCCTCGCTGCTGGTCATCGCCGATGCGACCGACCCGGTGGCGACCGGCACCGCCGTGTCCGCACTCCAAGGCCTGATCGATACCGCCCTCAGACGCGAGCTCCGCGGCCCCGATGATACCATCGCCAAGACCGAGGCGCCGTTCGCGATTACCTTGCAGAACCGCTACAACCCCGAAGGCATCACCCAATACAACATCGTACCGGGCCTGCTCGGCGTGGTGCTGACCATGACCATGATGATGTTCACCGCGCTCGCCGTGACGCGCGAGATCGAGCGTGGCACCATGGAAAGCCTGCTGGCAATGCCGATCAAGCCGGTCGAGATCATGATCGGCAAGATCGCGCCGTTCGTTCTGGTCGGCTTCGTGCAGATGACCATCATCCTCGGGGCGGCGCATATTCTGTTCGATGTGCCGATCATGGGCAGTGTCTGGCTCCTGGTCGTGCTCGCCACGCTGTTCGCCGCCGCCAACCTCGCCGTGGGCTACACCTTCTCGACCCTTGCTGAGAACCAGCTCCAGGCGGTGCAGATGACGTTCTTCTTTTTCCTGCCCAATATTCTGTTGTCGGGCTTCATGTTCCCGTTCCGCGGCATGCCGGAATGGGCCCAAGTCATCGGCGAGCTGCTTCCGCTCACGCATTTCCTGCGCATCGTGCGCGGCATCACGCTCAAGGGCATCGGCTTCGCCGACATGCAGGTCGACGTGCTGGCGCTCGTTCTGTTTATGCTGTTGGCCATGGGGCTTGCGCTCGTCCGCTTCCGCCGCACGCTGGACTAGAGATTGGCACGAGCGATTTGTCATTCCCGCGAAATTATGAGGGCTTTTCTACAGTATTGACAGATCACGTCTTTTCCGGCCGTGGGTAAAGCGGACCTGCCGCGGACTTGTCGGTATGTCCGCTAGTGACCCATAGCGGACGTTGATGCGGGCGGTTCGTGGTTGGGGCATAATGATATTTCAACGGGGAGGAATGCCCCCCCGACTGCTGCTGCCGGGCAAGCAGAACACCCTGTGGAGGTTAGTCATGTTACGTAATCTCGCATCCGTCGTCGGTTTTGCCCTGATTCAGGTGTTTTCCACTGCCGCCTTTGCAGCTGACTTTGGCACCGCAGAGGAAGCCAAAGCCATGCTTGAGAAAGCAGTGGCCGCGGTGAAGGAGGACAAAGCGAAGACACTCGATATGATCACCAAGGGCGAGGGCGGCTTCAAGGACCGTGATCTTTATGCGTGGTGCGCCAACGCCTCGGACGGCATCATGACGGCGCATCCTTACGGGAAAAAGGGGGAACAGCTGAGAGACATTAAGGGCAAGCACCTTGCTCCGTGGGGTGAAACGATTATGCACAATGCTACCGAGGGAACGATACTACTGACCATCTACTGGTGGCCGCGCCCTGGCACAGACAAGCCGCTCATGAAGGAGACTTTCTACACGAAGGTCGGTGACCAGATCTGTGGTGTGGGCTACTACAAGGGACATTAACTTGCCGGGCACTTATGTCCGCTTATGGCACATAGCGGACATGCTCAACGCGCTGACGAATGTCTGCTTTACAGGGCAAAGCGGACATTGACCAACCGCTGCTTACCAATCTCGATTTATGAGTACACGGCCTAATTGACACCGTAGAAAGCAGGTATGGTCCTGCTCCTTTGCTCTACGGATAGGCGGGAAGTCGGACTAGCCCTCGCGATCGTGACTGTCGGAGCCGTCCCGTCGCTTTGGGCACTGGCGTCGTCATCCCTTACGAGGATGATCTTCGGCGCGCAGTTCGGTCGCTACTTGATCGACGCGAGAAGCATCACGCCGGCGATCCTCATGGGCGTCAATTCGCCACCCTTCGACCTTGCGTCCTGGGTTGAGCCTTGGATCGCGTCCCCTGGTAGGCAACAGGAGTAGACACTGGGATTGCTGGATTGCCCGGTTAAACGGCAATGACAAGAGAGGGGGTCACCATGCTGCTCAAGGGAACGCGCTTCGTCGCCGTTATGCTGGCTGCTCTGACGCTTGGGCTCGGCTTCTGCCATCTCATGCAGCTCCCATCGCGGCTCGGCTGGGACCAGTATCTGTGGGTCGGATCGACGGTCCAGGGCGGGCTTTACGCCGCGTTCGGCTCGGTCGGAGCCGTGATCTTCATGGCAACCGTGATTGCGCTCGCGCTCAACGCCTATTTCACGCGCGAGCATGGACGCCCTGGATTCGCTTTCGCGCTTGCCGCCGCCGTTCTGTTTGCGGCGGCGTTCGTGCTGTGGTGGGTGCTGGTCTATCCCGTCAATGTCGAGCTGGCGAAATGGGTCAACGGGCCGGTTCCCGCCGACTGGACCAAATATCGCGCCAATTGGGAGTGGGGCCACGCGACCATCGCGGTCGTTGAATTGTTAGGTTTCGCCGCCCTGGTTTGGTCCCTTCTCGCGGATACGCCGCGCTCGCAGCCGACACCGCCGCGAGGGCGCTAGATCTCGACCTCGATATCGGACCCCGTCACGCGGACATTGTGCCGGGCCACGGCCTCGTAAGCCGGATCGCATAAAACCTCGCCGGTCCTGATGTCGAACTTGGCGCCATGCCAGGGACAGGTCACCTCATGTCCCGCGACCGCGCCCTCGGCCAGAGGTCCTTCCTCATGCGTGCAGGCGTTATCGAGAGCGAAGAACTCGCCGTCAATGTTGAACAGAACGATTTCTTTCCCGTTGAGGATGACCAGACGGGACTGGCCCGGTGCAATCTCGCTCGCGCTGGCGGCCTTGACGAATTCACCCATGAACTCGCCCTCCTCTCACTCACATATGGATGGGGCGCCTATCGACCACAAGCGCCGCTTCCTTGATCGCCTCGTTCAGCGTCGGGTGGGCGTGGCAAATGCGCGCCAGATCCTCGGCCGAGCCGCCGAACTCCATCAGCACCGCGGCTTCCGCAATCATGGTGCCGGCATCGGCGCCGATGATATGCACGCCGAGCACGCGGTCGGTCGCCGCCTCGGCGAGAATCTTGACGAAACCCTCGGTGGTGCGGTTGACCTTGGCGCGGGCATTGGCGGTGAAGGGAAACTTCCCGACCTTGTAGGCGATCCCGGCCGCTTTCAGCTCCTCCTCGGTCTTGCCGACCGAGGCGACCTCGGGCGCGGTATAGATGACACTCGGAATCGTGTCGTAGTTCACGTGTCCGGCCTGACCCGCGAGAAGCTCGGCCAGCGCCACGCCTTCCTCCTCCGCCTTGTGCGCCAGCATCGGGCCGGCGATCACATCGCCGATGGCGTAGATGCCCGATACGCTGGTGGCGAATCCGCCGTCGACGACGATCCGGCCGCGATTGTCGGTCTTGATCCCTGCCTCAGCGAGGCCAAGACCTTGTGTGTTTGGCACGCGGCCTGCGGCGACCAGGACGATGTCACAGTCGAGAGTCTCCGTCTTGCCGCCTTTCGCCGGCTCGAGCGTGAGTGTCATGCTCTTGCCTTTGCCATCGACACTCACGAGTTTGGTGCCGAGCTTGAAGGCGACACCTTGCTTGGCAAGCACACGCTGGAGCTGCCGCGCCACCTCGCCGTCGAGGCCTGGGGCCACGCGCTCGAGCATTTCGATCACGGTCACCTCGGCGCCGAGCCGCGACCACACCGAGCCGAGCTCGAGCCCGATATAGCCCGCGCCGATCACGGCCATCCGCTTCGGCACCTCCGGGAGGGACAGCGCGCCGGTCGATGAGACGATGCGTTTCTCGTCGATGGCGATGCCGGGTAGACCCATGGCCTCAGATCCGGTGGCGATGACGACGGATTTCGCCTCCACCGCCTGCTTCTCGCCGTTGATGAATGTGACCTCGACCTTGCCCGGTCCTATGAGGCGCCCGGTACCATGGAAGTGGTCGATCTTGTGCTTGCGCAGAAGGAACGCGACACCGTCGACATTGCCCTTAACGCCCTGGTCCTTGAAGGCGAGCATGGCGGCAAGGTCGAGAGCGGGGGTGACCTTGATGCCCATGGCGGCGAAGCCGTTCGCGGCTTCGGCGTAGCGTTCGCTCGCATGGAGCAGGGCCTTTGACGGGATGCAGCCGACATTGAGGCAGGTGCCGCCATGGGTGGCGCGCTTCTCCACCACCGCCACCTTCATGCCAAGTTGCGACGCGCGAATGGCGCAGACATAGCCGCCGGGTCCTGTGCCGATGACGATCAGGTCGTGTTGGGGCATCGCCTACACTCCACCTCACGTGAGGGGTAATCCAGGGCGCGGCGTTTGTCACCCTCACCCCGCCATGCGGCTTGCGCCGCAGCGCACCCTCTCCCATCAAAAGAGAGGTTTCTACAGGTCCAGCACGAGGCGTTTCGGATCCTCGAGCGATTCCTTGATGTGGACGAGAAAGGTGACGGCGTCTTTGCCGTCGACCAGGCGGTGGTCGTAGGAGAGCGCCAGATACATCATCGGCCGCGCCAGGATTTGGCCGTCGCGCACCACCGCACGCTCCTCGATCCGGTGCATGCCGAGAATGCCGGATTGCGGCGTGTTGAGGATCGGGGTGGACAGTAGCGAGCCGTAGATGCCGCCATTGGAGATGGTGAACGTGCCCCCTTGCAGCTCCTCAAGAGCGAGCTTGCCGCTCCGGGCGCGGTCACCGAAATCGGCGATCGCCGTCTCGATCTCGGCGAGGCTCATTTGATCGGCATCGCGCAACACCGGCACCACCAGGCCGCGCTCGGTGCCGACGGCAATGCCGATGTGATAGTAATTCTTGAAGACGATGTCTTCGCCGTCGATCTCGGCGTTGACCGCGGGGATGTATTTCAGCGCCTGCACCGCCGCCTTGACGAAGAAGCCCATGAGACCGAGCTTGACCCCGTGCTTCTTCTCGAAGGCGTCGCGATAGTCGCGCCGCAACTGCATGACCGCGCTCATGTCCACGTCGTTGAACGTGGTGAGCATGGCGGCGGTGTCTTGCGCCTCTTTGAGGCGCCTGGCGATGGTCTGGCGGAGCCGGGTCATGCGCACCCGCTCCTCGCGCGAAGCGTCGCCGGCCGCAACCGGCGCGCGTGCCGCGGGCACCGCCGTCGGCCTTTGCTCCATCTGAAGCAGTGCCTTGGCGGCGCCCTCTACCGTGCCGAGCACGTCGTGCTTCAGCACTTGACCGCGGCGGCCGGATCCTTTGACGGCGTCGGGCTCAAGGCCCTTCTCGGCGAGCAGCTTGCGCGCCGCGGGCGATGGGGGCATCTCGTCCATGTCGATTTCCTCACGCGGGCTCGGCTCGCGTTCGAGCTTCTTGGCCGGCTCTGTCTTCGATGCGCCTAATGACGGCGCGTCGGCGACTTCAGTCGCCTCCGCCATGGCGAGGTCGGAGGAGGCCGGCGGGCGCTTGGACTTGGCCGGTCTGATCGCGCCACTGCCCGCGCCGATGGCGCCGAGCAGGGCGCCGACGGCAACGGTATCGCCGGGCTTCACGGCGATTTCCGCGAGTACGCCGGAAACGGGCGCCGGCACTTCGACCGTCACCTTGTCGGTCTCGAGCTCGACCAGGGGCTCATCGGCCGTTACCGTATCGCCTGGCTGCTTGAACCACTGGCCGACCGTCGCCTCGACAACGGACTCCCCCAAGCTCGGCACCCTGATCTCAGTTGCCATTGCTCCTCGCTGCTTTCCCCTAGCCCAGCGCCTCGTCGAGAAACGCCTTCAACTCACGTAAGTGCTTGCTCATCAGACCGGTCGCGGTTGCCGCCGAGCTTGGCCGCCCGGCATAATACGGGCGCCTGTGTTTGGCCTCGATATGTTCGAGCACCCATTCGAGGTTGGGCTCGACGAAGCTCCAGGCGCCCATATTCTTGGGCTCCTCCTGACACCATACCATTTCGGCCTCCGGGAAGCGGCCGAGTTCCTGGATCAGCGCGCGCGCCGGGAAGGGATAGAGCTGCTCGATCCGGAGCAGGTAGACGTCGTCGATCCCGCGCCTCTCGCGCGCCTCGTAGAGGTCGTAATAGACCTTGCCGGAGCAGAGCACCACGCGCCGGATCCTCTCGTCCGGTACGAGTTTGATCGCTTGATCGGGGAGAAATTGGGCGTCGTCCCACAAGAGACGGTGGAAGCTCGAATTGGGACCGAGCTGCGCCAAACTCGATATCACGCGCTTGTGGCGGAGCAGCGATTTCGGCGTCATCAGCACCAGCGGTTTGCGGAACTGACGATGGAGCTGACGCCTCAGGATGTGGAAATAGTTGGCGGGCGTGGTGCAGTTCGCGATCTGCCAATTGTCCTCGGCGCAGAGCTGCAGGTAGCGCTCGAGCCGCGCCGATGAATGCTCCGGCCCCTG
>JACMJU010000088.1 GCA_014380485.1 Methyloceanibacter sp.
GCGATGCGCTCGCCGTGCGGGTCGGCGGCGGTTCCGGTTGCGGCGCTGCATCGCTGGTATTGCCGCGACCGAAGCTTGGAAGCCAACTGCTGCGCGGCGGCGGCGACGAAGTGCTCGGCTGACCTTCCGGACGCACCTCGGTTGAAAAGGCGGCAATTGCGGCAGCGCCCTCGGGCGTGCCGCCGCCATCGGCGATGAGTTGGTCAACCTCGCGGCTTCCTCCGACCTTCCGCGCCGATGCAAATTCGGCCTCGCTCTCTTTGCTCAGGCCCGCGGCCTTAAAGGCGAGCCCCCGGTTGACCAGCGCCTTGACGCGGTCAGCCTCGGGAAGCCCGAGCCAGATGGCGGCGCCAAGATCGGCGGCAGCCCGGGCGGGCTCGCCCATCTTGCGGTAGGCGATACCTCGGAGATAGAGAGCCTTGGCAGCATCGCCCGGGGAGGCGGTGCCCGCGTTGATCGCGGCCGAAAGCTGCCGAATGGCGGCATCGTATTTGCCGGCGGCAAGGGAAGCGGCGCCGCTCTTGAGCCCTGCCTCTTGGGCGTGGACCTGGCCCGCAGCAAGCACCATGGCAAGCGACGCGGCAAGGAGGCACAGGCGCGGAAGACCACGCTCGCCGCAAGCAAGACGGCGCGCCCGGAAGAACTTCCGCTTATCCGCCATGTTCTTGCTCAATCAGAAAAATCGGGCAAATCCGAGGCTTCTAGTCTATTCCACCGTCACGGATTTAGCGAGGTTTCGCGGCTGGTCCACATCGGTCCCCATGAAGGTTGCCGTGTGATAGGCGATCAGCTGAACCGGAACGGCATAGACCAGCGGCGCGACGAAACGGTGCACCGCGGGCACCGCCAGGTGGGTCGCGATGGCGCAGCCGGTGGCGGCAGGATCGGCATCGCTCACCAGCACGATCTGTCCCCCCCGCGCCGCGACCTCCTGCATGTTGGAGACGGTCTTTTCGTAGAGGTCGTCGCGCGGGGCGATAACGATGACCGGCATGTTCTCGTCGATCAGCGCGATCGGTCCGTGCTTAAGTTCGCCGGCGGCATAGCCTTCGGCATGGATGTAGGAAATCTCCTTGAGCTTGAGCGCGCCTTCCAGCGCGATGGGATAGCTCGAGCCGCGTCCGAGATAGAGCACGTCGTGCACCTTCGACAGGCGGGGAGCAAGCATCTCATAGGGCCGCTCGTCGCGCAGCACCGTCGCCACGTGGCGCGGCACCTCGCCCAAGGCCTGAACGAGTTCCATCTCAAGCGCAGGTCCGATGACGCCGCGAGCCTTGCCGGCGGCGATGGCGAGGCAAGCGAGAACCGTGAGCTGACAGCTGAAGGCTTTGGTCGAGGCGACGCCGATCTCGGGACCGGCGAGCGTCGGCAAGACGGCGTCGGATTCCCGCGCGATCGAGGATTCGCGCACATTGACGATCGATAGGATTTTCTGGGCTTGAGCGCGGCAATAGCGCAGCGTCGCGAGCGTATCGGCGGTCTCGCCCGATTGTGAGACAAAGAGGGCGGCACCGCCCGGGTCGAGCGCGGTTTCGCGGTAGCGAAACTCCGATGCGATATCGACGTCGACGGGGAGCCGGGCCCAACGCTCAAACCAATAACGGGCGACGAGGCAGGCGTAAAAAGCCGTGCCGCAGGCCGAAAGCGAGAGCCGGCTGAGATTGGCAAAGTCGAAAGGAAGCGCCGGGATGTCGATGCGGCTCGTGGCAAAGTCGACATAGGCGGCAAGCGTATGGCCGATCACTTCCGGCTGCTCGTGGATCTCCTTGGCCATGAAATGGCGGTAGTTGCCCTTGTCGATGAGGAGGGCGGAGGCGAGCGAGCGGGTGATCGGCCGCTCAACCGCCCTGCCGTCGCGGTCGCGGATGGCCACGCCCTGCCGGGTGAGCACGGCCCAATCGCCGTCCTCGAGATAAGCGATGGCATCGGTGAAGGGCGCCAGCGCGATCGCATCGGAGCCCACGAACATCTCGCCGTTGCCGTAGCCCAGCGCGAGCGGGCTCCCCTGCCGCGCCACGATCATCAGATCGTTGTAGCCGCGGAAGATCATGGCGAGGGCAAATGCGCCCTCGAGGCGCTTCAAGGTGTTGTAGACGGCCCGGACCGGATCGCCCCCGGCCGTGAGCTCGTGGGTAATGAGATGGGCGATGACCTCGGTATCGGTATCGCTGGTGAAATTCGCTCCTTGGGCGGCGAGTTCGTCCTTCAGTGTGCGGAAGTTCTCGATGATGCCGTTATGCACCACCGACACCAGCTCGGTCATATGCGGGTGGGCATTGGCTTCGATCGGCTTGCCGTGGGTGGCCCAGCGGGTGTGACCGATGCCGCTGTTTCCGTAAAGCGGCGACCGTGTGAGCAGCTCCTCGAGATTGCGCAGCTTGCCTTCGGCGCGTCTTCGTCCGAGTTCGCCGTTCGCGACGGTGGCCACGCCCGCGGAGTCGTAGCCCCGATATTCCAGGCGCTTCAGCGCGTCGACCAGCTGTTCGGCGACCGGACCTTTGCCGAGGACGCCAACGATGCCGCACATCGGCCCCTACTCCCTCGCAAGCTCGCTACTGGCTAATTGGCACTCTACTGTCGCGCAACTCACGCTCTATGTCCCCTTGTTTCCCGAGCTCTTCGGTTTCCGGCTACGCCGTTCGCGCATCTTGGCGGCCCAACCGGGACGCTCTTCCTGCGGGCTGCGGCTGAGCGCCAGAGCATCGGGGGCAACGTCCTTTGAGATCACGCTGCCGGAGCCGATATAGGCCCCTTCGCCGATCTTGACCGGCGCCACCAGCGAGGTGTTGGAGCCGACGAAAGCGCCCGCGCCAATTTCGGTCCGGTGCTTGGCGAAGCCGTCATAGTTGCAGGTAACGGTGCCGGCGCCGATATTGGCGCGAGGACCCACGGTCGTGTCGCCGATATAGGTGAGGTGATTGACCTTGGCGCCCTCGCCGATCTCCGATTGCTTGATCTCGACGAAATTGCCGACATGCGCATCCTTGGCAAGGTCGGCGCCTGGCCGGAGCCGCGCGAACGGGCCGACCGTCGCCCCTTGGCCGATCCGCGAATCTTGCATGTAACAAAAGCTCTTGATGGTGGCGCCGTCCTCGATGACCACGCGCTCGCCGATCACGACATGGGGCTCGATGACAACGTCCCTGCCGATGCGCGTGTCGTGGCTGAGAAACACGGTCTCGGGCGCCACCAGCGTGGCCCCATCGGCCATCACGGCGTCGCGCAGGCGTTGTTGCATGACGGCTTCGGCTTGGGCGAGCTCGCCGCGCGAGTTCACGCCAAGAACCTCCGCGGCACTGGATTGGACGATGCGCGCTTCGAGCCGATCGGCGCGGGCGAGCGCCACGGCGTCGGTGAGATAGAATTCCTTCTTGGCGTTGTCGTTGCCGATCCGTCCGAGGAGATTGAGCAGCGTCTTGCCCGAGCGGAACCCCATGATCCCGGAATTGCAAAGAGTGAGCGCGCGCTCCTCCTCGCTCGCATCCTTCTCCTCGCGAATCCCGATGAGCCCTCCCCGGTCGTCGAGCAGGAGCCGCCCATAACCGGTCGGGTTCTCGGTCTCGAAGCCGATCACCACGAGGTCGGCGCCCGCTTCAAGCTCGGCGCGAACCCTGCCGATGGTCTCAGCGCGCAAGAGCGGCGTGTCGCCGTAAAGGATCAGGACCTGACCCGGAAACTCCTCGAAGGCACGCCGCGCCGCCTTGACCGCATCGGCCGTCCCCAGCTGTTCGGCCTGGACGAAGATTTCGAGCGCGGGGTCCAGCGCGCTCGCGGCGGCGCCAACCTCGTCCATCCCGGGGCTGAGGACGACTGCGAGCCGGTCGAGCCCGGCTCCCTTCGCCGCCCGCAAGGCATGAGCGAGCAAGGTTGCGCCGGCGAGACGGTGCAGCACCTTGGGCCGCTCCGATTTCATGCGCGTGCCTTTGCCGGCCGCAAGAATGATGGCAAGAGCCGAGTTATTCGTCATGCCGCTTGAATCGTTGCCGAGTTGGCGCCGTTTTGAGGAGCGCTTGCTCCCCTAAGCTCCTGAACGGCGATCTGTCTAGTCCAAACCCTGAAAGAGAGCCATAACCCCAAAGGGCCCGATCCGCATTCCCCGGGACTTGAGGGAAATTGACCGGGAAAGCAGAGCGAGTCATCCTTGGATTCGCGGCGCAAATCATGAGCAAAGCCTTATTGGCGTCGCTTTTCCGCCTGAATTTCGAGATGGGGAGACTTCGAAACCGATGGCAAGGCATCGCCAGACAGGCTCACGGAACTGGGCGCGCGGCGCGCTCGCGTCGTTTTGGATCCTGCTCGCCGGCATTTCGGGCGTTTATCTCTTCACCGTCTTCAACGATCCCACGCTCGGCGGCCAGCTGGTCAAATTGCGCCCGGCATCGTCCGGTGAGACGACTTCGGCCGTCGCCGGCGACCAGGCCTCGGGCGCACCCGGCCAGGACCTCGCCGCGATTCAAGAGAGCGTGCGCGCGTTATCGCAGCAAGTCGCCGAGCTCAGCAGCCGGCTGGAGGGAAGCGACACGCGTGACGCGCCGGCGGCCTCTTCGGCGCCCTCACCTTCTGCTTCGTCATCCGCCGAGAATAGTGCAGAGCCGGTCTCTCCGCTTTCCTCCCCAGAGGAGCCGAAGCCCGCCCAGGCCGAGGCGCCGTTGCCCCCCGCCCCGCCTCAGCCGGAGGCGAGGCCTATCGAACAAGCCGCGGTCGAAGCGAAGCCGAGCCCGCCGCCTGCTCCCGAAGCGACGCCGCCCAAGCCATACGAACCACCACCTGTCGCCGTATCGCCGCTCGATGAGCTTCCGGCCGAGTTGGAGTCGCAGGCCAGCGGCGGCTCGCCCGCGCCCGCGCCGGAAGCCGCTGAACAGACCCAACTCCCTGCTCCGGCCGAGCCCGAGCCCGCAGCCGCTTCCACGCCGCCCCCACCGGCCGCGACCGAGACCGCCGCTTTGGATCCGGTGGTGCTGCCGCCCGCCGCCAATGACGGCTCGACCCGTTACGGCATTGAGATCGGCGTCGTGGCCAAGCAGGACGGACTTCGGCCCCTGTGGCGCGAGTTCCTCACCAATCATGCGGCGCTCGTCGCCGGGCTTCAGCCCCGCCGCGTGTTGGCGCCCGACAAGAAATGGCGGCTCATCGCCGGTCCGTTCACCAGCGCCGCAGAAGCCGCGCAGGCTTGCGCGTTGTTCAAAAAGGCATCGCGCCCCTGCGAGGCCACTGTCTACGCGGGCGATTCGCTCTAACCTAACCGCCCCGCGGCGATCAGGCGCGGCGTCCAGCTCTATCGCCGACGTCTAGAGCTCGTCGGCGTTGAAGGTATCGCAGACTTCGAGCTTGCCACTCTCGTAGCCGCGCGTGAACCAGCCCACGCGCTGTTTCGACGAGCCATGGGTGAACGCGTCGGGGACGACCCAGCCTTGCGTCTGCCTCTGGATGCGATCGTCGCCGATGGCGCTTGCTGCGTTAAGGGCTTCCTCGATATCGCCCGGCTCGATGATGTTCTTGGTCTCCTCGGCGTGATTGGCCCAGATCCCGGCGAAGCAGTCGGCCTGGAGCTCCATGCGGACCTGAAGCGCATTGGCCTGCTCCTGCCCCATGCGCTGCTTGAGGGCCTCGACCTGGTCGGCGATGCCGAGAAGTTTCTGCACGTGATGCCCGATCTCGTGGGCGATGACATAGGCCTGGGCCATATCGCCTGGCGCGTGGAAGCGGTTCTTCAGCTCCTCGTAGAAATCGAGATCGATGTAGATTTTTTCGTCGTAGGGGCAATAGAAGGGACCCATCTGGGCCATACCAACCCCGCAGGCGGAGCGCACCCCGCCCGAGAACAGCACGAGCTTCGGATCGTTATAGCGGGCGCCATAGCGGGTAAAGAGGTCACGCCAGACATCCTCGGTATCGGCGAGAACGACGGACACGAAACGTTTGAGATCGTCTTCGCTCGTGGTCTGTGGGCGCTGCACCGGGGGGCCCTGCTGCCCTGGTACGGGGAAATTCGTTGCGTCAGGTCGCGACTGCGGAAGGCGGATATCTGGGAAGGTCGTCTGATCGCCGCCCGGTCCGCCCCCCTGCATGATGACTCTCGGGTCAACGCCGAAAAAGAACATCAGGCCGAGAATGACCAGAAGTCCGATAATGCCGATGCCCCCGCCCCTTCCGCCCGAACCGCCCCGCGGAAATGGGAAGCCGAAGCCGCCGCCCTCGCCTCGCCGGTCCTCTACATTCTCGCTCTCTCGTTCACCACGCCAGCGCATGTTCCGATGACCTCATGCCGGGCCAAGACCGCCCGCTTTTTGCCCATTGTGCATGAGGCGCGCCCCCGCACAAGGCTTGCCTCATTTAGGGAACCGTTGGGCCCGGCCGCGCGTTAATCGTTTTGGTAGGGTTTGCGTTCGGCGCCAGGCTTGTTTGCGTAGCGCTAAACGGTGTGAAAGCATGCCCGCAAATCCTTGTGGTCATTAAGAAGACCGACAAGGAAATGTCAAAAAACTGCCACAGGCCGAGGGCATGCTCCAGTAGCCCAGTTGTGTTCAGTCTGGGTCGGTAGTGCGTTCTGTGTATTGCGTACGAGCCTCGGCACTCCCCGCGCCGGGGCTCTTCTTTTGCGTACTACTCGGCGGGCTCCAGCATTCCGCGCTTCTTGCGTCCTTGCGGCGCAGGCAGTGCCGGTACCGGCGTGTCGTGCATCGGCTCGTGATCGGCCTCAAGGAACACGCGGCGGCTGAGATAGGTATAGACCACAGGAATCACGAACAGGGTAAAGAGCGTGCCGACCACAAGGCCGCCGACGATCACCCAGCCGATGTCCTGACGGCTCTCGGCGCCCGCACCGGTGGCGACCGCCAGCGGCACCGCGCCGAGAACCATCGCGCCGGTGGTCATCAGAATAGGCCTCAGCCTGAGCGTCGCCGCTTCGATAACCGCTTCGCGCAGAGGGGCTCCCTTGGCCCTGAGCTGATTTGCGAACTCCACGATGAGAATGCCGTGCTTGGTGATCAATCCGATCAGGGTCACGATTCCAACTTGGCTATAAATGTTCAGGGTGCCCCCGCTCCACCACAGCGCAAGCAGCGCGCCGGTGATCGACAGCGGCACGGTCAGCATGATGATAAACGGATCGGTGAAGCTTTCGAATTGGGCGGCAAGCACGAGATAGATAAAAGCAAGCGCGAGCAGAAAGATGAGGTAGAGGCTCGAACTTGCCGCTCTGAATTCGCGCGACTCGCCCGCATACTCGACCTGAGCGGTGGCGGGGAGCACCTCTTGGGCGGTCTTGGCCAGGAAGTTCAGTCCGTCGCTCAGCGTGTATCCCGGCGCAAGCTGCGCGGTGATGGTGGCGGCGCGCAATTGGTCGAAGTGGTTGAGCTCCTTCGGCGCCACGGCCTCCTTGATGGTGATGAGGTTGGAGAGCGGGATCATGGCGCCGTCGCGCCCGCGCACATAAATGCGTCTCATATCGTCGGGATTCTGCCGGTCGATATCGGCGACCTTCACCAACACGTCGTATTGCTCGCCGTCTTGCTTGAAGCGCGTGACCTGGCGGCCGCCGAGCATGGTTTCGAGCGTGCGGCCGAGCGTGTCGATCTCGACACCGGTCGCGGCCGCTTTCTCGCGATCGACGGAAATATCGAGCTGCGGCGCGTTGAGCTTTAGGTCGCTGTCGACATCGATGAGCCCGGGATAATCGCGCACCTTGCCGAGAAAGGCCTCGACCATCTGTTCGAGCTCTTCGTAGGGCCGCGCCGTTTGGATGATGAACGTGATGGGCTTGGACCGCGAACTTTGGCCAAGCGGCGGCGGATTGCTGGGAAAGGCCACGACGCCGGGAATCGCGACCATGGCGGGTGCGATCGCCCGCCCGATCTCCTGCTGGGTGCGGGCGCGATCGTCCCACGGCTTCAGCCGCAGAACGATACGGCCTTGCGACACGGTCGGGTTGCCGGCGACGGAGAACACGCGATCGGCCTCGGGAACGGCAAGGGCAATGGCTTCCAGCTTCTTGGCGTGGGCGTCGGTGTATTCGATGGTGGCGCCCTCGGGACCGCGGAACACGGCCACGATGTTCCCTTGATCCTCGACCGGGGCGAGCTCGCCTTTCAGCGCCGTGAACAAGAAATAACTCGCTCCGGCCACGGCCAGACCGATCACGAGAACGAGCGGGCGCACGGCGAGTGCTCCCTGCAACAGGGCGCGATAGGCCGAGATAAGTCCATGGAGGAAGCGCTCGATCAGGCGATAGAGAAAATTGTGCTCGCTGCTGTGCCGCAACAGTTTCGAGCACATCATCGGCGACAGGGTCAGCGCCACGAACCCCGAGACGATGACGGCGCCTGCCAGCGTCCAGGCGAATTCGGTGAACAGCCGTCCGGTGACGCCGGTCATGAACCCGATCGGCGCGTAGACGGCGGCGAGCGTGAGGGTCATGGCAATGACGGCGAAGCTGATCTCGCGGCTCCCGAGCAGTGCCGCTTTCACCGGCGTCATGCCCGCTTCCACATGCCGGTAGATGTTCTCCAGCATGACGATGGCATCGTCGACCACGAGCCCGATGGCCAGCACCAGCGCGAGCAACGTCAACGTGTTGATGGAAAAGTCGAAGGCGTACATCAGGGCGAAGGCGCCAATGAGCGAGACCGGGATGGTGACGAGCGGGATCAGGGTGGCGCGAATCGAGCGCAAGAACAGAAAGATGATGAGCACGACGAGGAGGATCGCCTCGCCGATGGTCCGGTACACGTTCTTGATCGACTCGGCGATGAAGATGGATTTGTCGTGGGCGACACGCACTTCCATGCCGGCGGGCAGCGATTGGACGATGCGCGGGAGCACCGCGCGCACCTGCTCCGAGACTTCAAGCGGGTTGGCGGTGGCTTGTTTGATCACGCCGAGAGCTGTGGCGGGCTTGCCGTTGAAGCGCACGATGCGGCGCTCGTCGAGCGCCCCGAGCTCGGCCTGGCCGACATCGGCGAGCCTGACCAGGTAACCGTTCGCTTCCTTGATGATGAGCTCGTTGAACTGCTGAGGCGTACGCAAATCGGTCTCGGCGAGAACCGTGAATTCGCGTTGCAGGCTTTCGATGCGCCCCGACGGCACCTCGACATTTTGGCGACGCAAGGCAAGCTCGACATCCTGCGGCGTCAGTTGATAGGCGGCGAGGCGCTCGGGATCGAGCCAGATGCGCATGGCGTATTCGCGGTCGCCGAAGAGGCGAATTTCGGCAACGCCGCCAAGGGTCTGGAGCTGATCCTTCACGTAGCGGTTGGCGTAATCGGTGATTTCTAGCGCCGAATGACTGTCGCTGTAGAAGGCGAGATAAAGGATCGGCTGGGCGTCGGCCTCGACTTTCTGGATGATCGGCTCGTCTATCTCGTCGGGAAGGCGCCCGCGCACCCGGCCCACCCGGTCGCGAACGTCGGCGGCGGCATAGTCGGGATTGCGATCGAGCTTGAAGGTCACCGTGATCTGGCTCGATTCCTGCCGGCTGATCGAGGTGATGAAATCGATGCCCTCGATGCCCGACAAGGAATCCTCGAGCACCTGAGTGACCTGGCTCTCGACAATGGCCGCGCTGGCGCCGGGATAATCGGTCTGCACGGTGACCACGGGCGCGTCGATGGCGGGATATTCGCGCACCGAGAGCCGCTCGTAACAGACGAGGCCGAGCAGCACCAGCACGAGGCTCAGTACCGTGGCGAAGACCGGCCGCTTGATGGAGAGTTCGGGAAGAGTCACGGTTCTAAGCCCCGATGGCGTCGACGATGGATACCGGCATGCCGTCGCGGATCTTGAGCTGGCCGGCGGTCACCACCTGATCGCCGGCGGCAAGTCCTTCGACGATCTCGACCCGGCCCTCGCGGCGCGTGCCAGTCACGACCTTAGTCAGTTGGACCTTGCCGTCGACGATTTTGAACACGAATTGGCTGTCGCCTTGGGGGACGATCGCCTGCTCAGGCACGCTCAAGGCTGTCTCCTTGAGCTGGAGGAGAACCGTCACCCGCGCGAACAGGCCCGGACGGAGACGCTGATCGGTGTTGGGGACCACGGCGCGGACCAGAAGACTGCGGCCGGCTACATCGAGATGGGGATCGATGGCGTAAACCTTGCCCTCGAAGTTGTCTTCGGGGAAGGCGTCGACCTTGATGAGGATGGTTTGCCCCACCTTGATGGCGGGCAGGTATTTCTCGGGCACCCTGAAATCGGCTTTCACCGGATCGATCGCTTCGAGGGACACCAGCGGCTGACCGGCGGTGATGTATTCGCCGACGCTCACGCGGCGGAGCCCGACGATGCCCGCGAACGGCGCCACGATACGCGACTTGTCGAGCTGCACGCGGGCGAGCTCGACGGCGGCGGTGCTGACGGCGAGATTGGAGGCAGACTCGTCGGCCGATTGGGCGGTGGCATATTTGCTGCTGAACAGCTGGCTGGTTCGCTTGTGGGTCTGTTCGGCGAGCTTGAGCTTGGCCTCGGCGTCGGCGAGCTGGGCGCGATAAACCGAGTCGTCGAGCGTGAAGAGCGGCGCTCCTTTCGCGGCCGGCTGACCCTCCTGGAAATGGATCTCCTCGAGGCGGCCGGCAATCTCCGAGCTTATGGTGACCGCCTCGTCGGAAAGCAGCGTACCGATGGCGGTCACCTGTTCGCTCAACGGCGCGGCGACCACTCTTGCGGCCTCGACCGGCACGGCGGCGGTTTTTCCGTCTTGAGTCCCGGCGCCGCCCCCGGCAAAGCCGATGGCGGACGCCAAGAGCAACCATCCCCACCGTTTGACAAAGCCGTTTTGCACCATGCGTCGCGACCGCCTCCTTGCGGAGGACACTCTAACAGCAATCGGGCATCAACGAGACGGTGAAGGCTCGCCGTGCGCGGCCCCGGCCATAGGCTTCTCAGGCATAGGCTCGGCGAGGGAAAGAAAGCCGGGGTGCCAGGGAAAACGGCGGGGCGGCCGCGCCTCTATGCGGTCGCCCCGCCAATTCTCACTATTGCGGCGGCGTCTCGGGGGCAGGAGGCTCTGCCGGCGCGTCGGCGGCAGGAGGCTCTGCCGGCGCTTCGGCGGTGGGCGGGGCGGCCGGA
>JACMJU010000089.1 GCA_014380485.1 Methyloceanibacter sp.
ACCGCCGCCGCATTCTGCTCGAAGCTCTTATATTTGCCGGTGCCGACGATCAGCCGCGAGGTGAAGGTCCGGCCGGCGACGGTCCAGGTGTCGGTATCGATGGGATGCTGGATGGCCATGTCTCGCTTTCAGTTCGTCATGCCGGACTTGATCCGGCATCCACCTTCTGTCGGCTGCCGGTAGGAACAAGGTGGACCCCGGATCAAGTCCGGGGTGACGAGGAGGCTCAACCCCCGCCCACGAAGGTGACGATCTCATAATCGTCGCCGTCCTCGACCGCGACTGCGGCCAAAGTAGAGCGCGGCACGATCTCGAGGTTCCGCTCGACCGCGACCTTGGCCGGCTCGAGCCCGAGCTGGAGCGCGAGGCCGGCGACGCTGATCCCCGCCGGCACGCGGCGATGCGCGCCGTTGACGCTGATAGAAAGCGTCGCGTGCGTCATGCCGCCGCCGCCGTTAGCTTGAAACCCAGGGCCTGCACCACCCGCAACACCGTGGCGAGCTCGGGATTCCCCTGGGGACTCAAAGCCTTGTAAAGGCTCTCGCGGGACATGCCTGTGTCTCGGGCAAGCTGCGTCATACCCCGCGCCCGGGCCACTATGCCGAGCGCGTGCGCGACATAAGCGGCGTCTCCGGTGGCGAGCGCGTCGGCGATGAGCTCAGCCTGGGCCTCGGGGTCGCCAAGATACTCGGCCGGATCAAACGGAAATGTCTCGATCGCCACCACTAATTCTCCAACTCTGACGCCATGGCCTTCGCCTTGGCGATATCCCGCTTCTGGCTGCTCTTGTCACCGCCGCACAGCAGCATGATCAACTGATCGCCGCGCCGAATGAAATAGAGCCGGTAACCCGGACCGTGGTCCACGCGCAGCTCCATCACGCCCGACCCGACCGGCCTGGCATCGCCAAGCAATCCACCGCTGAGCCGGGCGATGCGTTGGGCGATTCGCTCCTGCGCACGACGATCACGCAATCCACGCAACCACGACATGAATGTCTCGGTCTGACGAACCGTGATTTGGATCATCTGTATCCTGCGGGATACATAGAGTCAAGAGCTCCCTTTGCCTATCGAGCCGCAAGTCATATAGGACCGCGTCATGGCGACGCCACCTCTGATCTACGTGCTCAACGGGCCCAATCTCAACCTGCTCGGCCTGCGCGAGCCGGAGATTTACGGGGCGGACACGCTCGACGACATTGCCGGCCGGCTCGAGGACCGGGCGCGCGCGCTCGGCCTTGCGATCGACATGCGCCAGTCCAACCATGAGGGCCATTTGATCGACTGGCTGCACGAGGCGCAGGCCAGAGGCGCCAAGGCGGTGCTGCTCAACGCCGGGGGATTGAGCCACAATTCCGTGGCGCTGCACGACGCGGTCAAGGCGATCGGCGTGCCGGTGATCGAGGTCCACCTGTCCAACCCGCAGGCCCGCGAGAGCTTCCGCCGGCGCTCGCTGGTCGCCGCCGCGGCGAAGGGAACAATCGCCGGCTTCGGCGCGCTGGGCTACGAGCTTGCTCTGGACGCCGCCGCCCGTCTCTGACAGACGCTGCGGCAACGGAAAAAGGGGTTCCGATGAGCGACAACGACACTTCAGACGAGCCGATGCGGGTCGATACCGGCCTGGTCAAAAGGCTCGCCGAGATGCTCGATGAGAACGACCTCAGCGAAATCGAGGTCGAGGACAATGGCCGCCGCATCGTCGTCAAGCGCAAGCTGGCCGGCATCGCCGCGCTCCCCGCCGC
>JACMJU010000090.1 GCA_014380485.1 Methyloceanibacter sp.
GAGCCGTCAGGACGCACGACCATGGTTTTCACCTTGCGCGGACCGCCGTCAGGCATCGAGGGGTCATCGATCGCGGCCACCGGCATCGGCTCGGCGCCAGGGACCGCCTGAGTTGTCGGCGGGGCGGCATCGGTGGTTGCGACCGGCGCCGGCATTCCGGGGGTCTCGGGCGAGGGCAAGGCCGGCACAGCCACGTCTTCCTGACGCGACACGATCCGCTCGGCCTCCGGCTCATCGCCATTCTGCAAGCGATCGTAAATGAGCTTGTTCTTGTGAGGAAATTCCTTGCCTCCGGGCTGATCGGGGAGTTCCTTGACCGGTCGTCCGTCGGCCTGAACCAGGGGCGGCGGCTCGCTATTCAGGCTGCCTCCGCTCTGCTTGTAGGCGACGGCGAGCGCACCACCGAGGGCAATCGCCCCAAGCAGCACGCTTCCAACCATGAAGGCGCTCCGGCCTTTGATCGCCAATCCGGTCTTTGCGCGGTCGCCGGGGGCCGGAGGGACCTGTCCCTCGTCGAGGAAATCGGCGTCGAGCCGTTCGCCCTCATCGAAGTCCTGCGGCTGGCGGCGCGCCGGCTCGGTCGAACCCAACGCGATCTGGGGTGGTTGATCGTAAATTGCGTCGAAGGCCTGAAGCTGCCGCCTTGGATCGCTTTGGGGGACCTGCCCGCCATAATCCGTTACCGCCTCGTCGGCGAAGGGCTCGAAGCCCTGAGCGGAATGGCCGTCAGGCTGCCCGTAGCTGTGGGGACCGTGGGGGTCCTGATGACCGAAGGGCTGGGCGTCGGGAAAGACCTGCTCCGGGAAATTCGCGTCGAAGCCGTGCTGTTGCGGGAAGTCGGAATCGGCGAAGCCCGGCTTGGCGGAATCCGCATCGGCAAAATTCTGATCGAAGCTCGTCTCGGGGAAGCTCGCATCCTCCGCGGTTTCGGGGAAGCTCGCATCGGCGAAATTCTGATCCCGGTAGGTCTGGCCTTGGAAGCCCTGCGCACCGTCATAGCTCGAAGCCGGATAGGGCTGCGACCCTGGATGCCCCGGAAAGCTCGACGGGCGAACCTGCTGATAGGCTTGGCCCCCAAACTCCGCCGCTTGGTAGTTCGGCGCCTTCGTGTAGCCGGGCGCGGTCGCGGGGTGGGAACCCTGGTAGCTCGGCGCGGCGCCGGGTTGAGGGCTGTGAAAGCTCGGCGCTGCGTCGGGAAACGACCTTGGGTAGTCCAAAGGAGACGGCGCTTGCGGGCTTGGATAGCTCAGGCCCGAGGCGGCATGCTGGCTTGGTTGCGTGGGAGGGGGGTAAGGGGCGTAGGCAGGCTGCGGCGGCTCGGGGATTTGCGGGCGCGGATCGGAGCCGCGCGTGACGGGCGTATAGGACGGCATCTGTGCAAAGACCGGGCTGCCCCCGCCAAACATCGGGCGTTGTCCGGTGGCCGGCCGATCCGGCCTCCCCGCTCCTTGAGCCATTAAGCTTACCTCGCTCTGCTGAGTATTGAGTGCATTGTTTCCCCAGTTCTGCATGCGGGGGGCACCACCCATACTCGGCCTATTGGTGAAATCTGACTGCGACCCAGGATTGGGACCGGCCGAACGGCCGAATCCGTCATCTTGCGTTGACATGACACTTCCCTCGAACCATCCCCCCTGCCCCGGATTGGCTCAGCGCAACTCGTGCATGGCGTGAACGCCGAGGATCCCCAAACCCGACGCCAGGACGCGTTTCGTAGCTGCCACCAGGGCAATGCGTGCGCGCGTTAACTCTCGGTCACTCTCGTAAATAAATCGTAATTGTGGCAAGTCTTTGCCTCTGTTCCAGAGGCCGTGGAGGTCGCCGGCAAGGCCATAGAGGTAAAACCCAAGCCGGTGCGGCTCATGGGCGACCGCCGCCGCCTCGACCAGGCGGGGGTAATGGGCCAGGCGCCGGATCAGCGCGATCTCCGCCTCGTCCGTCAACCGGCCCAGATCGCTCGTCGCCAAACTTCCCTCCTCGAGATCGAGATCCGCGAAGGTCTCCCCAACGTTACGCAGAACAGAACTCGCCCGCGCGTGGGCGTACTGGACGTAGAACACCGGGTTGTCCCGCGACTGCTCGGTGACTTTGGCGAAGTCGAAATCGAGCGGCGCGTCGTTCTTGCGGTAGAGCATCATGAAGCGAACGGGGCCCGCGCCCACCTCGTCCACGACCTCCCGCAGGGTGACGAACGTCCCGGCACGCTTGGACATCTTGACAGGCTCGCCTGCCCGAAACAAGCGAACAAGCTGACAAATCTTGATATCGAGCTCAGCCTCGCCGTCTGTCAGCGCCGCGACCGCCGCCTTCATGCGCTTGACATGGCCGCTGTGGTCGGCGCCGAACACGTCGATCATGGTCCTAAAGCCGCGCCTGAACTTGTCGCGGTGATAAGCGATGTCGCCGGCGAAATAGGCGTAGGTTCCATCCGATTTCACCAGCGGGCGGTCGACGTCGTCGCCGAATGAAGTGGACCGAAACAGCAATTGCTCTCGATCTTCCCAATCCTCATCGACCTTGCCTTTGGGCGGCGGAAGCCGTCCCCGATAGATAAGGCCCCTGGCCTCGAGTTCGGCGATGGTCTCGGCCACCGCATCGCGCGGACCTTCGCTTAGCGAGCGCTCGGAGAAGAAAATGTCGTGGCGGATGCCGAGCGCGCCGAGATCGTCCTCGATCATGGCGAGCATGGCCTGGAGTGCCGCGGCCCGCACGATGGGGAGCCACTTGCTTTCCGGCGTGGCGAGCAGCTCCTTGCCATGCTGGGCCGCGAGCTTCTCGCCGACCGGCTTGAGATAATCGCCGGGATAAAGCCCCTCCGGAATAGCGCCGATCTTCTCGCCGAGCGCTTCGCGATAGCGCAGGTAAGCGGAGCGGGCGAGCGCATCGACCTGAGCGCCGGCATCATTGATATAATATTCGCGAGTGACGGCGAAGCCTACGAAGTCGAGAAGGTTGGCCAGCGCATCGCCGAACACCGCGCCCCGGCAATGGCCGACATGCATGGGGCCGGTCGGGTTGGCCGACACATATTCCACGTTCACCGCTTCCCCTTTGCAGATGGCGCCGCGGCCGTAGGAGGCGCCCTGTTCGAGCACCATGCGCAGCACGCTCGGCCAGAAGGCGGAGGCATGGGTCAGATTGATGAAACCCGGCCCTGCGATCTCCACCTTGTCGATGTGAGGGTCGGAGGCGAGCAGCGGCAAGATGCGCTCGGCCAACGAACGCGGCGCAACGCCCGCTTCCTTGGCGAGAACCATGGCGGCATTGGTGGCGAGATCGCCGTGCGAAGCGTCCTTCGGCGGCTCGAGCGTGATCCCCTCGATGCTCGCTTCGATCGGGACCACTCCGTCATGCTTGAGCTGTTGGACGGCCGCGAGAACCCGCCCGTGGAACCCTGCAAAGACGTCCATGAAAGCTCCGCAGCGATTGTGGGGCGCGACTAGCGCAAATCGGGGGTGGCGTCAAACAGGCGGCGATACTCCGCAAGGGCGAAGCGATCGGTCATGCCGGCGATGAAGTCCGCGACGTGGCGGGCATAAGCGCGCGTGCCGCGCGGCGGCGCCTGCTCGCGCCAGTCGGGCGGTAGCGCCTCGGGCTCGGCGGAATAACGCAGGAACAAGTCGCGCACCACACGCTCGGCGTCGCTCATGATGCGGACGATACGCTCGTGCCGGTACACGCGGGCGGAGAGGAATGCGCGCAAGCAATCGAGATTGCGGCGCATCTCTTCGGAGAAGGCGACCACGGCGCGCGGCGCATGACGCACATCGGCGGCGCTCCGGGGCTGAAGCGCCCCAAGCCGCCGCTCGGTCTCGGCGACGGCGTCTTCGATCATCGCGCTGATCAGGCGGCGAATGGCCTCATAGAGGAGCCGTGTGCCGTCGAGACCGGGATGGGCTTGCCGCACCGCGGCGAGCGCGCGCGCCGCGATCGGCACTTCGGCCAGCTCGGCGAAGGTGAAGAGGCCGGCGCGATAGCCGTCATCGATGTCGTGATTGTTATAGGCGATGTCGTCGGCGAGAGCGGCGGCTTGGGCCTCGACCGAGGCGAAGGTTGCGAGTTCGAGATCCTGCTTGGCGCAATAGTCGAGGATTGGCTCCGGCACCTCGCGCTCCGTGCCGCCGCGCGTTGGCGCATAGGGCCCGGTAAGCGGACCGTTATGCTTGACCAGGCCTTCGAGCGTCTCCCATGACAGATTCAGACCATCGAAGCCCGCGTATTTCTTTTCGAGCGCGGCGACCACGCGGAGCGACTGGGCATTGTGGTCGAAACCGCCGGCATCCTTCATCGCGGCGTCAAGAGCGCGCTCTCCGGCATGGCCGAAGGGCGGATGGCCGAGATCGTGGGCGAGCGCCAGGGCCTCGGTGAGATCCTCGTCGACGCGTAAGCTCCGGGCGAGCGCGCGGGCGATCTGCGCCACTTCGAGGCTGTGGGTGAGACGCGAGCGGTAGTGATCGCCCTCATGGTAGATGAAGACCTGGGTCTTGTAGTTGAGCCGACGGAAGGCCGTCGCATGCAGGATGCGGTCGCGGTCGCGGGCGTAAGGAGAGCGCGTGGCGCAAGGCGGCTCAGGTTTTAGCCGCCCGCGGCTTGCGTGGGGATCGACGGCGTAAGGGGCAAGCAAGCGCAACCCCTCCGCCGCGGCGACGCCATCCCCTGGCCGCGCCGGGAAAAGCCCTCTGGCCTCACCTCTGTGGTCGATTGACAAGCGCTGCTGCCACCCTATGTTTCGGTGAGAGATTGGCTACACCCAAGATGAGCGAACCGTCCATCACCATAAGCGAGCGCGCCGCCGGCCGCATCGCCGAGATCCTCAAAGGCGAGGCGGCGCCCGTGCTGTTTCGCGTGAGCGTCGAGGGGGGCGGTTGTTCCGGTTTCCAGTACCGTTTCGACCTGGTGCCGGAGCGCGCGGCCGGCGATTTTCTGATCGAGCGCGACGGCGCGCGCGTGGTGGTCGATCCGGTCTCGCTCGGATTCCTGCAAGGGGCCGAGCTCGATTTCGTCGACGATCTGATCGGCGCCCAGTTCAAGCTGAACAACCCGAACGTCACCGCCGCATGCGGCTGCGGCACCAGCTTCTCGGTCTAGTTTCCGCATGCCTCAGGCCCGCGAAAGCGGGCATTGGTGGATTGCCCGATCAAGCCGGGCAATGCCATTAAAGTCCTATGAAGATCGCCTCCTGGAATATCAACGGCATCAAGGCGCGCATCGAGGCGGCCACGACGTGGATCAAGGCGGCCGCCCCCGACATCGCCTGTCTGCAAGAGATCAAATGCGTCGACGAGGCGTTCCCAAGGGAGATGTTCGAGGAGCTCGGCTATAACGTCGCCGTGCACGGCCAGAAGGGCTTCAACGGGGTCGCCCTGTTGTCGAAGCTCCCCTTCGACGAGGTTCGCCCCCGGCTCGCCGGCGATCCCGACGACGTGCAAGCGCGCTATCTCGAAGCGGAGATCTCGGTTCCCTCAGGCGCGCTTCGCCTGATCAATATCTACCTGCCGAACGGCAATCCCTTCGGCACCGAGAAGTTCGTCTACAAGCTCGCCTGGATGACCCGCCTCAAGGAGCGCGTCAAAACGCTGCTCGCCAACGAAGAGAACTTGGTCGTCGCCGGCGACTTCAACGTGATCCCGGCGCCGGAGGACGTCTACAATCCGAATGTGTGGATGGACGACGCACTGTTCCGGCCCGAGACCCGCGCCCATTTCCAGGCGCTCCTCAATCTCGGGCTGACCGATGCCTTCCGCGCCTGCCACGACGAGCCGCATCGTTATACGTTTTGGGACTATCAGGCCGGCGCCTTCCAGAAGAACCAGGGTCTGCGCATCGACCATCTCTTGCTGTCGCCGCAAGCGGCCGACCGGCTTCAGGCCTGCGAGATCGATGCCGCCCCACGAAGCTGGGAGAAGCCCTCCGATCACGTGCCGATCACGGCGGAGCTCGCCCTCTAGGGCGCCTTGCGTCCGACTCTGGCTGAAGGGGCTAAGGCTTGAGGCCGCCGGGCTCGGTACCGGTGCCGGTGCCGAAGCCAACCGAAAGCCCGATCGGGGCCGGCGCCGGCGCGCCCGTGTCCACGGCCGCATCGGAGGACGGCGTGCCGGGTTCGTCCGCTTGCTCCCCGGCCGGCATGGCGAGCATCTCGGCCGGTTTCGGCTTGGCGGCGGGCAGGACCGACTTCGCCTTGACGCCACCCAATTCGGGCAGGAGCGCCTTGGCGTCTTTGCGGGTCGGTTGATCGGCGTTGCCGAACGCTTCCTTATAGAGCGCGCCGATCCATTGCGGCTCCTTCCCATTGGCCAGCGCATTCTCATGCGCCAGGATAATCAAGGCGAGACCCCGCGCCCGCCGTTCCCGCACGTCCTGGCCGCGCCACAGAATCTCGCCGAGCGTCGCCTGCGACGCCGCGTGCTGTTTCTTGGCGGCTATCGCGAGCCAATTGACGGCGAGCCCCACATTCTTCTCGACGCCGGTCCCATTCATATAGAGGCGGGCGAGCCGGTATTGCGCCTCGGCATTACCGAAATAGCTTGCGGCGTGACGGAACAAGTCCACGGCATAAGACGGGTTGGCCGCAAGCGGCCTGGAAGGAATGCCGTCGAGATAGTACTGACCAAGGGCAACGAAAGCTTCGGCGGCATATTTCGCGATCGGACTCGATGGGCTGATATCGGCCTGCTGGTCGGCGATCTGCTCGAAATAGGAGAAGGCCTTGGCGTCGTCCTTCGGCACCTCCCGGCCCGAGGCGTAGGCGCGCGCGAGCTTGACCTGAGCCCCCAGCACGCCGCGCAGGGCGGCATATTCGAGCGCGGGCAACGCAGTCGCGGGGCGGCCAGACTTCAGTGCCTTCACGCCCTGGCGATAGGCCTCGGTGGCCGAAGCGTAAGGAGGCGGATCGTCGGCCCCGATCGCCACGGAGACCATCGTCAACAGGGCCGCAAACGCCCCCAACGCCAACCTGTTACACATCAGCATAGCACGCGACTTCCACACTACCGCCGGGATGGGTCACGGCCCCGGTGCGCGCCGGCCCAACCTCGTTCGCATATTTCCACAAGGCGCCGCTGGTGAACGGCATCGGCGGCGCCTTCCACGACTTGGCACGCTCTTTCAACTCAACCGGGTCGAGCTCGACATCGAGCGTGCCTTTTTCGGCGTCGAGCGCGATCATGTCGCCGTCACGGATCAGGGCGATGGGGCCGCCGAGCGCGGCCTCGGGGCCGACATGGCCGACGCAGAAACCGCGGGTGGCGCCGGAGAAGCGGCCGTCAGTGATGAGAGCCACCTTGTCGCCCATACCCTGGCCATACAGCGCGGCGGTGGTCGACAGCATCTCCCGCATGCCGGGACCGCCCTTCGGGCCTTCGTAGCGGATGACGATGACATCGCCTTCCTTGTAGCGCTTGGCGCTCACCGCGGCGAAGGCGTCCTCCTCGCAATCGAAGCAGCGCGCCGGCCCGCGGAATTTCAGTCCCTTCATGCCGGCCACCTTGACGATGGCCCCGTCGGGAGCGAGCGAGCCCTGCAACCCCACGACGCCGCCGGTCGGCATGATTGGATCGTTGGCCGGCCGGACCACGTCTTGGTCGGGGTTCCACTTAACCTTGGCGAGGTTGTCCTTCAGGCTCCGGCCCGTCACCGTCATGATGTCGCCGTGCAGATAGCCATGGTCGAGGAGGGTCTTGAGCAGAAGCGGCACCCCGCCAGCTTCGAACAAGTCCTTGGCGACATAGCGGCCAGATGGTTTCAAATCCGCGATATAAGGTGTCCGTTTCATGACTTCGGCCACGGCGAACAGGTCGAAGTCGATGCCGCATTCATGAGCGATGGCAGGCAGATGGAGCGCCGCGTTGGTCGAGCCGCCGCTGGCGGCGACGACGGCGGCGGCGTTTTCCAGCGCTTTGCGGGTGATAATGTCGCGCGGCCGGATATTGAGGGCGATGAGGTCCATGATCTTTTCGCCCGCTGCCGTGCAGAACCGGTCCCTGATCTCGTAGGGCGCCGGGGCGCCGGCCGAGTAGGGCAGCGCAAGGCCGATGGCTTCGGAGACGCAGGCCATGGTGTTGGCGGTAAACTGGGCCCCGCACGCCCCTGCCGATGGGCAGGCCACCTGCTCAAGCTCGTCGAGATCTTCGGTCGACATCCTGCCGACCGAGTATTGACCGACGGCCTCGAAGAGGTCTTGCACCGTGACGGGACGGCCTCTGAACGAGCCGGGCAGGATCGTGCCGCCATAGATGAAGATCGACGGAACATTGAGCCGGCACATCGCCATCATCAGACCGGGCAGCGACTTATCGCAGCCCGCCAAGCCGACCAGCGCATCGTAACAATGGCCGCGCATGGTGAGCTCGACGCTATCGGCGATGACCTCGCGCGACGGCAGCGAGGATTTCATGCCCTGATGACCCATGGCGATGCCATCGGTGACGGTGATAGTGCAGAACTCGCGCGGGGTGCCGTTGGCGGCGATGACGCCCTCCTTCACCGCTTGCGCCTGGCGCATCAGCGAGATGTTGCAAGGAGCGGCCTCGTTCCAGCAGGTCGCGACGCCGACAAAGGGCTGATGGATCTGCTCGCGCGACAGCCCCATCGCGTAGTAGTAGGAGCGATGGGGGGCGCGGGATGGCCCCTCGGTCACATGCCGACTTGGCAAGCGCGATTTATCGAACGTCTTCGCGTCCATCTGCTAACGCCCGGATGAGGTGCGAGGGAAATATGTGGCGTGGGCCACACTTTCCCAATGGCTCGGCCCCGCTTTCTCCTGGCTCCTCCCCCAATTTGAGCCATGGGGCGCGCTTGGCCGACGCTCCTCGTGCAAATCTTGCTGTGTCAAAGTTTTATGGCGCAAACGAGGCGAAAATGCCGCAGTCTGTTGCAGTTTAGCTACAGTTGCGCAGATTTTAGGCGAACCGGCAAACAGCAAATCTTGAGCTTGCATTCCGATGCAGAACGGGCAAAACCCCCCTCGATTGTCGCAAAAGTGTCGTCGACGCTCTTGCCACCCTCATAGGGGACCCCAATGGCCAAATCGCAAAGCGAGCCGCGCCTAGGCGGCCGAAGCCGCTCGCGCAAGGCGAAGCCCCCTCTCCCCGATCCCAAATCGGCAGGCCCGTTCCGGCCCTTCACCAGCGATCCTGGCTGGAATGAGGCTTGGTGGTGGCTTGGCATTCCTCTCGCCGTTGCGCTCTTCGTGGTGGGGAGCTACGGGATCGATGCGGCCTGGCATCGGCGTTGGATCACCTCGGAATCCGGAATCCTCGAGACGGCGCAGTTCATTCTGATGGTCATCGGTCTCGCGCTCGCGGTGCAGCTCTTGTTCGATCCCTTCGTGCGGCGCCGCCCCTTGGTGCTCGCCGTTACCGCGCTCGCGGGGCTGGCATGCCTTTTCATCGGCGGCGAGGAAGTCAGTTGGGGCCAGCACATTTTCTTCTGGCAAGATTCGAGCCTCGTCACTGCGGTGAACGATGAAGGAGAACTCAGTCTTCACAACATGAACAAGGGATTCGAACGGACGCCGCGGGCCTTGCTTGAAATCGGCGTTATCGCCGGAGGATTGTTGATACCCCTGCTCTGCGCCTACACCCCTCGCTTCAGGCAAAGCCGGATGGCGTTGTTCCTGCCTGCAGCGGCGCTCGTTCCCGCCGCGCTCTTCGCCGTGTTCTTCAAGGGCGCCGGGACGCTGGCAATGGCCGCGCGGCCGAGCGAGGCCGCCGAGTTCTATCTCTACTTTTTCATGGTGGCGTACCTGATCGTCTTCGAGCGGCGTATCCGCGAGATCGAGAGGGAAGCCCCAGGCGTGAAATCCAAGAAGACCTGAGGCGATGGCGCGGGCGCAGCCCAATCTCCCCGATCCCAAGCGAGCGCACGGCCCCTACCGGCCGTTCAGCGATCCCGGCTGGAACGAGGCGTGGTGGTGGCTCGGCGTGCCGGTGCTGGTGGCGACGTTCACGGTCGGCACC
>JACMJU010000091.1 GCA_014380485.1 Methyloceanibacter sp.
GCCGCCGGAGCCGGAGCCGGCGGAAGCCGTCCCCGAGCCGCTTCCGTGGGCCAGACCGCCGCCGCCCAACGCGGCTTCAAGGAACCGCTGAAACTCGTCCCGGCTGACCTCGACCGCGCCGAAGCGCGCGAGGTGACCGGTGACGAATTGCGTGTCGAGCAGGGTGAATCCGCCGTAGATCAATCGCGCCACGAGATAGACGAGCGCGATCTTGCTCGCGTCGCGCGCCTTGGAGAACATGCTCTCGCCGAAGAAGGCGCGGCCGAGATGCACGCCGTAGAGTCCGCCGGTCAGCGCGCCGTCCTGCCATACTTCGATCGTGTGGCAATGGCCGAGCGCAAAAAGCTCGCGGTAGAGGCTCCTGATGCGGGCATTGATCCAGGTCGAGCGCCGGCCTGAGCGCGGCGCCGCACATCCGTCAATGATCGCCTCGAAATTGCGGTCGACCTTGACCTCGAAGCCGCCGCTCCGAATGGTGCGGGCAAGCCGTTTCGGAATATGCATGCAGTCGAGTGGAAGGATGCCGCGCCGCTCCGGCTCGATCCAATAAAGCGCGTTGTCCTCCGCGCTCTCGGCCATGGGGAAGATTCCGCAGGCATAGGCTTTGAGAAGCACCTGCGGCGTGATCTCGATCATGACGTCATCAATCGAGGTCATGAGCCCTATCCGCGGGAACTGAGCTTGGCGAGGTGAGTCTCGAGCCAATGGATATCGTAATTGCCGTCGACGATATCGGGCTCGGAAATGAGCGAGATGAACAGGGGTATGGTGGTGTCGATGCCATCGACCACGAACTCTCCAAGCGCCCGTTTAAGCCGCATCAGACATTCGTTGCGGGTACGGGCATGGACGATGAGCTTGCCGATCAGGCTGTCATAGTAGGGCGGAATAGTGTAGCCCGCGTAGGCGCCGGAATCGACCCTGACGCCGAGTCCTCCCGGCGGGTGAAAATGAGTGATCGTCCCGGGCGATGGCCTGAAGCTGTGCGGGTTTTCGGCGTTGATGCGGCATTCGATAGCATGGCCGTTGAAGGCGATGTCGTCCTGCCGAAGCGAGAGCGGCGCTCCCGCCGCGATCCTGATTTGCTCGATGACGAGATCGAGCCCGGTGATCATCTCGGTGACGGTATGCTCGACTTGGAGGCGCGTGTTCATCTCGATGAAATAGAACGCGCCCGCCTCGTATAGGAACTCGACCGTGCCGACCCCGCGATAGCGCAACTCCCGCATCGCCTTGGCCACGGTTTCGCCGATCCGAATGCGCTCGCTCGCGTTCAACGCGGACGAGGGCGCCTCCTCCCACAGCTTTTGATGACGGCGTTGCAGCGAGCAGTCGCGCTCGCCGAGATGGATAGCGCCGCCCTGACCGTCGGCGAGAACCTGCACTTCGATATGACGGGGATGAGCGAGGTATTTCTCGAGATAGACGGTATTGTCGCCGAAAGCGGCCTTCGCTTCGTTGCGCGCGGTGAGCAGGGCAGGCTCGAGCTCGTTCTCGAACAGCGCAAGCTTCATGCCGCGCCCGCCGCCGCCTGCCGCCGCCTTGACCAGCACCGGATAGCCGATCTCAAGCGCCGCAGTCCTGGCCTCCTCGAAATTCTCCACCGGGCCAGAACCGGGCACGACCGGGATGCCAAGCGCTTCCGCCGTCACTTTGGCCTGAATCTTGTTTCCCATGAGCGCGATATGCTCGGCGGAAGGCCCGATGAAGGCAATCTCGTGCTCCTCGAGGATCTCCGCGAAGCGGGCATTCTCGGCGAGGAAGCCGTAGCCGGGATGCACCGCATCCGCGCCGGTGATCTCGCAGGCAGCCACGATCGCCGGGATATTGAGATAGCTGTCTTTGGCCGGGGGCGCGCCGATGCACACGCTCTCGTCGGCGAGGCGCACATGCATGGCGTCGGCATCGGCGGTCGAGTGCACCGCCACGGTGGCGATGCCAAGCTCCTTGCAGGCGCGTTCGACGCGAAGCGCGATCTCTCC
>JACMJU010000012.1 GCA_014380485.1 Methyloceanibacter sp.
CATCCACTCATCGGGATAGAGCGGCGTCAGATTGTCGAAGTGGATCTTGTGGCGCTGCTTCTCGGGATCCTCGAAATTGATGGTGTTGACCTTGAGCAAGGCGAAATAGCGCTCGCCTTCTTTCGGGCTCCGGATCTGGCCTTCGACGGTGTCGCCGGTGCGCAGACCGAAGCGCCTGATCTGCGAGGGCGAGATATAGATGTCGTCGGGGCCGGCGAGATAGTTGGAGTCGGGCGAGCGCAGGAAGCCGAAGCCGTCCTGAAGCACCTCGACCACGCCGGTGCTGGTGATCTCGACGTCGCGGGCCGCCAGCTGTTTCAGAATCGCGAACATGAGCTCCTGCTTGCGCATGGCGCTCGCGTTCTCCACGGCGACCTCTTCGGCGAAGCTCAGCAGCTCCGTCGGCGACTTGGTTTTCAAATCTTGCAGCTTCATTTCCTGCATGCGCTGCTACTCCAAAGGGAAAATGGATGACTTAAGCGTTTTTGAATTCCGCGCCGGCTCAGCGCGTTTCACGGGAAGGGGGTAGGAAATGCCTCGGCGGGAAGGCGAAGTTCGGCGCCTGCTCCACTCCGGGTGACCCGATCTTTTGGGGGAAGAGCGGGCCGCGACAGCGTCCCGAATTGGATGCGACTCGTTTTATAGCAGACCATGACGCCGGGCGGAATAGGCTTGGTCGATGCCCTAGAAGGGGCGGACAACCGCGAGAATCACGATCAAGATCATGAGGATGGTCGGGATCTCGTTGGCGATGCGGTAAAAACGCGCCGAGCGCGTGTTCCGATCGAGGGCAAAGTCCTTGGTCCATACAGCCAAGAGGCCATGATAGGCCGATAGCGCCAGCACGAGGATGAGCTTGGCGTGAAACCAGCCATCCCGCGACCAGTCGATCACGCCGGAAAAGGCGAGCATCAGACCGAGCACCCAGCTTGCGACCATGGCCGGCGTGGTGATGTAGCGCAGCAGGCGCCGTTCCATCACCTTGAAGGTCTCGGACTGCTCGGAGCCCGGCTTGCTCGTCGCATGGTAGACGAAGAGTCGCGGCAGGTAGAGCAGCCCCGCCATCCAAGCGATGATCGCGATGATGTGGAAGGCCTTGATATAGGCGTGGAGCATCGGAAATGCCAGGGACGATCAGGCCGAGCCGGACTTCACCAGATGGACGAGCCGCGCGACATGGTCGATCGGCGTCTCGGGAAGAATGCCATGGCCGAGATTGAAGATGAAGGGGCGTGAGGCCAGCGCCCCGAGGATCGCTTCCACACGCCGGTCGAGTTCGGCGCCTCCGGCAACGAGGAGGACTGGATCGAGATTCCCTTGCACCGGAACGAGGGGCTGTAGCGTGTCCCGTATCCAGGCAAGGGGCTGGCTCGTATCGCAGCTTACGGCATCGACGCCGGTCTCCTTGACATAGCGCTCGGCCTGCACGCCCGCGCCGCGCGGGAAGCCGATCACGGGCGTTCCCGGTGCTTCGGCCTTGACCCGCTCGACCAGAAGCTTGGTTGGGGCGATGCACCAGCGCTCGAACGCGTCCTCGGGAAGACTCCCGGCCCAGCTGTCGAAAATCTGCAAGACGCGCGCCCCGGCTCTGACCTGATTCACCAGATAGTCCGTGGATGCATCCACCAGGAGATCGATCAGGCGCCGGAAGGTGGCGGGATCGCGATAGGCGAGCAGCCGCGCCGCGGCCTGGTCCTTGCTGCCTCCGCCCTCCGCCATATAGGTCGCAACCGTCCACGGCGCGCCGCAAAAGCCGATCAGCGGCACCGCTTGCGGCAGCTCGGCAACCACCCGTTCGATGGTCTCGTAGACCGGCGCCAGAGCCTCGGTCGCGCTTGTTCGATCGAGGGAGCCTATGGCTTCAGCATCCCTGACCGGCTCGAGCCTCGGCCCTTCTCCCTCGACGAATTCGACCTTCTGCCCCAAGGCATGGGGAACGATGAGGATGTCGGAGAAGACGATGGCCGCATCGAGAGCGAACCTTCGCAACGGCTGCAACGTTACTTCGGCAGCGAGCTTTGGCGTGCGGCAGAGATCGAGGAACGAGGATACTTTGCCTCTCACCTCGCGGTACTCCGGGAGATAGCGCCCCGCTTGGCGCATCAACCAGATCGGCGGGGGAGAAGCGGGAGTCCCGGAGAGGGCTGCGAGGAGAGGAGCTTGTGGGGACGGCACGCGCAACATTGGTGTCCTAAACACGAGTGTCCTAAATACTAAAGAGAGTCTCTACTAGTTTTCTACTGTTACAGTTAGGCCGTGAATAGCGGACATTCCGTGCTGTCACCAGGCTCTCTACAGGACTCTAGAATGGGGCTCCGGGCTCTTGATTGGTTGCGCCGAAAGGCTGTGGCTAAAGCCTCGATTTGAGGCGCATAGGGGGCTGCTGCTGGGCGGTTCAGGGCGACGCTCCTCCTGTTGACAATAAGTGGATGGTTTGTGGGTAACGGCAGGGCGCGGCTGGGGGCGGCCGAGGGTATTGCCGGTCTATCCGAAAAGACCGTCATTTTCTCGACACAAGCGAATCTGTGAAGAACTTGCGCCCTATATTCAGGCGGGTCGGGGAGAGAGCGACCCCTCGCTGGAGTTGCCCCCTTAACCCATCGCGGTTATCCAAAGGGATTGCCATGGATATCCAGCGAACTTTCCACCTCCATATGATCTCCGACGCGACCGGCGAGACGCTCATCACCATCGCCAAGGCGGTCAGGGTCCAATACGCGCAAGTGCGGGCCATCGAGCACCTGCACCCCCTGGTGCGGAGCCGCCGCGAACTTGAGCGGGTCGTCAGGGACGTCGAGGCCGCGCCCGGTATCGTGCTCTACACTCTCTTCAATCACGAGCTTGCCGAGGAGCTCGAGCGCTCCTGCAAGAGGCTAAATGTCCCTTGCGTGCCCGCGCTGAAGCCGATCTTGCAAGTGTTCGAATCCTATCTCGGCACCCCGTCCACCCCCACGGTCGGCGGCCAGCACGTGCTCGATGCCGACTACTTCCGGCGCATCGATGCGCTCAACTTCACCATGCTTCATGACGACGGCCACCTGCCGCCGAACCTCAACGACGCCGATATCTTGCTGATCGGCATCAGCCGTACCTCGAAGACGCCGACTTCGATCTATCTCGCCAATCGCGGCTTCAAGACTGCGAACGTGCCGCTGGTTCCGGGCGTGCCGCTGCCCCCTCAGCTCGAGGTTTCGACCAGCGCTTTTGTCGTCGGTCTCGTGGCGAGTCCCGAGCGGATCGCGCAAGTCCGGCAGAACCGCCTGATCGAACACGCCCATAACCACCTCGAGGACTATGTCGACCGGGAGGCGATCGCCGCCGAAATCGCCCAGACCCGGGCGCTTTGCGCGCAGCACGGCTGGCCCATCATCGACGTCACCCGCCGCTCCATCGAAGAGACCGCGGCCGCCATCCTCCGCCTCTACCATGACCGCGAAGCGCCGGCGCTCGAGGCATGAGCAGTTTTCTCCAGGCCGGGCGCCCACCCTTGATCCTCGCCTCGGCCAGCAAATCGCGGGCGTTGATCCTCGAAGCGGCGGGGCTCGCTTTCATCGTCGAGCCGCCCGGTCTCGATGAGAGCGCCATGCGCCAGTCCATCAGCGGGGAGGGATCGTTGACGCCCCATGATGTCGCCGAAGTCCTGGCAAGGGCCAAGGCCGAGGCGGTGAGCGATCTTGCCCCTAAGGCCTACGTGATCGGCGGCGATCAGGTTCTCGCGCTCGGCGAGACCATCCTTGCCAAGCCCGACAGTATGGAGGCGGCGCGCCGCCAGTTGCTCGATCTCAGCGGCAAGCGGCATACGCTTCACACCGCCGTCGCCGTCGCGACCAATGGCGAAATCATCTGGACGGAGACGACGGTGGCGACGCTCACCATGCGAAAGCTGTCGCCCGAGTTCATCGGCCGCTACCTCGCCGCCGCCGGCGAGGATGTCCTCGGCTCGGTCGGCGCCTATCAGCTCGAGTCTCTCGGCGTTCAGTTGTTCGAGCAGATCGAGGGCGACTATTTCTCGATCCTCGGCCTGCCTCTCATTCCGCTCCTCGACACGCTCCGGCGCGAAGGCGCCATCGAAGGCTAACATCCAATGAGGCGCGCCTGTGTCATCGGCTGGCCGGTCGAGCATTCCCGCTCACCGTTGATCCATCGTTACTGGCTCAAGCAGTACGGTATTGACGGCGCTTACGAGAAGGAAGCCGTGCGGCCCGAGGATCTGGCACGGTTTCTCGGCTCGCTCGATGCCCTTGGTTATGCCGGCGCCAATGTCACCTTGCCGCACAAGGAAGCGGCGTTGCGGCTTGCGGCCGTCGCCGACGAGGCGGCACGAACGATCGGCGCCGCCAACACGCTGTGGGTCGACGATGGGGGGAGGCTCAACGCAAGCAACACCGACGCCTATGGGTTCACGACCAATCTCGACGCCGAGGCGCGCGACTGGAATGATGGGGGCCGGCCGGTGGTGGTGCTCGGCGCCGGCGGCGCGGCGCGCGCGATCCTGCACGGCCTTCTGGCAGAGGGGGCGAGGCACATCCTCCTCGCCAACCGGACAAGCGGCCGCGCCGAGGCCTTGGTCGGCGCCTTTGGCCCGGCGGTGACCGTGGTCGATTGGCGGGATCGCAATCGCGCGCTTGCCGGTTGCGGCCTCCTCGTCAATGCCACCAGTCTCGGCATGACCGGCAAAGACCCTCTCGACCTCGACCTCGCTTCCTTGCCGCCGAACGCCGTCGTCGCCGATATCGTCTACAGCCCGCTCGAGACCGCGCTTCTCGGCGCCGCGCGCGCCAAGGGAAACCGGACCGTCGACGGACTGGGCATGCTGCTCCACCAGGCCGTGCCCGGCTTCGAGCGCTGGTTCGGCGTCCGCCCGGCGGTCACGCCCGCCTTGAGGGCGCATGTCGCCCAATCGCTTGGAGAGGGTTGATGCTGGTCATCGGGCTCACCGGCGGAATCGGCATGGGGAAATCGGCGGCGGCGCAGCATTTCGCCGACCACGATATTCCGGTGTTCAACGCCGATGCTTGCGTCCATCTTCTCTATGAAGGGGATGCGGTGGGACCGATCGAGGCCGCTTTTCCCGGTGTCACCCGGAAGGGGCGCGTCGATCGGAAGCTGCTTTCCGAGCGGATCGCTGGATCACCCGAGCGTTTGCGGCAGCTCGAGCAGATCGTCCATCCCCTGGTGATTGAGGCCGAGCTCGACTTTCTGCGCGCGCAGGAAGACAAGGGCGCGGCACTCGCGGTGCTGGAAATCCCCCTTCTGTTCGAGACCGGCGCCGATGCCCGTGTCGACGTAACCGTGGTGGTGAGCGCCCCCCACGACGTGCAACGAGCCCGCGTGCTGGCCCGTCCCGGCATGACCGCCGATAAGCTCGAACATCTGCTGGCACGCCAGCTTCCCGATGCCGAGAGGCAGGCGCGGGCCGACTTCGTTGTGGACAGCGGTACCAGCCTCCAGGACATGCGAATCGAGATCGATAGACTGATCGAATCGCTTAAAAGCAGGAAGGGGCGCGTCATGGACCGACTGCGCCGCCGGGGCTAGCGAGAAAAGCTTGCGCGAGATCGTCCTCGACACCGAGACCACCGGGCTCGACCCGTTCGACGGGCACAGAGTCGTCGAGATCGGCTGCATCGAGCTGATCAACTGCATCCCCACGGGACGCGTCTGGCACTGCCATCTGAACCCCGAGCGCGACATCCCCTACCAGGCCTTCGAAGTGCACGGCCTCTCCGTCGAGTTCCTGCGCGACAAGCCGCGTTTTGCCGAGCTGGCCGACGACATGCTCGCCTTCCTCGAGGGCGGCATGCTGGTGATGCACAACGCCACCTTCGATTTCGCCTTCCTCAATGCCGAGCTCGATCGGCTGTCCCGGCCGCCGCTGCGCTGGGACCGCGTGGTCGACACGCTGGCACTGGCGCGGCGCCGGCATCCCGGCGCCCCGTGCAGCCTCGATGCGCTGTGCAAGCGCTATGGCGTCGACCTGTCAGAACGAGAGAAGCACAGCGCGCTGCTCGATTGTAGACTGCTCGCCGCCGTCTATGTGGAGCTCGTCGGCGGCCATCAGGCCCGGCTCGATTTTGCGGTCAATGGCGCACAATCGGCCATGCTCGGCGCGAGCGCCCGAGCGATAGAGCCCCGGCCACGGCCGCTTGCTACGCGACTGACCGCGGCGGAGATAGAAGCGCACCGCGCTTTCGTGGCGACGCTTGGCGCCGAGGCGCTCTGGCTGCGCTACTAGCTAGCTAGCTAGCTAGTTAGTTCTTGGCGCTGCTCTGAGGGTCGCCCTGGGCCTGGGCGAGGTTCCGGGCGTAGAGCCTCGGGAAATCGATCGGATCGAGCAGCAGCGGGGGAAAGCCCCCGTCGCGGATGACATCGGCCAGCACGCGGCGCACGAAGGGAAACAGGATCGTCGGGCAATCGACGAACAAGACGGGCTGCAACATGTTCTCAGGAACGCCACGCAAGCGAAACAGTCCGCCATACAGCAGCTCGACATTGTAGATGACCCCCTGGTCGCTGCTGGCGTGGACCTCGAGCTGTAGCGCCACCTCGTAGGCGTCCTCTCCCCGCGGGCCGGCATTGACATTGACGCTGACCCTGAGCTGCGGATTTTGACCCGGGCCTTGCAACGATTGGGGCGCGGTGGGGCTCTCGAAGGAGAGGTCCTTGATATATAAAGCGAGCATCGTGAGCTGAGGCTGGACTGACCCCGTGCCGGTTGCATCAGGTGCCGGCTGAGGCGATCCCGGGGAAGGACCATCGCCATTCGTCTTCTTGGGCTGATCGCCCATCGGCCTGTTTTTCGCCATCGGCTCCGATCCTCCATGCTCTGGCTAGCATGGGATCGAAGCAAGCCGCAATTCCGCGTGGCGCCAAATTTCTGCCGGTAGCGGGCGTCCCCGTGATCCCCGCCGCAAGAACGAATTAAATGCGAAGGGGTTTAGGGTTGGCTTCGGGCCTGCGAATGCCTTAAGGTTCGAGACGGCCCGAACGAAGGTTCCCGCTGGCAAATCTCTAGGCGCGCCCCAATATCCCACCTAGAGAGGCTCCGGATTCGGGTGCGGCACATCCATGAGCGCGGGCGTAGGCAGATATGAGTGAAGCTTTCGACATCTACACGCTTTTGTTCCTGGTGCTCGCGGTGGTGATTTTCATCCGGCTGCGCAATGTGCTGGGGCGGCGCACAGGCAGCGAGCGGCCTCCTTACGATCCCTACGCCGCGCCCGATGCAAAACGGGCCGGCGCGCCGGAGGCCAATGAGCGGGTGGTGGCGCTGCCGCGGGGCCGCTCTGGGCGCGCTCCGGTCGAGACGTCAGGCCCCTCGACGGAAGACATCGAGGCGCGGCTCGGGCGCCACGCCACCAAGGACAGCCCGCTTGGACAGTCGCTCGCCGAGCTGATGCGCGCCGATCCTGCTTTCGATCCGGGTCAGTTCCTCGATGGGTCCAAGGCCGCCTACGAGATGATCGTCATGGCCTTCGCCGAGGGCGACGAGGAGACCCTGAAGCAGCTCCTCGGCTCCGACGTTTATGAGGGCTTCCAACGCGCGATTCGCGAACGCGAGGAGCGCGGCGAGAAGCTCGAGTCGAGTCTCGTCGCCATCGACAAGGCCGATATCATCGAGGCCGAGGTCAAGAATCGCACCGCCTATGTGACGGTGAAGTTCGTGAGCGAGCTCATCTCGGTCACCCGCGACGCCGACGGCGAGGCGGTCGAAGGCGATCCCAAGAAGGTGCGCGAGGTCACCGATATCTGGACTTTCGCGCGCGACATCGCCTCGCGCAATCCCAACTGGAAACTGGTCGCCACCGAAGCCGCCAATTAGCGCTTGGACGACGAGCCGATCAGCCTGAGGCCTGCGCTCTTCGCCGATATCGATGGCTGGGCATCGGACGACCATGCCGCCGCCTTCCGGGCGTTGCTGAGATCCTGCCGCGCCGAACCGGAGTTGCCGCACAGAGATGCAGCGATCGCGCTCGGTCCAGGGATCGGGGGCGGGGTCGCGCGCGCTTTCTTCGAGGATCGCTTCTCGCCGCATGTCGTCGCGGAGCCGCGCGCGCCGGGTTTCGTCACCGGCTATTACGAGCCCGAAATCGCGGGCTCCCGCGTCCGCGGGGGACCTTTCCAGATGCCCGTCTATCGCCGGCCTGACGACCTCATCACGCTTGCGCCCGAGGCCGAACGAGCCCGCTTCAATGACCGCGTCACCGGCATGCGACAGACGCCGGACGGTCGGGTGCCCTATTACACGCGCCAGGAGATTTGGGCCGGCGCCCTGGCCGGGCGCGGGCTCGAGCTGCTTTATCTGGAGGACGCGGTCGAGCTGTTCTACATGCAGGTGCAGGGATCGGGTCTGGTCCGTCTCAACGAAGGCGGGGCGGTCAGGCTCAGCTATGCCGGCAAGAACGGACATCCTTACACCTCGATCGGCAGGCTCCTGATCGAGCGCGCCGAGATTGCGCCCGATGCCATGTCCATGGCGGCGGTGAAGGCGTGGCTCCGCGCCGATCGGGCCCGCGGGCGCGCCCTCATGGAGGAGAACCGGTCTTATGTCTTCTTCGGCGTGCTCGATCCCGAGGAGGGGCGTGACGGTCCGCGCGGGGGCCAAGGCGTGACGCTCACGCCGGGCCGGAGCCTTGCCGTCGATACCGCGTATCACCGGCTCGGGCTGCCGATCTTCGTGACGGCAGACGGGCTCGCGACCGAAGAGGGACAGAAGTTCCGGAAACTGATGATCGCGCAAGACGTGGGGTCGGCGATCAGGGGGCCCCAGCGTGGCGACATTTTCTGGGGGACCGGCGCGGCGGCGGGAGCGATCGCCGGAAGCACCCGCCACAAGGCGCAATTCCATCTCTTGCTTCCCAACCGTTAAGGCGGGTTGCGCTATGCTGAGCGCCATGGGCAAGCGCGATACCGAGCTTGAGACAGACGCCGAACTGTGGGCGCGCGTGGCGCGCGGCGCCAAGCCGCTCGAAAAGGGCATGTCCGTCACGCCGGGGGTTGAGGCCAAAACGCATCCGCGTGAGCCCGCCAAGAAGCCATCGCCCCCGACAGTCAAGATTGCCCCAAAAGCGGTGCCTAAGCCCGCACCGGTCGCGCGCGATGAAGCGCTGGATCGCCAGACCGCGCGGCGGCTCGAGCGCGGGAGGCTCCCTGTCGAGGCGCGCCTCGATCTGCACGGCATGCGGCAGAGGGATGCGCACGCGGCGCTCCGCCGATTTCTAAAGGGTGCCCAAGCCGAAGGTTACCGCCATGTCCTGGTCATCACCGGCAAGGGCGCGGAGCCTGATGCGCAGCGAAGCTTCTACGAGGCTGAGGAGCGCGGCGTGTTGCGCCAGGCCGTGCCGCATTGGCTTAGCCAGCCCGACCTCGCCCATGTCGTGATCAGCTATTCGGAAGCGCCGCGCAGGTTGGGCGGCGAAGGCGCGCTCTATGTGCGGGTCAGGGCCGCGAAGCGCTCATAGCCTGTGCCGAAATTACAGAATGAATTTGGACAGGTCGGCGTTCTTGGCGAGGTCGCCGATATGGCCGCGCACGTAACCGGCATCGATCACGATCTTCTCGCCTTGCTTGTCGGCCGCATCGAAAGAGATGTCTTCGAGAATGCGCTCCATCGCCGTGAACAGGCGCCGCGCCCCGATATTCTCGACATTGGTGTTGACCTCCACCGCGATGTCGGCGATGGCCTCGATGGCGTCCTCGGTGAATTCAAGATCGACGCCTTCGGTCTTCATCAGCGCCACATATTGCTTGATGAGGCAGGCCTTCGGCTCGGTCAGGATGCGGCGGAAATCGTCGCGGGTGAGCGGGCGAAGCTCGACTCTGATCGGAAGCCGGCCCTGAAGCTCGGGCAACAGGTCCGAGGGCTTGGCAGTATGGAACGCGCCCGAGGCGATAAACAGAATGTGGTCGGTCTTCACCGGCCCGTATTTGGTGCCGACGGTGGTGCCTTCGATCAGCGGCAGGAGATCGCGCTGAACGCCTTCGCGGCGGACATCGACGCCGATGCGCTCGGAGCGGGCGCAGATCTTGTCGATCTCGTCGAGAA
>JACMJU010000092.1 GCA_014380485.1 Methyloceanibacter sp.
CTTCGGGCACCCAGAAAAGGCTCGCGCCGCAAATCGAGCAGAAACCTCGGCGTGCTTGCGGCGAGGATTGGTACCATTTCAGGCTATCGCTGCTGTTCAGCTTGAAATCGGCGAGCGTGGCCTCGGTGTATCCAGCAAAATGTCCGTGCGTCCGCCGGCATTGGCCGCAATGGCAATTGACGACATCGCGCAAGGGTCCGGTCACGACATATTGGACGCCACCGCACAGGCAGCCGCCGCTGTGAGTCTCGCTCATGGTCTCTGTCCAATCTGGTGGTTAGCCGGGGTTTCTTTTTGCCTCGACCTTGACACGCCCCGCGCCCGCACCCACCTAAGCCGCCAGAGCTAACTTAGTTCTCTCTGCTCTCCCCGCAGTTAGTCCGGTTCAGCGGACGGGGTAGCCCAGACCGGGGTCAGGGTCGTTTCGATGCAATCGCGTCGGGCGGCCTTTTTTGTTGTCCGACGCACCAACCAAGGACAACCACCCATGCGAAGAACTTTAATGGTCGGATATACACAATCAAAGCGCGGGTTGAAGCGCGGTAAGGCCAAGCAGAGAACCCCCGAGGAGCACGCTGCATGGAAGGCAGCGAAGAAGGCAAAGGGACAGGAAATCCTAAGCTTGGGTATTGCACAAAGAGCCAGTGATCAACTCTGGGCTGCATACATCGAAGGGCCAGACGGGACTCGATTTTTCACCCGCGACGGCACCAAGGAAGACTCCCAACATTTGTGCGATCAACTCGGCGACTGGATACGTCGAGCCTACGAGGGCCAAACGACAAGCGTGCCAGCGACACTAATGTAGGAGCACTACACCCTGCCTTTGGCGAGATGAGAGGGGCGAGCTCCGGCGTCCTTACGAAAAGCACTGATCCGTTGCCAAAGGGCGGGAATGTTGCAGAGCGGCAAATCAGTGCGCCCGGAGCACCCTTACCCTTGCGCCCATAAGCCCACCCCGCTGCGTCGTCACCTGGTGGGCTTAGGCCCTGGCCCGATAAAACCCTCCGCCGCCCGCGCTACGCGGGCGCTGGACTCGGCTGCGGCCGTGTACTTTATTAGGCCATATTAGGTTGGGATTGGAAATTTGGCGCCCCGTAGGGGTTTCGAACCCCTGTTTCCGGCGTGAGAGGCCAGCGTCCTAGGCCACTAGACGAACGGGGCGTTTGCTCCGGGCCGAGACCGAAAGAAACCTATAGCTTCAAGCGGCGAAATGGATCAAGGCCTATTGAAGGGAGGCGAGGTTCAAACCGCATCCCGGGAGGCACCATGGCCAAGACCGACTATAAATCCGTCGATCAATACATCGCCGCGCAGCCGGAGGACGCAAGGGCCGTTCTGAAGCGCGTGCGTGGCATTGTGAAGAAAGCCGTACCTGATGCGGAGGAAGTGATCTCCTACCAGATCCCTGGCTACAGGCACGCCGGCGGCTTCTTCCTCTACATCTCGGGATGGAAAGAACATTATTCGCTTTATCCCGCGACCGATGACCTCGTCGCCCAACTCAAGGACGACATCGCGCCCTATCTCGCCAACAAGAACACCATTCGCTTCGATCTCACAGATCCGATCCCGACGAGGCTGATCGAACGCATCGCCAAGCTTCGCGCCAAGGAGGTTGCCAAGAAAGCCACCGCGAAAGCCGCAAAGCCAAAGAGGAAACGGTGACCTCAATCAAGCGTGACGGCCATGCGTCACACGGCCTATTCGGGCTTGAGCTTGATGCGGGCGACGATCTTTCCGGTCGAAAGGTCGATCACGGCGATCTCCGGGCCCTCCGCCGAATTCAGATGGAGCGCGAGCCGGTCGCCATCAAGGGCGAGCGCGCTGACCGACGCATCCTTGCCGATGGGAAGCTCCGCCTGCACGCCGCCGAGCGTGGCGCCTGAGAGAGCGTTATCTTGCCCTCCCTTGGAGGCCTGATAGACAATGGCCGCCATCACGAAGGCGAAGCCGCCGACCAGCAGCAGTCCCATCACGATCACGGCGATTTTCAGCACCCGCACCTGTCGCGGGGTGAACACCGTGCCTGTTAAGGGCGTATTCTCAGGCTCGTTCAACACCGCCATTCTCTAGACCTCATGCCACAGCCACAGAAAGCTCTCGCCCCCAAGCGTCTTGGCGCGGAAGCCGACGCGAGCCATGAAGGAGTGCGGCTCGACCGGTTCTTGAGCGAGCGCCTGCCCGAGCTGAGCCGCACCCGCGTGCAGAACCTGATAAAAGAGGGTCGCGTCTCGTTGGACGGGGCGACCATAGTTGAGGTGAAATACCGGGTCAAACCGGGCGAGCGCTTCGCCGTCGATCTGCCGCCGGCGGCGCCGCCACAGCCTCGCGCCGAGGCCATTCCGCTCAAATTGGTCTATGAGGATGACGCGCTGATCGTCATCGATAAGCCGGCCGGACTCGTCGTCCATCCCGGCGCCGGGCATGACACCGGCACCCTCGTCAATGCGCTCATCGCCCATTGCGGCGAGAGCCTCTCCGGGATTGGCGGGGTCGCGCGGCCGGGGATTGTCCATCGCCTCGACAAGGACACGAGCGGGCTGATGGTTGTGGCCAAGACCGACCAGGCCCATCGCGCCCTTGCCGAACAATTCGCCGACCATGGAAGGTCGGGCGCTCTCGAACGCGGCTATCTCGCGCTTGTGTGGGGGGTCCCTTCCCGCCCCCATGGCACGGTCGATGCGCCTATCGGGCGCCATCCCACGAGCCGCACCAAGATGGCGGTGCTGCCGTCCAGGGGCCGCGAGGCCGTGACCCATTGGCGCATGGTCGAGAGGTTCGGGCGCGAGAAAGAGCCGGTCGCATCTCTCCTCGAGTGCACGCTCACGACCGGGCGCACCCACCAGGTGCGCGTTCACCTGGCTCATATCGGCCATCCGCTGATCGGCGATCCGCTCTATGGCCCCGGCTTCAAGTCGAAGCTGCGCAAGCTTCCCGAGCCGTTGCACGGCAAGCTCGCCGCGCTTTCCCGCCAGGCCCTGCACGCGGCGCGGCTTTCCTTCGTTCACCCGCGCACCGGCACATTACTCAAATTTAATAGTCAACTCGCTCCCGATCTCTCTGAGATCGTTGAGGCTTTCAAGGAACTGTGATCGAACGGCGGGCTTTTATAAGCAGGGCAAAGGTTTTATAGGAGAGGTTCGCCGAGGGGCGTTGAGTTGGCACTGGTTGCGGCCGCCTAAGGCCGCTGGAGACGGGTTCTCATGGCCGCGAGGAGTTTGCCGAGTGTCGGCGCGCAGGGCGGACTGACGCGCTACCTCGAAGAAATCAGACGGTTTCCGATGCTCGAGCCGCAGCAGGAGTACATGCTCGCCAAGAGCTGGCGCGAGCATGAAGACCGCGATGCGGCGCACCAGCTCGTCACCTCGCATCTCCGGCTCGTGGCGCGCATCGCCATGGGCTATCGCGGCTACGGGCTCCCCATCGGCGAGGTGATCTCGGAGGGCAATGTCGGCCTGATGCAGGCGGTCAAGCGCTTCGATCCCGACAAGGGCTTTCGCCTCGCCACTTACGCCATGTGGTGGATCAGGGCCGCCATCCAGGAATATATCCTGCGCTCCTGGAGCCTGGTGAAAATGGGCACCACGGCGGCGCAGAAGAAGCTGTTCTTCAATCTGCGCAAGATCAAGGGCCAGCTCAAGGCGCTCGACGAAGGCGATCTCAGGCCCGACCAGGTGAAGCGCATCGCCACCCAGCTCGGCGTGACCGAGGAGGATGTGGTGTCGATGAACCGGCGCCTGGCCGGCGATAGCTCGCTCAATGCCCCGGTCCGGAACGACTCCGAAAGCGGCGAGTGGCAGGACTGGCTGGTCGACGACACCACGGATCAGGAAACCGCGCTTGCCGAATCCGAGGAGCGCGACCGCCGTCGCGGGATGTTGAATGACGCGCTCAAGGGCTTGAACGCGCGCGAGCGCCGCGTTTTCGAGGCGCGCCGACTGGCCGAGGACCCGCTCACGCTGGAGGAGCTGTCCGCCGAGTTCGGCGTAAGCCGCGAGCGCATCCGGCAGATCGAGGTGCGCGCCTTCGAGAAGGTGCAGAAAGCGGTACAGAAGGCAGCCACGGCGGCGTCCCAACGCGAGCCCGCCCCAGCCGCGTGAGTTTCAAGCTCCCCTCGTGGGAGAGCGTGGCGCCCTTCCCGGCGCGCCGGACGAGGGGCAAAGGGCATGAAGCAGCTCACCGTCAACGGTGTCGAAATCGCCTATCTCGACGAAGGCAAGGGCCCCGTCGTCATCCTCGGCCATTGCTCGAGCGCCTCGCATAAAGAATGGCTGCCCCTGATCGAAACGCTGAAAGCGGATTGGCGCGTGCTCGCCCCCGATTTTATCGGCTATGGGCAATCGGCGCCTTGGCCCGCAACGGAGCCGTTCTCCATCGATGCCGACCTGCAGGTCTTGCTCGCCGTCGCCAAGAAAGCGAAAGGCCCACTCCATCTCGTCGGCCACTCCTATGGCGCGGCCTTGGCGCTGGAGGCGTCGGGCACGCTGGGCTCGCGGGTGAAAAGCCTCACCCTCGTCGAGCCCGTCTCCTTTCATCTGTTGCGGCTCGAGAACCGGCCCGAATGGGCGGAGGTCGAGGGGCTCGGCCGCGCCGTGCTCGGCGCCGTGGCAAAAGGCGACGACCGCGAAGCGGCCAAGGCCTTCATGACCTATTGGCTTGGGCGCACGCGCTGGTGGTTGTCGCCTGAGCGCTTCAAGACGGCGATCGCCGCCACCATCCCCAAGGTCGCGCTCGAATTCGCCATCGCCATCGATGCCGAGACCCGCTTGCAGGACTATGCCGGAATCACCGCGCCGACGCTGCTCATCGCCGGCAGTAAGACGCGCGCCCCGACCCGCGCCGTCGTCGATCTTCTGGCAGCGACATTACCCAACGCCAAACTCGCCATACTCCCAGGCGCAGGCCATATGAGCCCCTTCACCCATCCGGCCGAGCTCAACCGCCTGATCCTCGACCATCTGGTTCTTGAGCGGTAACCTCCACGGGGGCACGCTCGGTGACAGGGCCGCGCTCTTCTTCCGGTAGCTCCTCGACATCGCGGGCAAACAACTCTTCGAGCTCCGTCGCCTGCGACCGCGCATTGGCCTGAAGCTTCTCCAGGTCAGTGTAGTACTGATAGTCCTCATAGAGGCGCCGCTCATCCTGCCGCTTGAAGGTTTCGATCAGGCGCTTGACCTCGGCCTCGCGCAAGCCCAAGCCTCGCAACAATGTCTTGGTCAGCGCCAGAGCGGCCAAGAAGGTCTCGCGCTCGATGATGGTGACGCCGAGATCCATGAGCTTGTGCACGTGGGTCCGGTCCCGCGCCCGGGCATAAATCGCGAGATCGGGAAAATGCTTGCGCACCATGTCGGCGACCCTGAGGGAACTTTCGACATTGTCGATGGCAAGCACGAAGGCGCGCGCCTTGTCGGCGCCGGCGGCGCGGAGGATATCGAGGCGGCCTGCGTCCCCGTAATAGATTTGCGCGCCGAAGCGTTTCACGAAATCGACCTGCACGATATTCGAATCGAGCGCGGTAAATGGAATGCGGCGAGCGCGCAGAACGCGCGCCGCGATTTGGCCGAACCGCCCGAAACCGGCGATGATGACGTGCCCATCCCCGCCCGGCGGCGTCTCGTATTCGGGCGGTTCCGGCTTGGAGGTGCGGTTGATAGCATCATCGATGAGGAGAAGCAGAGGCGTCGCCGCCATGGACAAGGTCACGGCGAGGGTCAAGAGATTGGCCAAGGACCGGTCGATGACGCCTTCGAGCGCGCCGGCCCCGAACAGCACGAAGGCGAACTCGCCGCCCTGACTGAGCACGAGACCGAGGCGCCTCGCGGCAGCGCCGTCCAGTCCCCACCAGCGGCCGAGCAGATAAAGAATAGCGGCCTTGAGGACGACGAGGCCCAAGACCACAGCCAGCAATTTGAACGGCTCGCTCGCCAGCACGGCAAGATCGATCGACATGCCGACGGCGATGAAAAACACCGCGAGCAGCAGCCCCTCGAAGGGAGCGATGTCGGCCTCGATCTGATGGCGGTACTCCGAATCGGCGATCAGCGCGCCGGCGATGAAGGCGCCGAGCGCAGCCGAGAGCCCGGCCGCTTCCATGACCAGCGCCACGCCCACCACCGTCAGCAGGGCGCTCGCCGTCATTGCCTCGCGCACGCCGGTGGCGGCGACGATGCGATAGAGCCGGCTCAACAGAAAGCGCCCCACGACGATCACGCCGAGGATGGTGGCGATGGCAAATAGGGCGCGGCCGACATCCATGCTTGGCTCGGCTGCGGCGAAAGCGAAAAGCGGCACCAGCGCGATGAGCGGGATCGCCGCGAGGTCCTGGAACAACAGCACCGAGAAGGCGAGCCTGCCATGACGGGTCGTGAGCTCGCCCTTCTCCTCGAGCACCTGGAGAGCGAAGGCCGTCGAGGAGAGCGACAGCGCAAGCCCGATGAACAAGGCTTGCGCCGGGGCCAGTCCGAGCCCGATGCCGATTGCGGCAAGCACCGCGGCGGTCGCGACCAACTGGACCGTGCCGAGGCCGAAGATCGCCGAGCGCATGGACCAGAGCCTGATCGGGCGAAGCTCAAGCCCGATCACGAACAGCAGCATCACCACGCCAAACTCGGCGAAATGGAGGATCTCCCCCACATCGTTCAGCGCATAGAGAGGCCCGAGCACGTAAGGGCCGATAATGACGCCGGCGGCGAGATAGCCGAGCACGGCGCCCATGCGGGTGAAGCGCCCGAGCGGCGCGGCAATGGCGGCGGCGGCAAGAAAAACCGCCACTTGAATCAATTGCGCCGACACCATGGCGAACCCTCTTGCGTCCCCCTCCTGGGTAGCACGCAAGCGCCAAACTCACTAGCCGGGAGCGCGTTCTCCCGCTGTTGCTCCTCTCCCGCTCTCCCCTTGAGGGAGAGCACGCGCGCCGTTTGGCGCGCGGTGAGGGGTAAGCGGGCGAACGCCCGCGGCAAAAGATTCACCCCTCACCCTTCCCGCCACTCGCCGCGCTTCGCGCGACGGGCGGGAAGCCCTCTCCCTCAAGGGGAGAGGGAAAGCTCTTGCCACAAGCGCTGTGCGTTTCTCCCTGGATTCCGGCGTCCACCGCTTTTCGGTTCCA
>JACMJU010000013.1 GCA_014380485.1 Methyloceanibacter sp.
GGACGATCGGCTATGACACGATCTACGCCCATCAGGACAAGGAAGACGACGCGCTCATCGGTGTGCGCTCCACGGCGCGTTTGTTCGGCGCACGCACGAAATCGATTCTGACGCTTTTCTATGCCGGCGCGACGGTGCTCTTCACGGCCGCATTCATGTTTGCGGGGGCGGGCATTCTGGCCTTCGTCGGGCTGACGCTCGGCGCGCTCCACCTCGTCTGGCAGACGCGGCAACTCGACATCAACGATCCGGATAACTGCCTGAAGCTGTTCCGCTCGAATCGAGACTATGGGTGGATCATCTTTACAGGGCTTGTGGCGGACGGGCTGCTGCGGTCGACACTCGGATTCTAGGCACGGGACTCACGATGACCATCACGATTACCGCTTTTGAACGGTCGCCCGATGGCGGCAAGGGACTGGCGCGTGAAACGCGCGTTCGCTGGGCGCTAGAAGAAGTGGGCCAGCCCTACGAGGTTCGCCTTGTTTCATTCCGTGCGATGAAGGAACCCGCGCATCTGGCGCTTCACCCTTTCGGCCAGATTCCGACCTATGAGGAAGGCGATCTCGCCCTGTTCGAGACGGGGTCGATCGTGTTCCATATCGCCAAGCGCCATGCGGGTCTGCTGCCGGACGATGCCAATGCCCGGGCGCGCGCGATCACATGGATGTTTGCCGCGCTCAACACGGTGGAGCCGCCCATCCTTGAACTTGGAACCGCGAGGCTGCTCGAGGGCGACAAGCCCTGGCATGCTGAGCGCCTTCCTCTGGTGGAAGATCGCGTTCGCGGCCGGCTAAACCAACTTTCCGTTCGCTTGGGTGATGCCGACTGGCTCGATGGTGCGTTCAGCGCGGGCGACCTTTTGATGGTGTCGGTGCTGCTCAGGCTGAAATCATCGGGCATTCTGGACGAATTTCCAAGCCTGGCCGCCTATCTCGCCCGCGGCGAAGCGCGGCCCGCCTACAAACGGGCTTTCGCCGCGCAATTGGCGGTTAACAATCGGTGAGCCACCGACTAGCTGATTGAGGTCCTGGGTTCGAAGTCGTCATCCGAGTTTTTCGTTCAGTTTATGGGTCCTGACCTTCACGGCCTAGTTCCCCTTCACCGTCGAGGTGATCGAGCCGATGACCTCGGACGCCATCTTGAATTCCTTGTCTCGGCTTCCGATGCCGTGGCGCTTCCGGATCCACTCGAAATCGGTGTAAGCGACCCACACGTCGCCCTTGGCGTCCTGGTAGACCAGAACCCGCACCGGCCAGTCGAGACCGGAATCGGGATCGGCGGTGATGAACAGCGTGCCAAGCGGCGGATTGCCGAAGACGAGAAGGGTCGAGGGCAGGAGCGTGATGCCGGCATCGGCGGCAAGCTTCGCCTGATCGATCTCGTCGAAGAACTTGATGCCCTTGTCGGCAATATCCTTCTTCATGCGCGCGATGGTCTCGGGCATGGAATAGGCGCTTCTGAGCTTGACGATGCCGTCATCGGCGGCTTGCGCCGCTCCGAGGGATGACAAGGCGACGGCTCCTGCCACCAGCAGGACAAAGCAAAACAGGCGCTTGAACATGGAGTCATCTCCTTTTGACGGCCGGTCTTTACTGAAACCTCATGGGTCAGAGCATGGCGAAATCGGCGCCCGAGCTGAAATGCCGCTTCGCTTCCAATTCGATGCCGCAAGGCTATGGTCCAGGCGGGGGCGGGCCGCTAACCGGGCAGAAAGGAGAACGGCGTTATGGCGTTGCTTCGGCGTCGAAAGCGGGTAGAAATGGGTTAAGGAGCCGGGACCATGCGCAGGGCCATTGCCGTTACAGTGTTCGCCGCCGCCACGTTTCTGGCGCCAGGACTTGCCGGCGCCGTCCCCGGCGCGCTCGGGGACCACGCCGCCATGAGCCGGGACCTCAGCGAGGCCGCGGTTGAACCGGCGGCCCGCCGGACCCATGCCCGCCATAGGCGTTACGCCGCGAAATATCCCCGCCGCTATAATTGGAGTTACTACCCCTATTGGCGGCCCTACCAGTATCGCTACTGGCAGTTTTATTACCCGCACGGCGGACCGCTGTTTTAACCGCCTCGTCGGTTGCGGTATTTGCTGACTTTCCGCCTCGGGACGATCGCCCTCGAAGCCCTTCTGACCTTCTCCCGCATGGGCTTGAAATCGGGGTAACGGCGCCCGCTCCCGATATGGCAGAGTGCGCGCCGTGACCACTCCAACCACGCAAAATACGGCCCGGGCGCTGGATCTGGCACGAAGCGGCCTCTCCCGTCCTGGCGCACCTTCTCGATTGCCCGACCGACTGCTCGTGGTCGATGTCGAGCGTCAGGTCGCGACCTGGCTTGATGCGGGCGAGGCCGTCGCCTCCTGGCCGGTCTCGACGGCGCGCGCGGGTATCGGCGGCGAGGCGGGTTCTTTCCGGACGCCGCCAGGCTGGCACCTTATCCGCGAGCGGATTGGGCAGGATGCGGTCTCCGGCACGGTCTTCGTTTCACGCGAGCCTACCGGCGAGACTTGGTGCGGCGAAGCGCGCGAAGACGACCTGATCCTGACGCGCATCCTCACCCTTGACGGCGTCGAGGACGGCGCCAACCGCGGTCCTGGATGCGACTCGCTCTCGCGCTATATCTATCTCCACGGCACCAACCACGAACAATGGCTCGGCCGCCCGGTGTCGCATGGCTGCGTACGTCTCTCCAATAACGACATCCGCCAATTGTTCGGCTACGTCCGCGAAGGCGATTTGGTGTTGGTGGCGACGCCCGAAGCCCGGGCCATCCCCGATCCGCTAGGGGGAGGCCGCTTTCACTATGCCGGGCTCGGCGGCGCCGGAATGAGCGCGCTGGCTCAATTCCAGGTCATGACCGGGGGCACGGTGAGCGGGAGCGACCGGGCCTTCGACCGCGGCGAGCGCCAAGGCTTGCGCGCCCAGCTCGAACGTCTCGGCATCACGGTGGTGCCCCAAGACGGAAGCGGCGTCGGTCCCGATTGCGCCGCGCTCGTCGTTTCGACGGCCGTCGAGGAGCACGTGCCGGACTACGAGGCGGCGCGGGCCATCGGCATTCCCATCATCCACCGCTCGGAACTCTTGGCTCATTTCGTGGCGCGGCAGCGTTCCGTCGCGGTCACCGGCACGAGCGGCAAGTCGACGGTCACGGCGATGGTGTTCGCGATCCTCACAGGAGCCGGGCGCGATCCCTCCGTCATCACCGGCGGCGATCTGCCGGAACTCGAGGCGCAGGGCCTCACGGGCAACGCCTTCGCCGGGCGATCCGATCTGCTCATCGTCGAGGCCGATGAGAGCGACGGCTCGCTCATACGCTATGCACCCGCCATCGGCGTGATCCTCAATCTGCAACGCGACCACAAGGAGATCGAAGAGGTCGCCGCGATGTTCGCCGCGCTGCGGGCGCGGGTCCGCGAGGCATTGGTCGTGGGAGATGACGAAATTCTCGATCCGTTCGCCGGCGGCGCGCTGCGCTTCGGCCTTGGTCCGCGCGCCGATATGCGCGGCGAGGATGTCGTGCTCGGACCTGATGGGAGCCGCTTTCGCATCAACGACATTGCGTTCGAGTTGCAGGTGCCGGGGGCGCATAACGTCATCAATGCGCTTGCGGCGATCGCCACCTGTCACGTCCTGGGCGTGCCGCTTGAAGAGATGGCGGCGCCGCTCGCGGCGTTTAGAGGCATCGGGCGGCGGTTTCAGACGGTGGGCAAGGCGCATGGCGTCGAGGTGATCGACGACTTTGCCCACAATCCTGAAAAGATCGCCGCCGCGGTCAGGACGGCAAAGCTTCGCGCCACGCGCGTGCTTGCCATCTACCAGCCGCACGGCTACGGCCCGACGCGCTTCCTGCGACGCGACTTCGTCGCCACCTTTGCGCGTGAGCTTGGCGCGGAAGACCGCCTGTGGATGCTCGAAGTGTTTTACGCGGGCGGAACGGCCACGCGCGATTTCTCCGCGGCCGACATCGTGGCCGAGATCGCTGCGCGCGGCAATGAGGCCGCGTTTGCTCCCTCACGGGAGTGGCTCGTTGCGCGCATCTCCCGGGACGCGAGGCAAGGCGATCTCGTCTTGGTGATGGGCGCGCGCGACCCCTCCCTCAGCGCGCTCGCGCGCGCAATCCTTGCCGGCATCGAACGCGCCGCCACCCCGGCGCCGGTGAAATAGCGGGCGCCGCGGCTAATTCCCGAATAGGCCCGGAATCGCATTGGGACGCCCGACGCCGGCATTCGAGGCGCTACGTTTCTGCCGCTTGACCGCAGCCGGGACCACCGCCGAGAGCAACCGACTTGCCGAACAGCGCGCCGGCCATCTTCTTGTCGAGTCCGTAGACGTCGGGGTGGGCCTGGAGCCTGCCGGCGCCGTCGAGGGCGACGGTGAAATAGGTGAGATGCACCGGCACCGGACGGTTGAGCGTGACGTTGTTAGTGCCCTTGGCGAGAAGAGCCCTGACGTGTTGCTCCGACCAGCCCTTGTCCTCGGCCAGAAGGAGCGCGGCCAGCCTGGCCGGCGCGCGCACCCGGATGCAGCCATGGCTCAAGGTGCGGACGGTCTGATTAAACAATCCCGGCTGGAGCGTGTCGTGCATATAGATGGCGTGGCGGTTGGGAAAGTTGAACTTCAGCACGCCCAGCACATTGTGGGGCCCCGGCGCCTGCGTGAAGGTGTAGCTGAGAATGTTTGCGCGTCGCCAGTCGACGGTCGCGGCATCGACGGCGCGCCCCTGATAGCTGACCGAGAGCTTGTTGTTGCGGAGGACGGAGAGATCCGGCGTTCCGCCCGCGGCGCGTAAGCGGGGCTGGAGGTCCTCGAGCTTGATCGTCTCCGGCACCGCCCATTCCGGGTGGAAGACGATCGAGCGCATGTCTGCCGAGAAGATCGGCGTCGCGTATTTGACCTGACCGACAATGACCTTTTCCACGTAGATCGACTTGCCGCCTTTCATGACCCTTGTGGTGAAGGCCGGAACGTTGTTCCAGACATAGTACGAGCCGAGACCGGCGGGCATCCAGCGCCAGCGTTCCATGTTGACGATGAGGCGCTGAACGGTGCCATCGCTCTCGGGCCTGCCTCCACGCGCCTTGATGCCGGCGACGGCCTTGATGAGCGCCTGGCGCAGATTTTCGAATTGCTCGTGCTTGGGATGGAGCGACGTCAAATATGCGCCCGGCGCGGCCGAGCTTGCGATCTCGGTCAGAACCGCAGCCGGATCGCGTAGATCCGGTTTCTGGTCGAACAAGTTGCTGATGCGCGAGGGCGACAGACGCCCGCCGCGGGCAAAGCGCGCATATTTGAGAGCGGCAAGGCCGAGCCTGATCTCGTCGAGAGCTTGAGCCTCGGCGGTGGTCGGCAGATCGGAAGCGGCGGGAAGGTCGAAGGCCTGCGGATCGAGCCCCCAATCGCCGGCTTTCTGGATTTCGGCAATGACAGCTTGAGCCGTGGCGGAGAAGCCCATGGCGGTGATCCAGAGCGGAGGACCGCCGCGCGCGCCGTAGAAGGCCTCAAGGGCGGCGAGGTCGTCGGCCGACGCCCCTTTGCGCAAGGCGGGGTCCTGGAGCTTCGACCTGATCGCGGCGACGATGGGATGGGCCGGGGGCGGCTTCGGTTCGGCTTCTCCGGGCGTTACCGCGGTGACCGCCCCATCGGCGGGATCGCGGCCCTCCTCGGTGGCGGGGGCCGCGGCCGGATCGACCGACGGCTCGTCCTCGCCGGAAGATGCCGCCGCGGGAACTGGTGAGACTTCATCCGCTCCCGCCGGCGCGGCGGCAGGGCTGGTCGGGGCCTGATCGGTGTCGCCCGGCAAGGGGGACGCGACCGCCTCCGGTGGCGTTGCCTCCGCTCTCGCCACGACGGCGCCGACGCCGCTCGCGAGGAGACCGGCCAGCAGAAAGGCCTTTGAAACAGCGCCGAAGCCCGCCGCTAAGGCTCGTCCGCCCATCGCGAAAATCCCTCGTGGAGCTCTTGAGGTTAGTCCCGGAGCACTGCGCCAGCCAACCTCATTCGCAGGCAATAGCCCAATCTCCTCACAACAGTTGCCGAGAAGCCTCCCTCCACCCCGGAACAGCGCCAGATAGACTTCTCCTCGGCCTTGGTTATGATCCGGCAAGTTCGGTCTCAACGAGGTTCGCATGTTTCCGGTCGGCGACGATAATTCCCAGCGGCGCAACTTTCCCGTCGTCACCCCTGCACTGATCGGCATCAACGTGCTGGTGTTCCTGGCTGAGCTCGCCGGCGGCGACCAATTCATCGCCAATTGGGCGTTCATTCCCGCCCGATTTTCCGAAGAGCCGGGCGCCAATGCGGTGACCATCTTCTCCGCCATGTTCATGCATGGCGGCTGGATGCACCTCTTCGGCAACATGCTCTTTCTATGGATCTTCGGCGACAACGTCGAAGATCGGCTCGGTCCCATCAAGTTCCTGATCTTCTACCTGCTCGCAGGCATTGCCGCGACCTTCGCGCAATATGTCTACTCGCCCGAATCGGGCATCCCCAATGTCGGGGCCTCGGGCGCCATTGCCGGCGTTCTCGGGGCCTATATCCTCATGTTCCCGCAGTCGCGGGTGAACGTGCTGCTCGGGCGGCAAGTCGTTGCCATGCCCGCCTTCGTCGTGCTCGGATTGTGGATCGTGTTCCAACTCATCAGCGGAGTAGGAACGATCGCCTACACCGACGAAAGCGCCAATGTGGGCGGCATCGCCTATATGGCTCATATCGGCGGCTTCGTCGCGGGTCTGGCAATGGCCTTGCTAGCGCGCGGGCTGCCCAGCTCGAGCGATACGGCCTAGGATAACTGCCGATCAAATCTGGCCGATGAAATCGCGTTTGCCGATTTCGACTCCGCAACGCCTGAGGATGGCGTAGGCGGTGGTTGCGTGGAAATAGAAATTGGGCAAAGCGAAGTGCACGAGATAGGGCTCGCCTTTGAAGCGCAGCTCCTGCCCGCCGATGGTGAGCGAGATGTCGCGCCCCTCTGAGCCGTCGATGTCCTTGGGCGCGAAGCCCTCGATGAACTTCACCGTTTTGGCGATGCGGGCCTTGAGATCGGCGAAGCTCTTCTCCTCATCGGCATAACTCGGAACCTCGCGACCGGCGAGCCGCGCCGTGGTGCCCTTGGCGAGATCGCTTGCGACCTGAATCTGCCGCGTGAAGGGAAACATGTCAGGTGCGAGGCGCCAGTTCAACAATACCTCGGGCGCGATCTTGCGCTCGGCGGCGTAGACTTCGGCCTTGGCGAGGATGGCGGAGAGGTTGTTCAGCATCGTGACGAAAGCCGGAACCGAGGCCTGATACATTCCAAACGACATGGCGCATCACCTTCATTGGACGATAAGGGAGAGCGCGATTGTAGCAGCGGGCGTCGCTGGTCCTCATCACGTTCCGGCGACCTCGCGACGCGTGCGGCGGTTCAGGGCTTTGCGGCAATGAAACGTTGCAAGCCTCTGCCCCCCTCTCAGCGATCCGGCGCCGGAAAGGCGCGCACGATGGGCGCAAGGTCCTTGGCATGATCCCAGGCGCCGCGCTCCACCGTGCGGCCGAGCCGCACGACGACGAGGTCGTGCGACGGGACAATGGCGACGATTTGCCCGTCGTGGCCGAGAAAATAGTAGGCGTCGTCCGGCATCGGCGGCTCGCCGAGCCCGGGGGACTCGGGCAGCTTGAGCCACATCTGGGCACCATAGCTTCGATCCGGCGCATCGTTCGTCGGCGTGAGCGTGTAGCCGACCCACCCTTCCGGCAACAGCCGTTGCCCCTGCCAAACGCCGTCTTGAAGGAAGAGAAGACCGAGACGGGCGAAGTCGCGCGCCGAGGCATAGAGCAGCGACGAACCGATGAACGTGCCCGAAGCGTCGGGCGGCAACACCGCGCTCTTCATGCCGAGCGGCCCGAACAGGCGCTCGCGCGGGTAGCGCAGATTGTCCTGATCGGTGGCGAAGGTCGCGCGCAGGATTCCGGCGATGATGACCGAGGTGCCGCTGGCATAGGCGAAATGGGCACCGGGCCGATGAACGAGCGGCTTGGCGGCGGCGAACTTCGCCATGTCGCCGGTGGCGAACAGCATCACGGTTACATCGGCGAGGGGATCGTCATAGCTCTCATCGAAGGCGATACCGCTCGACATGCGCAGCAGATCGTCGAGCGAAATATCGCGACGCGGGTCGCCGCCGCCGCGCCATTCCGGCAGCAGCGCCCGGTCGGTCGGCGCAATCTTGCCGTCATTGACCCTCAGTCCGACCAGCGCGTTCAACGCGCCCTTGGTCATCGACCAGCCGACCAGCGGCATCGCGACGCCGAACCCCGGCGCATAACGCTCGGCAACGATGCGTCCCCGATGCACCACGACCAGCGCGCGGGTGTTGCGGGGATGAGCAGGATCGGGCTCGGCGAACGCGGCCTCGAGCGCGGCGCCGAGCGCAGACTTATCGACACCCTCGGAAGCTACCGTGAAGTCGACGCGTTCACCTTCGGGCCAGAGCGCCTCGGGATCGGCAGGTGGCGAGCCGGTAAGCGCCGGCGCCTCGGCGCGCAGCGCCTCCTCGCTCCTCCCGTCGATCAGCGTGCAGCCGAGACCATCGCGATGGATCGCCGTCTGCGCGGCGAGACCATAGAAGGAAGCGGTCACGCGTTTCGTCTCGCGCTCGACCGTCCGACGAAAAAAGCGCAAGAGCTCGTAGCCGGGGCCGCTGAGATCCTCGGCGCCGACATCGTCCGGCGCGCGACCGGAGACGAACACCCCGCCGCACAGGATCTCCGCGCTGAAGCCCGAACCGACCAGGGCAACGCGGTAGACGTGCCAGCCCCCGACCACGATGCCGGCGGCGGCGATCGCCGCGAGCATGAGCCAAATCTTGCGCTTAAGTGAACGCATGCGAGCAGCGTAGGGGAATCTCTTTTTAGCCCAATTCGAAAGTTGAGAGGAAATACCTATCACGCTGGGCTCGGGGGCCAGTTGGCCTCGTTGCCTCCAGCTCCCGAGGAGGCGATTAACCGAGCAGCAACGGATCGCGGGTCAGTATGCAGGGCCGTTACAAGTTCTGCGTAGACGGCGGATTAAAGGGAAGCGGCCTCAAGGGTTCCGCTTGGGGCCGTTTCTCTTAACGGGCGCCAAAATCGGCCTCTTTACCCATGCGTATTCTTTTCGCCATCACTCTTGCCACCTCCGCCGTTGCGCTCTTGGGCTGCTGCCGGCCGTGGCAAACATCCGCCGAACCGCCGCCCTTGGCCCGGCAGCAATACGGTCAAGGAAACTACTCGGACCAGTACGATCCGCCGCCGCCACCAAACGCATACGCACGAGACCGAGGAGCTGGCCCCTACGGAGCTTCGCCCTCTGACCCCTATGGAGGCTCGGCGGCGCCGCAATCTGACCCTTATGGAGCTCCGCCGGCGGCGCCCCGTGACCCCTATGGAGCCTCGCCTTCCAACCCTTACGGGCGAGCGAGATATCCCTACGAGGCTCCTTAGCCGGACTTAACCGATCCGCAAGGATTGGAGCGATAGCCTATTGGGGCCTACCGGGAATGGATTTGACAATGGGGTTTGGAAGGAGCGGCCCAGCACTCCCGGGCCGCTTCTCTTTGGTGAGGGACTGAAACATGCGTATCGCCGTAATGGTTGCCGCCGTTATCTGGTGCGGTTTTTTGGCCGCTTGCTTTCATCACCGGCAAGCTGAAGTCACCTACGCACCGCCGCCACTCTCGACGTCGCCCTATAAATAGGCGGGCCGTCGGAGCGGCGCCCCAGGGTCTTGTTTTTCGGTTCTGGTGCCGCAATAGCGAAATGCGGTTGTCCGCTTCGTGCAGAAAGCGGCAGCGCGGCGTTCATTTCTTGTAGTAGCCGACACCGCAAATCTGGTCACCGGCCTTCGTGTAGTAGGTCTCCTTCTCGAAGGGCTCGTCCGAGCCGGGTCGAGGCCACCAGTAGGTGGTCTCTTTTATCGTTCCCTCGGTGGCATTCTGCATAATCGTTTCACCGAACGGAGCACCGTGCTTGCCCTTAATGTCTCTCAGCTGTTTGCCCCTGTTCATGTAAGGCTGCGCGGTTACGATGCCGTCCGAGGCGTTGGCGCACCACACATAAAGATCACGGTCCTTGAAGCCGCCCTCGCCGTTGTTGAACATATCAAGCGCCTTCGCCTTGTCCTCTTTCACCGCGGCAACTGCTCTCTCGAGCATGGCCTTGGCTTCCTCCGCCGTGCCGAATTGAGCCGCCGGGACTGAGGCGGCAGCGAAAAGAGTGAGAACCGCGGCATAACCGACGAATGCGAGATTGCGTAACATCACTTCCTCCATAGCTGGCAAAGGGCGGCCTGCTTGCATGTGCTTCTAGCAAACAGTTCGGGCATGATAATGACCCCCGGAACAGAGGGTAAGGCGGCCCTTTACGCTTCCGGGCCGTGCGTGGATAATTTCGGCCTGTTCGTCCCGTGGCGGCGCTAATCGCAGGTGTGCACATGAAAGCGAAACACGCAGAGCGTTCATCCGACGAGATCGCCGTCTTCCAGGCCTACACCGACCTGATAAATTCGGAGCGGGAAACCCTTTGGGCGCGCCACAACGCGCTGCTCTTGGCCAATTCGTTGATCATCGGCGCGCTTGCCATCAGCCCTGCGGCGCTTTGGGAGGACAAATGGGCGGCGCTTGCCATGCTGAGTGCCGGCCTCCTTGTTAGCGCCGCATGGGTCGGGATCGCGGTGCAAGGATGGTCATCGATACGACATCATGCCGATATTGCCGGAACCTTTGCCTCGGACTGCTTCAACCACCTTCCCAATCCGTTCGCGGAGACCGTCTGCAACCGGGCGCAAACGAGCATTCATTACCTGATCCTGCTGGTGATCGGGGTCTTCATTCTGATGTATCTCGGGTTGGGCTTTATACGCCTCTCCTGAGCCTCGCGACGTGAAGGGCGCGACCTCGATCGCGCCATTACTCTCGTTGTTTAACTTTTGGTGCCGCAAGAGGGATTCGAACCCCCGACCCCATCATTACGAATGATGTGCTCTACCAGCTGAGCTATTGCGGCTAGGCGCTGCGTTTCGGCGGCGCGGGTCAAATAAGCGTCTCCCGTGATTAATGGCTATATTGGCATCGTGCAAGCGAGGCGCCAGACCGGCCTTTTGCCGTCAGCGGAATTGCGCCGCGCGCAGCCGCTCGAGCGAGTTCGGGCTTTCGTCGGTCTCGACCTGCGCCACGCCAGGATCGTCGGGCGGGCGTTCCGGCACGAAAATCGCGGGCTTGGGCTTGGGCTCGGAACGGGCCGGCGGCGGCGGAGCGGGCGGCGCCTTGACCGGGGCGGCAGCGGCTTGATCCTGCGCCGGGCTCACATCGACATTGTCGCCCACCCCGCGTTGAGGCGGGGACTCGACGCGGGGTGCCGCCAGCGGAGGTGGCGCCTCGGCAGCGACCGGCCCTGACCGTTCCTCGATCAGGAGCGTATCGTCGCCGCGCCCGATCGCATCGACCGGCGCTTTCCATTCAAACCCATCGACGGCGCCGGTCACCGGCGAGACCGGCAGCCAGCGATCCGAGACATAGCCGTCGGCGATCCAGGCGCGGTCGCGCGGAGCGCGGAGTGCGCGCGCGAGCCACTCCCGTTCGCGTCCCTTGTCGCCGAGCTCACCCGCCTCGATCCGCGCCATCAGCGTGCAGATGCGCGCCGGCGGACGGCCATCGAGATAAGGCGCCAGAGCGGCACGCGCCTCCTCCCATTCATGCGCTTCGATGGCGGCGTTGGCGATGGCGATCGGTCCTTCGATATCGCCCGGCGTGAGGCTCGCCAGATATTTGATGCGCTTCACCCGCTCGCGCGGAGCGTCGCCCGCCCTGGCGAAGGCATAGACGAAGGCAAGATCGGGGTGGGGCGAAAGCTTCCAGGTTCTGACGATCGTGCGGGAGGCCTGACGGCTCTCGCCCTTCGAAGCAAGGATGCGTCCGGCGATTTCCGCCGCGGGCACCAAAGAGGGCGCAAGCCGCAGCGCTTCGCTTGCCAGTCTGAGCGCCTTGTCGGGATCGGAGGCCTCCGCTTCGCGCGCCTCAGTCGTCAGCAGGACGGCGCGGCGGCGGAGCGCGATGCCGGGTTCGACATGACCGTTGTCGCGCGCAATGGCGAGCGTGTTCAGCGCCCCGTCGAAATCGCCGGCCCGTGCTTGCATGTCGAGCAGCGCATTGACGCCCCAGGCGAGCTTCGGATCGCGCGTGACCGCCTGCTCGGCAAGGGCCCGGGCCGCCTCGTTGTCGTCGCTGCGCCGCGCCTCGAGGAACAGGCCGCGCAACCCGAGAAGCTCCGTCTCGGGACGGTCGAGCATAGTTTCGAAGGCGCGCCGGGCCGCCGCCTTGTCGCCCTTGAGCTGCGCGGCCTGCGCCCTCAGCAAGGCCGTCAAAGGCTCGCGCGGCAGATTGCGCCCGGCAATGCCGGCATAGCGCTGGGCAAGCGTGCGGTCGCCGACCCCGATAGCGAGGAGGCCGCGCGAGAGCGCGTCATATCCTTGCTGTCTCCGCCGTTCTTGAATGTGCGCGGCGATGGCGGCAGGTCGGGTGAAGAGGTAGCGCACCAGCGCCCAGATCAAGATCAGCAGCACGACCACGACACCGATCGCCGACGCCCCGACAAAGGCGCTGGTCTCAATCTGATAGCCGAGCCATTGGACGGTCACCGTGCCGGGCCGATCGGCAAGCCAGGCGAGACCCGCCGCCGCCGCGACCACGCATAAAGTGAAGATGAGGACGCGGATCATCGGCTCACGGCTGCCCGGCTTCGGCCTCTCCGCTCATGGAGATGAGCAGAGCGCCTTCGAGCCGCTTCAGAGTCTCGCCGGCGGCGAGACGTGCATGGGCCTGTCCGAGCCAGTCCGAAAAGGCTTCGCGCGCAGCGCCCTCGAGCGCTTCGACTTCCTTCACGGCGGCGGCGAGGTCTCCTTTGTCGAGCGCCGCCTTGGCCCGGGCGAGGACCGCCGCGTTGCCTTCGCCCGCCGAAGCGTCATCGATGCGCCTGATCTTCACCAGCGACTGCGCGCTCGACATGAGGCTGTCGACCAGGGATCCGTCAGCTTCAGGCGCGGCCGCGGCCAGCGCTTCGTCGCTCGCCGCCGCGAAGGAGCGCGCAAGTTCCGGCAGTGTGGGGATCCCCTTTTCGGCATAGGCAGGAAGCACCCCAAGATCGCCGAGGGCCGGCGTGAGCGTGCCGAGCGTATCGAATTCGGCGGCGTAGGGGCGCCCTTCGCTGACCGCCGCGCGCAGATTGGCGAAGGCAATCGCGAGCGCCGCCGACTTGGCCCCCGCCGCCTCCTTGTCGATCGCGCCGGCGAGTTCGGAGAGCATCGCCTCGAGCTTGGTGAGCCGCTCGGCGAGCGCAGCGAGCTCAGGCTGGAACGCGCCGGCATCGCCGGTTCCAAGCTCAGCCTCGGCCAGCGCCCCAAGCTTGGCCCTGAGCTCGGCGAGCGCGTCCTCGATTTGCTTGATCGCCGAGGCATTGGCGGCCTCCCCTTTGGCGAGGGCGTCGGCGATCTTGGCCTCAAGCCTCTCCTCGGCCTCTTCGATCTGCTGGCCGATGGCGGCGGCGGCGGCCACCGAGCCGCCTTCCTCGGCGGTCTTAGCGAGAGTCTTCAGCGACGCTTCGAGCTCGGCAACACGATCGGCAAGCTCCGGCAGTTTCGCCGCGTCCGCGTTCTGATTATCCTCAAGCGCCGCAACGCGCCCCTCCAACCCCGAGAGCGCTTCGGCGCCGGGCGAGGTGGCAGACGCCCCTTCGAGCTTGGCAAGGCGCTGTTCGAGGGTAGCGAGGTCCGGCGGCGGCGCGCTCTCTTCGCCGGTGCCGAAACCGCCCCAGGCGAGGGCAAGGGCTATGACGCCGACGAGTCCGCCGATGAGGCCTGCGGCGAGGTGGGTCATGAAGCTCTTGATTTGGGACAGGTGCGTTCGCGGTGGCGGAGCGGCCTTGGGCTCACCGCCGCCGGCGCTCTCGCCGGCACCATCGGGTCCGTCTTCGTGCTCCGGGGCCGCCGCCGCCGCCTCCTGTTCGGGCGCCGGCTCGACCCCAACCTCGGTCGCGGTTCCGTCGATAGTCTGCGCCGGGCGCCTGCTCGCGCCGCCTGAGCCCTGATCCTTATCGCCGAAAGGGTCTGCCATTGCGCCTAACCTTATCCCCTCATGAGGATGCCGCCTCGGCGTCCAACAGCGCAAGGACATCTTCCTCGCGCGGGCGCGCCGCCACGCGTGCTTCACATCCAAGCGGCGCTACCGCCTCTGCTACCGCCTCGGACAGGCAATAGCAAACGAGACTAGCGGCTTGCGTTACCAGGCCGTGGCCTGCGACGAGCGCGGCGAAAATCCCGGCCGTGCGCGGCGACATGAGGATGACCCCGTCAAGGCGACCGGCCGCAATCAGGCTTGAAACCTGGGGTGGAAGAGCGCCTGCCGGGACCGCCCGGTAGAGCACCGTCTTGCTTATGGCGAAGCCCTGCGACTCCAACGCCGCTTTCAGATCGAAGGCGAGCGTCTCGCCGGCAAGGTGCACGAGCCGGCCGCGCTCCGGCTCGAGCTCGGTTGCGATCAGCGTGGCGAGCGCTCCCGCGGTTCCGGGTCCGATGACAACTTCAACGAAACCGAGTTTCCGAGCCGCGCCGGCCGTGGCGTCGCCGACCGCAAAGAGCGGAAGTTTGAGGGCCTCGCCACGCGCGGGGTGAGCAGCGAGCGCTTGTATGGCGTTGCGGCTGGTAGCGATCAGGGCTTGCACGCCTGCAAGCCGTAAGGGCGTGCTTTTGAATTCAATGGCGAGCAGAGGCGCGAGCACCGGCTGATGGCCGCGCGCTGAAAGCAGCTCGGCCTCACGGCCGGCATCGGGCTCGGGCCTGGTGACGAGGAGGCGCATCAGGCGAGGCTTGCGATGAAGTCCGGTCCGGCACGCATAAGAAGCGCTTCGCCGGCCTCTGTTCCAATTCTCTCGGCGCCGTCCGCCGCACCGGTCAGCTCCGTTTCGAACCATTCGCTCCCGTCAGCCGCTAGGATCATTCCGCGAAAGCGTATGCGGTCTTTCGCAATCTCGGCGAGTCCCGCGATCGGCGTCTTGCAAGACCCTTCGAGGGTCCCAAGAAAGGCACGCTCGCACGCGACTGCTGTCGCCGAAACTGCGTCGTCGAGCGGCTCAAGGAGCGCGCGGGTCGTGGCATCATCGAAGCGGCAGGTCACGCCGATCGCGCCTTGGGCGACCGCCGGAAGCATCTCCTCGGTCGAGAGCACAGAGGTCGCGCGCGCGGCAAGCCCAAGCCGTTCGAGCCCCGCCAGCGCGAGCAGCGTGGCATCGGCCCGTCCCTCGCCGAGCTTCTTCAGCCGCGTCTCGACATTGCCGCGGAAATCGACGACGCGCAGGTCGGGGCGAAACCGTCTCACTTGCGCTGCGCGGCGCAAGGACGACGTACCAACGACGGAGCCGGGCGGGAGACCGGCAAGCGAATCCGCCTTGGCGCTGATGAAGGCATCGCGAACATCGGCGCGGGGCAGCACCGCGCCCACGATGAGGCCGGCAGGAAGATGCGTCGGCAGATCCTTCATCGAGTGCACGGCGAGATCGACGCCGCCGTCGAGAAGCGCGTCGTCGATCTCCTTGGTGAACATGCCCTTGCCGCCGAAGTCGCGTAAGGGCCGGTCGGTAATGCGATCGCCCGATGTGGTAATGACCTTAAGCGCGACCGCGTCGTCGGCGAGGCCGTGGGCGGCGATGAGCCGCGCCAACACATGCCGCGCCTGCCAAAGCGCAAGCGGACTGCCGCGGGTGCCGATCAGGAGCGGGCGGGGGGACAAACAGAGATCCTTGGAAGTCCTTAAAACGAAGGGAGCGGTTTCGGCCGCATTAATGGCCTCTTTCCGCTTCCCCTTCAATCGAGGCCGTTAGAGGCTATAGAAAGCCCCATGGGTGCCGCCGCCAAGGACAAATCCCTTACCGTGCTCGGGATCGAGACGAGCTGCGATGAGACCGCGGCCGCCGTGGTGCGCCGGGCGGCCGGCGGGCGGGGCGAGATCCTTGCAAGCGTGGTGCGCTCGCAGCTCGACCTGCATTCGGCCTATGGCGGCGTGGTGCCCGAGATCGCCGCCCGCGCCCATGTCGAGCTGCTCGATGCGGCGATCCGCCAGGCCATGGGAGAGGCCGGGCTCGATTTCGCCGCGGTCGATGCGGTGGCCGCGGCGGCCGGGCCTGGTCTCATCGGCGGCTTGATCGTCGGCGTGACCACGGCGAAGGCCATCGCGCTCGGCCTCGGCCGGCCCTTCATCGCCGTCAATCATCTCGAAGGCCATGCGCTCACCGCCGGGCTCACCGACGGGCTCGACTTTCCGTATCTGCTGCTGCTCGTGTCCGGCGGGCATACCCAGCTGCTCATCGTCAATGGCGTCGGCGCCTATGAGCGTCTCGGCACGACGCTCGATGATGCGCTCGGCGAGGCCTTCGACAAGGCCGCCAAGCTGCTCGGACTAGGCTATCCCGGCGGACCGGAAGTCGAGCGCGAAGCGGCACGCGGACGCCCCGCCATCGCGCTGCCCCGGCCGATGCTCGGACGGGCGGAGCCGCATTTCTCTCTGGCCGGGCTCAAGACCGCGCTCAGGCGCGAAGCTCGGGCCCGAGCGCCGTTGAGCCGGCAGGACATCGCCGATCTCTGCGCAAGTTTTCAGGAGGCGGTTGTCGACATCGTCAGCGACAGAACCGCGCGCGCGCTTGATCTTTATTGGGAGCGTCTCGGCAGCGGGGCGCAACGCGCGCTCGTGGTCGCAGGCGGGGTCGCCGCCAATCAAAGACTGAAAGCGGCGCTCGAAACGGTCGCCGGCAAGCACGGCTTCCGTCTCGTCGTACCGCCGCCGGAGCTCTGCTCCGACAATGCCGTCATGATCGCCTGGGCCGGTGCATTGCGGCTGTCACACGGCCTGACCGACGATCTTTCTGCCCCCATCCGCGCCCGATGGCCGCTCGACCCCGAGGCGCCTCCGGCCATTGGCGCCGGAGTCAAAGCGTAAACGCCCCGATTTCGCCGCTTTAGCAAAATCTGGCATATGAAGGCAGCGAGGTCTCGGCATGGCGCTTCAATCGGTCGGCATCGTGGGCGCGGGCGCGTGGGGCACGGCGCTTGCCATCACCTCCCATCGCGCCGGGCGCGATGTGCTGATCTGGGCCTATGAGCCGGAGACCCTTGCCGACATCAAGCAGCGTCATCGCAACGAAGCCTATCTTCCCGGCGTCAGCCTCGACCCGTCCATCGCGGCCACCGCCCGGTTGAACGAAGTCGCCGATTGCGATTTCGTGCTCCTGGCGACGCCAACGCAACAGGCGCGCGAGATCGTGGGCGCGCTTGCGCCCGATCTGAAGCGCGAGCAGCCTCTCGTGATTTGCTCCAAGGGCATCGAGCAATCGACCGGAAAGCTGATCTCGCAGGTCGTGGCCGAGATCGCGCCCGGACCGAAGGTCGCCGTGCTCTCGGGGCCGAGTTTCGCCGCCGAGGTCGCGCGCGGGCTCCCCGCTGCGGTCACCCTTGCCAGCGCGGACGAGACGCTCGGCCGCGCACTCTCCTATGCGCTCAGCCATCCCCCCTTCCGCTGCTATTGGAGCGACGACGTGGTCGGCGCGGAGATCGGCGGAGCGGTGAAGAACGTTTATGCCATCGGCGCCGGCATCGTGGTCGGCAAGACGCTCGGCGCGAGCGCTCACGCAGCGCTGGTGACACGCGGCTTCGCCGAGATGGCGCGATTTGGCGCGGCGGTCGGCGCACGGCGCGAGACCCTGACCGGACTCTCAGGGCTCGGGGATCTGCTGCTCACCTGCGGCAGCCCGCAATCGCGCAACATGTCGCTCGGCATCGAGCTGGGGAAAGGCCGCCTGCTCGACGAGGTGCTGGGGGGGCGGATTGCGGTCACCGAGGGCGTCTATACCGCAGTCGCCGTGGTGGAAATGGCGGCGGCGCGCGGCATCGACATGCCAATCGCCCAAGCGGTGCACGCGGTGATCTCGGGGCTTGCAACGGTCGATGAGGCCATCGAGGCGCTGCTAGCCCGGCCGCTCAGGGCGGAGGTGTGATCATGGACAGAAAATCGGCCGCGGATTAGCCTAAAGGCACCTCATGCTCTACGCGCTCATATGCACCGACAAGCCGGGCAGCCTTGCCGCACGCAAGGCTAACCGCCCTGAGCACCTCGCTTATCTCAAGAGTCTCGGCAAGACGCTGGTCCTTGCCGGTCCTTTCACCGAGACCGACGGCCAAACCATGAATGGCAGCCTGATCGTGGTCGAGGCGGCCTCCATCGATGCCGCGCGGAAGATTGCCGCCAACGATCCCTTCGCCAGGCTTGGGATCTTCGCGAGCGTCGATATCAGGCCGTGGCTCTGGACTATGAACAATCCCGGCAAGGAGGCGTGAGCGTTACGCCGCGTTGATACCATGGCCTATTGGCTGCTCAAGTCGGAGCCCGACGCCTGGTCCTGGGACCAGCAGAAAGAGGAGGGGCGCAAGGGGGCCGAGTGGGACGGCGTGCGCAACTTCCAGGCGCGCAACAATATGCGCGCGATGCGACGCGGCGATCTCGCCTTCTTCTATCATTCCGGCGAAGAGAGGAGCGTGGTCGGCATCGTCAAGGTGGTAAAGGAGGCCCATCCCGACTCGACCGACGGCTCCGGCCAATGGGAATGTGTCGACGTGGCCGCCGTGCGCGGTCTGGCGCGACCGGTGACGCTTGCCGAGATCAAGGCCGAGCCTTCGCTCAAGTCCATGGTGCTGGTCAGAAATTCGCGCCTGTCGGTGCAACCGGTGACGGCTGCCGAGTGGAAGAAGGTCTGCGCCATGGGCGGTGTCACAGACCCGCCGAGAGCCTAGTGCCGCAGGCTTCATTCCTGGAGTAAAGTCGGTCGGGAGAGCGGCTTTCGAACCATGGAAGGGGGACGCCATGTCGTTCACAGGAGTGAATTATATCGCCGTCGTGATCGCTACCCTGGCCGGCTTCGGTCTCGGGACGGTGTGGTACATGGTGTTGGCGAAGCCCTGGATGCGCGCCGTCGGCAAGACCGAGGCCGACAGGCCGCAAGGGCCGGCGCAAGTCCTGCCATTCGTCATCGCCATTATCGCTCTTTTCGTCATGGCCCTGATGCTGGCCGGTATCATGGGGCATCTTGGCGATATCACCATCAGAGGCGGGGTGGTCAGCGGATTCTTCGTATGGCTCGGCTTCGTCATCACCACGATGGGAGTCAATCATACCTTTAGCGGCGCGAAACCGATCCTGACGGCGATCGACGGCGGCTATTGGCTTTTGGTGCTGCTCATCCAAGGGGCAGTCATCGGCGCTTTTGGAGTCTCGTGAAGGAAGCGCGCAGAGCCTTCGTCCAAACATTGGGGTGTAGGCGTTGCGTCGGGAGGAACGGACCAATGTCCGAGCATAAACAGTACAAAGTCGAAATCGTGAAGGTTCCGAAGAAATGGAAAGCCCGCGCGTTCATCGATAAGGACAATTACGAGAAGCTGTACCGGAGAAGCGTCGAGAAGCCGGACAAGTTCTGGGGCAAAGAGGGCAAGCGTATCGACTGGATCAAGCCCTACACCCGCGTCAAGAACGCCTCTTTCGCCTATCCCGACGTCTCGATCAAATGGTTCGAGGACGGCACTCTCAACGTTGCCGCCAACTGCACCGATCGCCATGTGAAGAAGCGCGGCGAGCAGGTCGCCATCATCTGGGAGCCCGACGACCCCTCCCACGACGCGCGCTACATTACCTATCATGAGCTTCACCGGGAAGTCTGCCGTCTCGCCAACGTGCTCAAGGCCAACGGGGTCAGGCGCGGCGACCGCGTCACCATCTACCTGCCCATGATCCCGGAAGCGGCCTACGCCATGCTCGCCTCGGCGCGCATCGGCGCCATCCATTCCGTCGTGTTCGGGGGTTTCTCTCCCGACTCGCTCGCGGGCCGCATCGACGACTGCAAATCGCGAATCCTGATCACGGCCGACGAGGGTCTACGCGGCGGCCGCAAGGTGCCGCTCAAGGCCAATGCCGACAAGGCGCTGAACAAGGTGAGCGGCGTCGAGAAGGTTCTGGTGGTCAAGCATACCGGCGCCGAGGTGCCCTGGACTCCCGGCCGCGACCTGTGGCTCGACGAGGAACTCGCCAAGGTCGGCGAGGATTGTCCGCCCGAGGAAATGAACGCGGAGGATCCGCTGTTTATTCTCTATACCTCGGGCTCGACGGGACAGCCCAAGGGCGTGCTGCACACTTCGGGCGGCTATCTCGTGTTCGCCGCAATGACGCATCAATACGTGTTCGACTACCATGACGGCGACGTCTATTGGTGCACGGCCGATGTCGGCTGGGTCACGGGCCATTCCTATATCGTCTACGGGCCGCTCGCCAACGGCGCGACCACTCTCATGTTCGAGGGCGTCCCCAACTACCCGGATGCGTCGCGCTTCTGGCAGGTGGTCGACAAGCACAAGGTCAATATCTTCTACACCGCGCCCACGGCGATCAGGGCCCTGATGGGCGTCGGCGACGACTATGTGACGCGCACCAGCCGGAAATCGCTCAAGCTGCTCGGCACTGTGGGCGAACCGATCAATCCCGAAGCCTGGGAGTGGTATTACCATGTGGTGGGGGCGGAACGCTGCCCGATCGTCGATACCTGGTGGCAGACCGAGACCGGCGGCATCCTCATCACGCCGCTGCCCGGCGCGACCAAGCTCAAGCCGGGCTCGGCAACACTGCCCTTCTTCGGCGTGCAACCCGCCATTGTCGACAGTGAGGGCAACGTGCTCGAGGGCGCGGCGACCGGCAACCTGGTCATCCTCGATGCGTGGCCGGGAATGATGCGGACCGTCTATGGCGACCACAAGCGCTTCGTCGAAACCTACTTCGCAACCTACAAGGGCAAATATTTCACCGGCGACGGGTGCCGGCGCGACGAGGACGGTTATTACTGGATCACCGGCCGGGTCGACGACGTGATCAATGTCGCCGGACACCGCATGGGCACGGCCGAGGTCGAGTCCGCGCTCGTCGCCCATCCCAAAGTGTCGGAGGCCGCCGTCGTTGGCTACCCCCACGACGTCAAGGGTCAGGGCATCTATTGCTACGTGACGCTCATGGTAGGCCAGCAATCTTCCGATCAGTTGCGAACCGAACTGCGCGACTGGGTGCGCAAGGAGATCGGGCCTATCGCCTCGCCCGACCTCATTCAGTTCGCGCCCGGCTTGCCCAAGACGCGCTCGGGCAAGATCATGCGCCGCGTCCTTCGCAAGATCGCCGAGGACGATTTCGGCAATCTCGGCGACACCTCGACGCTGGCCGATCCTTCCGTCGTCGCCGATCTCATCGAGCATCGGCAGAACCGGAAGTCCGCCTAGCCGACGCTCCGCAAGAGTGCGGCGTCGCTGCCGCTCAGGATGCGGGTGATCTGGGTGAGGAACGCCGACCACGCGTCCTTGGTCTCGCGCGTGAAACGCTTTTCCAGCGACTGTTCGAGTGTCCAGATCAACGCCTTGGCCATCATGCGGTAGTGGCGGACCTTGATGCCGAGCTGACGATGACGGACGCCGAGCAATTTGAGCGTGGGCGCGAGCCCATCCTCGTGGTTGAGCGAGACGATGGCGAGTTTCAATCCCGCCATGAACTTGCGGCTTTGCGTCTCGACCGGGCCGGCGAATAGGGCACGGAAGGATGGATCGAGACGGTAGAGCTTGCGAAAGAAGAGTTGGCCCACGAGATCGAAGGCGGGCTCGAGCCTCAAGAAGCTTTCGCGAATGAGACGTTTTTGTTTCGCTGTCAGCGCGATCCCGGCGGGCGCAGGCCGGTACGGGAACTTGGCAAGAGTGGCATGAGGGACGACTGACATGGCGAGACGACCTCCGAGGCTGCTTCGCGCAAGGATGCGGGGGCAGCCGTTGAGGAACCGTTAAGGTAACCGGCCCGGAAACCAATGGCCGGACGCGGGCCGGAAACCGCCGAAAGCCTTGGCCTACCCTGCCCTTTTCGCCCCGTGACGGGCTTCAGAGCGCGTCGGCTCCTTGCCCCCCCGCGCTGGGCGCCAATGTCGGTCCTCAACAGCGGTTTGCCTTGTGGTCAGGTTTGTGTCAGTCTTTGTGTGGAGGTTCACACATGGCAACCAACCTCTCGATCGATCCGGAATTGATTGAATGCGCGCTTGAGCTGAGCGGCGAACGCACAAAAAAGGCCGCAGTCACCAAGGCGCTCGAGGAATTCATCGCCCGCAGGCGGCAGAAGCGCCTCCTCGATCTCATGGGCAAACTCGACTGGCAGTCATCCTATGACTACAAAGCCGAGCGCAGCCGCAAGTGAGCTTGTTCGTCGATACCAGTGTCTGGTCGCTCGCCTTTCGGCGCGAGCCCCCCTCTGCGGCGGGTGAAGTGCAGGCGCTTATCAAGGCCATCGAGGCCGGTGAGCTGATCCTCACCACGGGCCTCGTCCTCCAGGAGCTTCTGCAAGGCTTCTTGGGCGCGAAAGCCCAGGCGCAGATCTTGGATCGCTTCTCCGCGATTCCTCTCATCGTTCCGGATCGAACGGATCACATCGAAGCCGCCGCTTTGCGCAATCACTGCCGGCGCGCGGGCGTCCAGGCCGGAACGATCGATGCGCTGCTCGCGCAGCTTTGTCTCCGACACGGCCTGACGATGCTTTCCGCCGACGACGACTTCGGCCACATTGCGGGTCAATGCGCCTTGAAGCTCTGGGGTGCACCGACCTGAATCCTCACGACCTCCTTGCCGCGACGACTTTGGGTCCCAACATAAAAGGGCGCGCCAACCGGCGTCGCCGTAATGCGTTGGAGGCCCTGAACGCTATGAACTATTTCCGCACCGCCATTCTTCTTGCGGCGCTGACGGCGCTGTTCATGGGGATCGGCTACCTGATCGGCGGCCAAGGCGGCATGTTTCTCGCCCTTGTCGTGGCCGCGGCAATGAACCTGTTCGCCTACTGGAACTCCGACAAGATGGTGCTCCGCATGTACGGGGCGCGCGAGGTCGACGAGCGCTCGGCGCCCGAGCTCCATGCCATGGTGAGGCAGCTTGCCGCCAATGCCGGCCTGCCCATGCCGCGCGTCTATGTCATGGACAACCCGCAGCCGAACGCGTTCGCCACCGGCCGCAATCCGCAGAACGCGGCCGTGGCGGTAACGACGGGCCTGATGCAGACGGTCGACGAGGCGGAACTTGCCGGCGTGATCGCGCACGAGCTCGGCCATGTCCAAAACCGCGACACGCTGCTGATGACGATTACCGCCACGGTCGCGGGCGCGATCTCGATGCTCGCGAATTTCGGGCTCTTTTTCGGCGGAAGGAGCAACGATAGCGGCAATATCGGGGTGATCGGCACGCTTCTGCTCGTGATCCTCGGACCGCTCGCCGCGGGCCTGGTGCAGATGGCGATCAGCCGCACCCGCGAATACGAGGCCGACCGCGCGGGCGCCGAGATCAGCAGGCGTCCCTTGGCGCTCGCCGCCGCCCTGCAAAAGATCGCGGCGGCCGCCCACCACATCCCCAATATAGCGGCCGAGCGCAATCCCGCGTCGGCCCATCTCTTCATCGTCAATCCGTTGTCCGGCGCGCGCATGGACAATTTGTTCTCGACCCACCCGAATGTCGAGAACCGCGTGGTGCGGCTTCGGGAGATGGCGCGCACGATGGGCGAGACCGGCGTATCTTCAGGCAGCGGCTCCGGCGCAACGGGGCCGTGGTCGGGAGAGCGGCGAGTTGCGGGACGCGGGCCGTGGGACTAGGCCCCTAAGTTTTCACGGGCAGCAC